>NZ_JALXBJ010000083.1 GCF_026991495.1 Thermococcus sp. | reverse complement strand
ACAGGCTCGGCATGGATCCCCACTACGTCCACGACGGCTACGAAGGGGTCAACGTGATCTTCAAAGACGAGACCGCCAAGCTCAAATACCAGTACATCGTAAATGAGGCCCTCTCCGAGTACGGTGGAAACCTCTCCGCCACGGTGAGCTATCAGAAGTTCCCGGGCCTCTACGTTGAAGTCAAGGAGAGCCATCTGAGCGATTTTCTCGCCTACTTAGCCAAGTACATCCCGGACGGCGAGTACTACACCGTCACGGGTTACAAGTACCCGGACAAGGACAACATACAGAACTACCTCAACCTCGAACACCCCTTCTTAGGAAAGGACTTCATAATGGCCGGAATGCTCCTCTTCGGGGACAGACCCATTGGCTGGCGCCTCCCGGGCATCATACTCTTTGCAATCCTCCAGCTCCTCGTTCTCTTAGCTGCCTACCGCGTAAGCAGAAGCTACCTCGCCTCCCTCATAGCGCTCTTCTTCGTCGCAGTCGACCCAACACTTCAGGCCACCGCCGTCGCGGCCATGCTCGATATCTACGTGGCCTTCTTCGTGGCCCTCTTCCTTCTCTTAGCCGTCTACGGCAGGGATATGTGGACGGGGGTTTCCATAGGCCTATCCTCCGCTACCAAGCTGAGCGGTGCCTTCGGCTACCCCGTCTTCTTCATCCAGGTCTTCAACGACCTCCGCTCGGCCGGAAGGTGGGTTCTCGGGAGGTTGCTCATCATACTCCTCCTCTTGGCGGGGGACGTCGTGGCTTACGCAGCCTACTACTCCGGCTTCAAAGGACCCGACTACTACAGGGCGCTCTCGATCTTGGTTCTGATAGCGCTTGCCGAGTTCTCTCTCAGGTGCAGGGACAGGCTCAGGGAGCTGGTGATCTCGATCTCAGCCCTGCTGGTGCTCCCGATAGTCGGTTTCCTCCTTCCTGAGGTTCCCGCTGTGAAGGTCGTTGGCTTCAAGGACTGGCTGATGAACTTCTTGGGGAGCTTCAAATGGCACCTCAGCTACAAGGGGCCTAACCCGTGGACGGCACCCTTCTGGGAGTGGTTCTACAACGGAAAGTCGTTCCACTTCCACTTCAACCCTGACGTCGTTGCCAGCACAGACCCGGCGCTTCTCCTCTTCATGATTGCTGCTATCTTCGCAATCCCCTACGTCTGGCGGAGAAAGGGGGCGGTTCTCGTCCCGTTCGGCATTTTCTGGAGCACGGTTGCTCTCTTCGCCCTCCAGTACGCCCTGGGTGGGAAGACCCAGTTCAGCTTCTACGCAACGGCCCTCGTCCCGGAGGCGGCGGTCGTTACTGGTGTGGTTGCCAACGAGATCGTGAAGTGGGAGGCCTTCACCGAGTCTCTCCTCGATTACCTCTACTGGCTCGGCAAGATACTGCACGTTGGGCGCTTCGTTAGGTACGTTGAGGATCGCAGAAAGCCCGAGGAAGAGGAGGTCGCTCAAGAACCCTTCCCGTTTCCGATTCCCTCGGTGTACGTAAACTTAGACGGCCTTCCGAAGAGGAGGGAGATCAGGGTGAAGAGGAGGGAACCCCGGCCCGGCGGGCTCCCGAGGAAGGATGAAAGCTCAGGGGAGGAAGTCGTATAAGCTCCTCTGCCCCTTCTCAACCTTTTCCCTTACCTTGTCTAAGGTCTTCCATTTCCTCCGGACTATCGGGGGAAAGTCTCCGTGCTCCCTGAGGTAATCCTCCAAGAACTTCCTCGTCCTCGGATCGCTTGGATAGCCGGAGCCTATCTCGCCGTACTCCTTCCGAAGCTCCTCTATCCCCCTGTCCCTTACCACCTTCGCCACTATAGAAGCGGCGGAGACGACGGGGAACTTGGCGTCCGCCCCGTGCTCCGCTATCACCTTGGCCTTGAAGTCCAGTCCCTTTGAGATTTCGACTCCGAAGCGCCCCTCATTGACGTCAGCCGCGTCAACGTAAACGACGTCTGGTTTAACCCTGAGTGAGTTGAGAGCCCTCGCGAAGCCCTCCACCTCAAGCTCGTTGAGGGTTCCGTCCCAGGAGTTTATCTCCTCCGGCCAGAGCTCAAGGACAGAGACGTCCTCAGCTATCTCCCTTATCCTCCCAAAGAGCTCCTCCCTTCTCCGGGGGCTGAGCCTCTTGGAGTCCCTCACCCCGATCTCTGAGAGCTTCTGGACTTCGTTCTCATCAACAACAACCGCCGCTATCACGAGGGGTCCTATGACAGGCCCTCTGCCAGCTTCGTCGGCCCCGGCCACTTTCTTCCCCATCCTCACCGCCTCGCCAGCAGGAGTCCGTAGATAACCCCGAGGAGGACCGTGGCTATGCCGCTCGGGGGGATTGCAGTGTAGTAGGCTACCCCTATCGAGACCACCTGAACGGTGAGGGTTATCCCTAAGCTCGCGAGAACAACTTTTCTGAGGTTGTCAGTTATCATCATTGCTATCGCCCCCGGGAGTATCGCGATGACCTGGAGGGTCACCAGGCCGACGCTCTGGACGATCAGGGAGCCAGTTGCACCGACTATGACGTAGAGAACGAGAAGGTAGAGCCTCGTGTTGCCGCCGTAGCTCTCAACCCCCTCTGGATCGAAGCTTACGTAGAGGAAATCCCTGTAAAACACGAGGAGGAAAAGGAGTATGAGGAAGCCGGCTATGCTGAGCGTTTCAAGGTTCCTGAGGCTGACCAAAAAGAGCTCTCCCGTTAGGTATGAGACTATGTTCTCCCCTAACGGGTAGTAGGGCCTGCCCTCCATGACCTTGTAGAGGATCCCGAAGCCCAAGACGGTGAGGCCGGCCACGAAGCTCGCCACTATCCCGACCGAGGAGTCCGGGGAGAAGCCGAGGTGCTCCAGCTCCGCTATCACCACAACGATGGAGACTGTAACCAGGGCTGCCGTGAGCATGACGAGGGAGAGGTTGTTGAGGAGGAGCCCGAGTATCATCCCAAGGACGGCGCCGAAGAGCAGTGCATGGAATATCGCGTGGGTCAGGAAGGCGAGCCCCTTCACGTTTATCAACGGGCTGAGGAGCCCAAGGAGGGTGCTTATCGTGACGCTCGCCACCAGGGCCCTAAGGAGGAAGTCCGGTATCACCTCCCTCCCCCCCTCTTGAACACGTGGAAGTCTCCGGTTATGCAGTAGAGCTTGTCCTCAACCTTTATTGCCCGGGCCATGGGGCCGTAAACGGCCTTTATTATCTCGTCCTTCAGGGCCTCGTCCGGCCTCCCAAAGGCCACCATCCTTCTGTTTATCAGCATTACCCTGTCCCCTATCTCAAGGAGGGGGTTTATGTCGTGAGTGGTTATTATCATCGTCAGCCCCCGCCTCTTCTTTATCTTCCTGAGGACGCCCGTTACCTCGGCCCTCGCGGATGGGTCGAGGGCGGACAATGGCTCGTCGAGGAGGAGAAGTTTGGGTTCGCTTATGAGCGCCCTCGCCAGTAGAACCCTCTGCTTCTGACCTCCGCTCAGGTTCCTGAACAGCTTATCCTGGATACCCGGCAGTCCCACGAACTTGAGGGCCCTCGTGCCCTTCTCTTCTATTTCCTCCGGGATCTTCCTGTGAAGGAAGCCAGAGCGGTAGAGGGCCCCCATCGCCACGACCTCAAGGGCCGTGAGGGGGACGCTTTCATTTAATGTATGACTCTGGGGCACGTAGGAGATGTTTTCCCTCGCCCGCCAGGGCTCCTTCCCAAAGACGAGAACCCTGCCGGCGTACTCACTGTGTATTCCAGCTATGGTTTTCAGGAGCGTTGTCTTCCCGGCGCCGTTGGGGCCAAGGAGGAGCAAAGTGGTTCCCTCTTCGAGCGAGAACGTAACGTCGCTGATGGCAACGTAGCCCCTGTAGGTCACGGTCAGGTTCTCGGCCTTCACTGCCTCCATTTCGATCCCTATCTAAGCTATCTCTGCCGCTTTTTAAGCTTAGCCGACCAAAACCCATATTAAGCATGCCCCTGTAAAACAGTTGCGGGGGATTTCACTGTATCTCCCCCTGGGTGTAACAAAACCTTAAAAACGTGTGCCTCAGATTGAAGTGAGGTGGGAACCATGAAAAAGAGTGCTGCAGTGCTCTTGCTTTTTGTTCTGCTTTTTAGCGTAGTTGCCGCAGGCTGTCTCGGAGGCGGTGGCGGCGCAAGCACTTCAAGCAACAAGCCATCACCGAGCAGCTCCACGAGCCATACCACACCTCAGACCTCCTCAACTCAGAGCCCCTCATCAACCACATCCACAACCTCAAGCACATCCTCATCAACAACTACCTCCTCAACGACCTCAACCACTTCGACTACGAGCTCATCCTCTACCACATCGAGTACCCCTTCCAAAGGGATAGAACTCATAGTCCTGACGAGGCACGACACGACGATACAGCTCCTCGCGAAGGAGGCCTTCCTCAAGAGTAAAATAGCCAAGGAGTACCACATAACCTCGATCAAGTTCATCAAGGCAACCGAGTCCCAGTGGCCGAGGCTCATAAAGTTAGGCCACGCCGACGTTGGATGGGGCGGGGGACCGACCCTCTTCGACAACCTCTACACCGAGGGCTACCTCGCCCCCATAACCGACCAGAAGGTCTTGGGTCTGCTCGGCAAGAACATATCCGAGACCCTCGCGGGCATGCCGATGGTCAGGAAGGGCCCCGATGGAAAGATATACTGGATAGCCGCTGCGCTTTCCTCCTTCGGCTTCACTGAGAATAAAAAGGCCCTCAAAAGATGGGATCTTCCAGAGCCCCACAAGTGGGAGGACATAGCCACCGAGGCCTGGGCCCGTGACCCGCCGCAGTACGGCATAGCAGATCCAACGATGAGCACTTCCAACACGAGGATCTACCAGATAATCCTCCAGACCTTCGGATGGGACAAGGGATGGAGGATCCTCACCCTCATAGCCGCCAACTCCAGGATCTACTCGGCCAGCGATGCGGTAAGGGAAGCTGTTATAGCAGGCGACATAGCGGCCGGAAACACGATAGACTTCTACGGCTACACCGCGATGAGGCTCAACCCGGACTGTGTTTACATAATCCCAGCCGGGGAGAGCATAATCAACGGCGACCCGATAGCTCTCCTCAAGTACAGCCGGCACCCCCAGGCCGCCCAGGCCTTCATCTACTGGGTGCTCACAGACGGCCAGCTGATATGGCTCAACAAGGATGTCAACAGGCTGCCCGTCAACCCAAGCATCTTCAACACCCCCGAGGGCAGGAAGAGGCCCGACCTCAAGACGGCTTACTACATGGCCCTCCACACCAAGGGCATAGCCTTCAACGACACCGAGGCCCTCAAGACCGTCAACTCCCTCCAGCTCTACTTCAAGGCCACCCTCGTTGACACGAACCCCGAGCTCCGCCAGGCCTGGATGGCCCTCGTCAACGCCCACAAGAGCGGTAAAATAGATGATGCAACATTCAACAAGCTCAAAAATGAACTCACGGACTTCTTCCAGTTCAAAGACCCTGAGACTGGTAAGATGGTCACCTTCACCGAGCAGTATGCAATGAAGATAAACGACCGCCTGCTCAAGGATCCCGACTTCAAGGACACCCTCATGCAGGAGTGGCGTGAAGGTGCCAGGGCCAAGTACGAGAAGGTTCTCAAGGAGGTGAATGGATGAAGTCTAACTGGAGCGAGAGGCTCTTCGGTACACCGAAGTTCGAGCCTCTCGTCGCCACCTCTTATCTTTTTCCCCTGCTCTACCTGCTCTTCTTCCTGATAATCCCCGTCCTGGCCATGCTGGCCATAGCCTTTACGTACAATGGTAGTTTGTCTCTTCACTGGTTTAGGGAGATATTCTCCTTCAATTCCGATTACATAAAACTCCCCTCAACGTGGTCGCTCTTTCAGAGCGTGAAGATGCCGGGGACGGGCGAGACCCTCTACATAATACAGGGTCTCGACTTTGGAATAGTTCTGAACTCTATAATCGTGGCCTCCGTGGTGACCCTGTTAGCGTCATTCATTGGTACGATCTTCGCCTTTCTGATGGCGAGGTACACCTTCCCCGGCAAAAACCTCTTCAGGATACTCCTCTTCATACCCCTGCTCGTTACTCCCTTCGTCAGCGCCTACGTCGTCCAGCAGATCTTCAGCGAATATGGAATAGTAAGCTCTATCCTGCACGCCCTCTTTGGTTTCAGGGTGAGGGTTGACGGCCTGGCCGGAATAGCCCTCGCCCAGTCCATAACCTACTACCCGATAGTCTACCTCAACGCCTACGCGAGCTTCATCAACATAGACCCGAGCCTTGAGGAGCAGGCCGAGAACCTCGGGAGCAGGGGCTTTCACCTGTTCAGGACAGTAACCTTTCCGCTGGCCCTCCCGGGCATAGCCGCTGGCGCAACCCTCGTCTTCATATTCAGCCTTGAAGACCTCGCCGCGCCCATAGTCTTCCACAGCAACGACCTCGCCAAGAGAATAATGTCCTACCAGATATTCAGCAAGTTCCTCTTTGGGACGGGTGAGAGGAGCCCGCTCATAGCGGCCCTCGCCATAGTTATGCTGACCCTTGCGATCATAGCCTTCCTCGGAATAAGGAAGTACGTCAGCCTCAGACAGTACGCGATGCTGAGTAAGGGCGGAAGGTGGTCTCCGCGGGTCAGCAAGCCGCGCATAGGCCAGGCGCTAATAATATACCTTCTCCTACTGCCCCTGCTACTCTTCACGATAACACCCCAGGTTGGCGTCGTTCAGCTCGCTTTCACGGAGCAGCACAGAATCGTCACCAACGTTACCGATATAACCGCGTCAGTCACAGGGGTTATGTATCCAACTGGATCGATAACGAATGGCACTCTGGTGACTCCAAAGGGCGGCTGGTTCTTCCAGGGTACTGTCAAGGGTTACTCTGACTCGATCGGCGTTATAAACGGCTCGATAAGCGGTTTCTTTGTGGGGAAGGTCACGGTAAATAACGGAGAAGTCAAGCTGACAGGGGATATCTCCTACGCTGACTTTCAGGGCCTCGCATCCCGCTACAACGGGACGATCCACACTCAGATGAAGGGCCCAATAACTGGAACCGGAGAACTCCTCTCCGGCGGCACAGTTAACCTGACTTCAACGCGCTTCAAGGCCACGATGTTCAACATTCCAGCTGGGCAAGTCAGCAAGTTCAGCTTCAACTACGTCAAGCAGATGATCTTAACCCCCGACGTTAGGAGGTACATCGTTAACAGCCTGCTCTACTCAACCGTTGCCGTCATCCTGATAGTCCTCCTCTCTATAACATCCTCCTACGCCACCAGCAGGTTCAAGGGCGCACTGACGCCGGTCCTTGAGAGCATAGTCATACTGCCCATGGCGGTTCCCGGGATAGTCGTCGCAATGGGCTACTTCTACTTCTTCCACCTGGTGTTCCCAGGCACACCGCTCGACCCCATAAGCCCGGCCACGTTTAACCCGGCCTACGTCCTAATCTTAGCCTACTCGGTCAGAAGGCTGCCCTTTGCGGCGAGATCCGTCTACGCCGGCCTTCAGCAGGTTCATGTGTCCCTTGAGGAGGCCTCCATGAACTTGGGTGCCAGCAGGTGGAAGACTGTAACCGGCATAGTCCTGCCGCTCATCTCCCTCAACGTCTTCGGCGGTGCCATGCTGAGCTTCGTCTACGCGATGAGTGAAACGAGCGTCGGCATCACCTTGGGTTCGCTCAACATGGCCAAGGCCCCGATAACGGCGTTCATGAAGGAAGTGCTCCTCTCGGCAGCGGGCAGCATCAACATAGCGGCCGCGCTCGGCGTGCTACTTATAACGGTTCAGATAATCTCAATAGTGCTCGTGAACGTGATCACGAAGCAGAGGTACTCCTTCATAGGCCTATCGTGAGGTGGTAGAATGGTAGAGGTCAGGCTTGAGAACATCGTTAAGAGGTTTGGAGAAACGGTTGCACTCAAGGGTATAAGCCTGCACATAAAACACGGTGAGCTCTTCACCCTCCTCGGACCGAGCGGTTGCGGCAAATCGACGACGCTCAGGATAATAGCCGGACTTGACTACCCAACGGAGGGGAAGGTCTTCTTCGGCGATCAGGACGTTACGAACCTCAGCTCCAGCGACAGGGGGGCGGTGCTGGTCTTCCAGAACTACGCCCTCTGGCCCCATATGAGCGTCTTCGACAACGTGGCCTACGGCCTCAGGATAAGGAAGCTCCCGAAGGGGGAGGTAGAGAAGCGCGTCAAATGGGCCCTCGAGCTGGTCAAGCTCCAGGGGTTCGAGGACAGGTATCCGACGCAACTCAGCGGCGGGCAGCAGCAGCGTGTTGCGATAGCCAGGGCCCTCGTTGTCGAGCCCAAACTCCTCCTCCTCGACGAGCCGCTGAGCAACCTCGACGCAAAGCTCCGCCTTGAGATGCGCTCGGAGATAAGGAGGATACAGAGGGAGTTGGGCATCACTGTCCTCTACGTCACCCACGACCAGGAGGAGGCCATGGCGATAAGCGACAGGATAGCCGTTATGAACGTCGGAACCGTCGAGCAGGTTGGATCCCCGAGGGAGATATACGAGCACCCGAAAACCGAGTTCGTGGCTTCCTTCATGGGCAAGACCAACGTTATACCCGCAAAGGTCACGGAGAGGGAAGGGGACAGGGTAACGGTCGAGTTCGAGAGCTTCCGCCTCGAAGGGCTAACTTACAGCGGCGAGAAGGACGACGTGGTCATAGTGATAAGGCCCGAGCGCATCAGCCTCCACCCTGTTGAAGACGCAATCACGCTCGAGGGCACTGTGGACCTCGTTGAGTACTACGGTTTCTTCGTGGAGGTCATTGGGGTCTTCGGGGAGAGGAGGATCATAGCGAGGACGATAAGCACGAGGGAGGTCTCCGTGATCAGGCCCACCCAGCCCATAAAGTTCTATATACGGCGGGACGACATCTTGGTGCTTCCCAAACAGCTCTGAGGTGCTCTAATGGCCCTCCTGTCTTTTTTTAGAGAGGGGCAGGTGTACGAAGTCCTGCTGACGACGAGAAGCAACGTAACCCCAGTGGGCACCGTCAGGGAGGGGCATGTCCTAAAGTTCAGGCTCTTTGAGGGTGAGAGCTACCATGACCTTCTCAGAGACCGCCACGCCTCAATCCAGGTGAGCAACTCCGCAGCCCTGATAGTTTCTCTGGCCCTCAACGACTTCTCCGGGATAGAGGTTGAGAACGCCGGGCCGTACAGGTGGATAAAATCGCTGCCCGGCCTCTACGGGACGGCAGCTTGCACCGAGGGTTCCTGGAAGGACGCCATAGGGGAGTCGAAGGTTCTAAACTGCACCTTCTTCCCGGAGGGGGAGATAGAGGGCCGTCTTCCTCCGATCCCCTTCAGCAGAGCGGACTGCCTTTTAGTAGAGATGGCCGTGGATTTCACCAGAGTACGTCTCGCGAGGGGTAGGGAGAGGGAGAGGCTGCTCAAGAGGTTCACCGAGAACTTCCGCCTCTACACCCGGCTTGGGGGAAATGAAATGGTGGCCAGGAGAATGGCCTCAGAGCTCGGCCTCCCCGAGGAATTCGAGAAGATCCAGTAGTCTTCTGTCCTTGACCTTTTCTATCGCCTCCGTGAGCTCTTTTTCCTCGATTCTGCCCTCCTTGAAGAGCGCCAGTTTCTTCACGCCCTCGAAGAAGTCAGCCAAATCTGGAAAAGCCGCGGCGAACATGTCCATGTTGTTGTAGACCGTGCTGAAGTCGTCCTCAAGGAAGAGCTGCCAGAGCACGTCCACGAGGGCGTCGAACGCAACGTCGTAGTACTCAGTTCCAACGGCCCTCAGCATGGCGTAGAGGCACTCCTGGAGCGCCGCCTCGTAGTTGTCCCCGTCCTCGAATATCTCCTCGAAGGAGAGGTGAACCTCGGCGAGCAGCCTGCCGTTGCCGCTCCCGACGAGTTCGGGAAGGAGCTTTGCGAGCTCCGCCTTGGCGACGTTCGGTTCCCCCATTTCAAACCTCACGTAGGCCTTGTAGACCTTCACCTCCATGACCCTCTCGGAATCACCTAAGCTCTCAAAGGTTTTCTCCGCCCTCTCAAGGAGCTCGTAGGCCTTTTCGTAATCCTGAAGCTCCTCCTGTATCAGGGCCATGTTATAGTAGATCTCCCCGGCATGCCTCATGTTTCCCTTAGCTATCTCCTCCTCTAAGAGGGAGGTGTACATGGCGAGGCTCTTCTCAAGCTCCCCTATCAGGAAGTAGAGGTCCGCGAGATGGAACCTTACCTCAAACGTCCCCTTCTTCTCCGCGATCTCCTCAAACTCGCCTATTTTATCAACGTTGAGGAATTCGTGGTAGTAGTAGACGACGAGCTTGTAGAGCTCCCAGTCCTCGGCCTCAAGCGCCAGCTTCTCGGCCTCCCTGAGGACTTCCTCCAGCTCTTCATCGCTGAGCTCGTCCACCTTGTAGTAGAGCAGGGCGGCCAGCTTTTTCGCATCCTTCTCCTCAATCGCCTTCCTTATCTCCTCCATGTTTTCACCCTCCAGTGGTTGGACGCCCACCGTTTTAACCCTTTCCACCTGCAAAGGGTTTTAAAACCCTCCGCCCACCTTCAACCATGCTCGACGTGTTCTTCTTAGGGACCGGGGGGATAATGCCGACCAGGGAGAGGAACGTGCCGGCGATAGCGCTGAGGTACGGGGGCGAGGTTTTGCTCTTTGACGTCGGCGAGGGAACGATAAGGCAGATGAACACCGCTAAACTCAGCCCCATGAGGATTGAAAAGATATTTATAACCCATTTCCACGGTGACCACTACCTCGGCCTCGCGGCGCTCATACAGACGATGAACCTCTGGAAGAGGAGAAGGCCCCTCCACATCTACGGCCCGGAGCGCACGATAGAGTTCGTTCAGAACTTCCTGAGCAGCGGTTTTTTCAGGTCGGGCTTTGAAGTGCACGTCCACGAGATCGGCGAGGTCAGGTTGAAGTTCAGGGGGTACGAGGTCTGGAGCTTTGAGGTCGAGCACGGCGTTCCTGCTTTAGGCTACGTGTTCAAGGAGAACGATCGAAGGGGGAAGTTCCTCCCAGAAAAGCTCGCCCAGTACAGCCTGCGCCCAGGCCCTCTGCTCGGAAGGCTTGAGAGGGAGGGTGTTCTTAAAATAAACGGGAGGGAGGTGCACATAGAGGACGTCACGGGGCCGAGGAGGAAAGGCGTTAAGGTTGTTTACAGCGGAGACACGAGGCCCGCGGAGAGAACGGCACTCTTCGCGAGGAACGCTGATCTGCTCGTCCACGACGCAACTTACCTGAGCCCCGCCGATAGGGGGGAGGGCTACCACTCGACTGTTGAGGAAGCCTGCGCCCTTGCTGAAAGGGCCGATGTAAAGCTCCTCGCGCTCTTCCACAGGGCTTTCCGCTACGGCTATGACGAATACGCTTCGGTTGCCTCCGAGATCTGCAGAAGCTTGGGGGTTGAGTTCCTTGTTCCCAGGGACTTCGACGCGTTAACGTTCGGCCCCAAGGGGAGGAAACTTTGGAGGCTGGTGCGGTGAGGAGGGTGAACTACCTGAGGTACGTGAAGGTTGTGGGGACGATGCACGTCTCCCCCGAGAGCAGGGAGCGGGTCGTGGAGGAGATAAGATCGTGGAGGCCCCACGCAGTTGCCCTTGAGCTGGACTGGAGCCGCTTTATGGGCATGCAATCCGGCCACCGACCCGGGGCTGGGGAGGCTTTCAGGCTCGGCAGGTCTGGGGCCCTGAACTACTTTTTAGCCAAGGTCGAGGAGCGCCTCGGGGAGCAGTTCGGCATGGCGCCGGGGGAGGAGATGAGGGCCGCCGCCGAGACCGCGGCTTCGATGGGGGCTCAGATCTTCCTCATAGACGAGGACATAAGGGTTATACTCTCAAAGCTCTTGGCGGCTCCGCTTAGGGAAAAGCTCATGCTCGCCTTAGAGTCCCTGAGCGTTTTCCTGCCCTTTGCGCTCTCTTCTGAGGACTTCGACCCCATAGGGGACTACAGGATCATGATGGCCGAGTTCAGGGAGAGGTACCCCTACATCTACCGCGTCCTCGTGGAGGAGAGGAACCTCCTGATGGCCCTCCGCATAGCATCTATCGTCGAGGGTCTTATGGGGAGGGAAATCAGAAAGCCACGAATAGTTGCCGTGGTCGGTCTCGGCCACAAACCCGGGCTTGAGCACCTCCTCAATGGGGCCATCAGCAAGGTTTATAATCCATTGGGAGGTAGGTAAATGGGGAGTGCCATGGAGGAGGTTGCCGAAAAGCTCAGAAGGATGCTCAACGTTGAGATACTCAAAATCGAGGAGGACGGGAACAGGCTGGTCGTTTACGTCCCAGAGGATCAGATCAGGATAGCCGTTGGCAGGGGCGGGGCGGCCGTCAAGGCAGCCGAGCTCGTCCTGGGCCGCAGAATTGAGGTGAAATCTAAATGAAACGGCGCGAGGTGGAGGACCTCACCATCTCCTTCATCGTTTTGGTGCTCCTGTTCTCTGATTTCCGGGTTGGTCTGCTCCCCTACGCTTCCCTGGCGGTTTTAACCGCCTTCGTATTTCACGAACTGGCCCACAAACTGGTTGCCGAGCGCTACGGCTACACCGCCTTCTACCGACGCTGGGATCCCGGGATAGTTCTCGCGCTCCTCTTGGGGATAGGGAGCAGGGTCGTGAGCGGCAACACCTGGGTCTTTGCGGCTGTTGGGGCAGTCCAGATATACGCCCCCTACATGCCTTCACACAGGCCCACCTTCGGGAGGATAGCCCTCGCCGGCCCGGCGGTCAACGTGCTCGTTGGGATCATCGGTCTGCTCCTCATGCCGTTGACTACCGGCTCCATCAAGCTCGCCCTCGCTCTTACGACCTCGGTCAACCTCTGGATAGCCTTCTTCAACCTCTGGCCCATACCACCCCTCGATGGCTGGAAGGTGCTCCGCTGGAACGCCGGCATCTGGGCTATCTCAACCGGCCTAACTTACGCCCTCAACGCATTGTAATGCCGCGGAGGCACACGAGGGAAAGGTTAAATAGGGCCCTCCTGAACTGTTCCCGGTGATGCTGATGGACTACAAGGATCCGATTGGAGTTAATGTAGACCTTGAGACCGGCGTCATTCCCGGTGCCAAAAAGCTCATCAGGCGGCTAAGCGATCTTAAGGGCTACTTCCTCGATGAAGAGGCCTGCAATGAGCTCCTTAAGAAGAACCCGGTGGTCTACGAGGTTTACGCTGTTGAACAGGATGAAAAAGAGGGCGATCTAAACTTCGCGACGACCGTCCTCCACCCCGGCAAGGTTGGGAAGGAGTTCTTCTTCACGAAGGGCCACTTCCACGCAAAGCCGGACAGAGCGGAGGTGTACTACGCAATCCGGGGCAGGGGGGGAATGCTGCTCCAGACTCCCGAGGGAAGGGGCGAATGGGTGCCAATGAACCCGGGAACCGTCGTCTACGTCCCGCCATACTGGGCCCACAGGACGGTTAACACAGGAGATGAACCCTTCATATTCCTCGCGGTCTACCCTGCAGATGCAGGCCACGACTACGGATCCATAAAGGAGAAGGGCTTCTCCAAGCTGGTGATCGAGGAGGCAGGGGAAGTTAAAATCGTTGACAACCCCCGCTGGAAGGAGTGATCAGCCCAGGAGCAGGGGGACGAGGAAGGGCACCGCCATCGTAAGGACGAAGCCGTGGATGAATGCTACTATACCGGCTTCCCTTCCCCCCGCCTCCCTTATTATGCCGAGCGTTGTGTCCATCGTAGTTGCGCCCCCAATCGAGACGAGGGGCCCCGGAGACACGTACTTTTTCAGGACGGGGTACGCCGCTATCGTGAGCAGCTCCCTGAAGAGGTTGGAGAGGAAGCCCACCGTTCCGTAGAGGGCGGAGTACGAGGCGATGACAGGGCCAGTGTAGGAATACCAGCCGCAACCCGCCCCAATGGCGGCGGCGTATTTCAGGGGCATCCCAAAGAGAATCGCTGAGAGAATCCCTGCGGCCATTGAGGCCGCCATCGTGCTCATGGGGAGCAAAAGGACTGGCAGCGCGAGCTGGGCCCTTCCCGATCCTGGAAGAACCGGCTCCATGCCGATGTCTAAACCTATCAGGAACACGAGGGCATAGAGGACGAGTTCGTAGGTGTCCCCCAAGTTCGGATGGAAAGACCTTCCGACCATGAATCCAGCGCTTAGAACGATAAGCACAAAGAGGCCATACCCCCTCATCGGGCCCACCTCCACACTGCGAGCGCCCCGGCGAGGCTCGCCGCCGAGGTCAGGATGGCTATCCCAAAGGAGACCCAAGTGGCCCATCCAAGGTTCATATTGACCTCTCCAGAGCGGACGCCCAAGAAAAATATCAGAGCCAGAACCACCGCGTTCACTGCCCTCTGGATGGCCTTTCTGCCTCCTCTGCCCCTCAGGGGGATTCCAATAGTGAGGCCCACGAGGAGGGGGATGAGGACGTTCATGGAGGGTGGTGAGGGGGTGAAATTAAAACTTTTTCGGCGGAAGGTTTTTTACAGGCTGTATCAAAGCCCCCCATGGTGATAACGTTGATCAAACCGTCGAAGAGGGCCATGGGCGTTAAGTACGCCATAAGGGACGTTGTCCTCCCGGCGAGGGAGCTTGAGAGGAAGGGCGTTGATGTGATCCGGCTCAACATAGGCGATCCCGGGAAGTACGACTTCCAGCCGCCGGAGCACATGAAGGATGCCTACTGCCGCGCCATAGGGGAGGGGCACAACTACTACGGACCGAGCGAAGGTCTCCCCGAGATGAGGGAGGCCGTGGTGAGGCGTGAGAAAAGGAAGAACGGCGTTGACATAACTCCCGAGGACGTCAGAGTTACCGCCGCCGTCACTGAGGCACTCCAGCTTCTTTTTGGGGGTTTGCTGGACCCAGGCGACAACATACTCGTTCCGGGCCCGAGCTATCCCCCTTACACGGGGCTGGTGAGGTTTTACGGCGGCGAGCCGAGGGAGTACCCAACTATCGAGGAGAGGGGATGGCAGCCCGATGTTGAGGACATGAGAAAGTTCATAGACGAGAGGACGAAGGCAATCGCCGTTATAAACCCCAACAACCCCACGGGAGCCCTTTACGAGAGGAAGACCGTTAAAGGGATCCTCGACCTCGCCGGCGAGTACGACCTTCCAGTGATAAGCGACGAGATCTACGACCTGATGACCTACGAGGGAAAGCACGTCTCTCCAGGTTCCCTCACCCGGGACGTGCCAGTAATAGTCATGAACGGCCTGTCGAAGGTCTATTTCGCAACCGGCTGGCGCCTCGGCTATTTCTACTACGTTGACCCGGAGGGCAAGCTTGCCGAAGTCAGGGAAGCGATCGACAAGCTCATGAGGATAAGGATATGCCCGAGTACCCCGGCGCAGTTCGCGGCCATAGCCGGCCTCACAGGGCCGATGGACTACCTGAGGGATTACATGGCCAAACTCAGGGAGAGGAGGGACTACATCTACAGGCGCCTCACGGAGATTCCAGGTATAAGCACCCAGAAACCGCAGGGGGCGTTCTACATCTTCCCGCGCATTGATGAGCGCTCAAAGTGGAAGGGCGACCTCGACTTTGTCATGGACGTCCTCCACGAGGCTCACGTACTCTTCGTCCACGGCTCCGGTTTTGGTAGAACCGGTGACTGGCACTTCAGGATAGTCTTCCTGCCGCCGGTCCCGGTTCTGGAGGAGGCCATGGACCGTTTTGAGGATTTCATGAGGAAGAGGCTCGCGGAGTGAGCTTTTTATTTTGCTCCTCTGGTTCTTTTGGGCCCCTTCAATTTTTTCTGTTCTACATAATGCAAGAATGGAAGCTAAGCCCCCAAAACAGTGGGAATTGCCTCATTCACTCGGTCGTCTTCGAGGGCTACCCTCCCGTGCTTTGGAGCAAAGCTCCAACGTCGCACAGGCGAACAAGCTTTGGGAAAGCTTGACCAGAACAGTGCTCTTCCCATTAAATGGGCAGAGGTTAACCGTGCACTAATCAAGAACAACATTTAAAAGGGGTTTACTCTTCAAACAACCACATTAAAACAGTTTCGACCTTATTATTGGCGTCTCTCGGACGCCGTTTGAAGATGGAAACACTCACAAAACAGATCAGTAGAGAAGAAACCCTCACTCACATTAGTTCGCCTCAAAGAGAAGCACTTACTCTTCTGCCAGCGCTTGCGAAGCAAGGGCTGTAATGGTGGGCCCGCGGGGGTTTGAACCCCGGACCTCCGCCGTGTGAGGGCGGCGTCATAACCAGTCTAGACCACGGGCCCGTCCCGTTTAGGGGAGGCTCGGGAGAGTTATAAATCTTTCGCCGGGAAACTTTTTAACCCCTCCTTCCATTCCCTGGCGGGAGGTGAGAGCTTGAAAGTCCTTTGGGCACCGTGGAGAATAGAGTACATACGCTCACCGAAGCACGACGGCTGCATATTCTGCGACTTCCCGAAGGAGAACCGCGACAGGGAAAGGTTAATCCTCCACCGCGGGAAGCACAGCTTCGTGATAATGAACAACTACCCCTACAACCCGGGCCACGTCATGATAGCCCCCTACAGGCACGTTGGGAAGTGGGAAGACCTCACCGATGAGGAGCTCCTCGAAATAATGAGGCTCTCCCAGCTCATGATAAAGGCGATAAAGAGGGTCATGAACCCAGACGGCTTCAACATGGGTGTTAATTTGGGAAGAGTGGCGGGAGCGGGAATAGACGACCACGTCCACCTCCATATCGTCCCGCGCTGGAACGGGGACACGAACTTCATGCCGGTCGTGGCGGATACAAAAGTCATCCCGGAGTCCCTGCAGGAGGCCTACGACGAGCTGAAAAAGGCGATAGACGAGGTTTTAAACGAAGCCGAGCGTTTCTGATTCCGGCTTCCTCATCTTTTCGAGAGGACCCACCTTGTATAGCCGTAAACGTGGAGGCACAGGTAAAAGGCCGCCCAGAACCACAGGAGAACCGGGAACAGGAGGATCTCCAGTTTTAAACCCCCTTCGTTTCTGACGGCCACAGCTATCGTCAGCATTTCAAACAGGACAAAGAGGGCCAAAAGCCCCCACCTTTCAAGCGCAATGGCCATTAAGGGGAAGGTGACATCGGAGAGCGCTATAATCTCACTCACGGCAAGGAAGAACCTGTCCTTCAGCGGCCCCCCACCGAGCTTGGGCAAATCCCCAAGGAACCACCTTTTGCGCTGCCTCCAGAGTGATGAGAGCGTCAGGGGCATCCTGACCCACGCCCTGGCCAAGGGTGAGTAGACGACCCTGCCGAGCCCTTTGAAGGCTATGGTTGTCGCGTAGTCTTCAACAGGATCCTCGACGAAGCCGCCTATCTTGAGAAGGGCCTCCCTCCTGAAGGCGGAAACCGGTCCCGGGGCGAGGCTCAGGTTTTCAAGCTCCTTGGCCCGCCTGAACATCGCTATCCTCAAGTGCTCAACGTCCTGGGCGAGCTCAAGAAACCTCCTCCCCGCAACCCGAACCTGCCCCCCAACTGCCACTACCTCCCGGGAGTAGAACCTTTTAACGAGCTCGGAGACGGCGTCCTTCTCCAGGAAGCCGTCGGCGTCAGTCGTCACAATTATTTCACCGGAGGAAGCCTCAAGGCCCAGGTTGAGGGCCCTCGCCTTGCCGCCGTGTTTTGCTTTTATGACCTTAAGTCTTTCGTCCCTAACCGATAAGGCCCTCTCGTACGTCCCGTCCTCGCTCCCATCATCTATTACTATGACTTCAAGATCGGGGTAGTCCTGGGAGAGGGCGGCTTTAACGGCATCCTCTATGTTCTCCTCCTCGTTGTAGGCCGGAATAAGAACGCTGACCCTCGGCCTCCACTCCCGCGTGCGATAGACCTTTCTGAGGCTCAAGAGATAGCGGAGGAAGAAGTAGCCGTCCCAGAGCAGGATGAGAGAGAGGAGGATCTCGGGGAGCATATGAGGAGGATACCAAAGGAGTTTAAAAACCCTGTTTCAGGTGTGGTTTGGTTGTGTTGATTTTGAACGTGCATATCACCTTCCAAGGTTACCAAGGGTCCGTATTCAAAAAATAAAGCTTATAAGATAAGATACCACCAACTTCCTGAAAAATACATAGGGGGCTGGAAATGAAAGCCAAAACGGTAATGGTAACGTTCTGGGTGCTGCTTCTGTTATTGAGCTTGGTGATGGTCTCAAAAACCTCCGGAGCATCGCCAAACAGTGATCCAACAGTCACTCCATGGGCAAAGACTTACGGGGGACGCAATGGTGAGGGAGCTCGTGCGGTTGCTATCGCTGAGAACGGTGACATTATCGTGGCGGGGGTTACTAACAGCTTCGGTGCTGGTAGTTATGACTTTTGGATCCTCAGGCTCGACTCTAATGGTAATGTAAAATGGCAGAAGACTTACGGAGGAAGCGATGATGATATGGCTTTCGCGGTTGCGGTAGCGCCTAACGGCGACATTATCGTGGCTGGAGTTACTAACAGCTTCAGCTCTGGAACGGCTGACGTTTGGGTTCTCAGGCTTGATGAGAATGGAAACGTTAAGTGGCAGAAGACTTACGGAGGAACAAAAGATGATGTTGCTAACGCGGTTGCTATAGCAGGTAACGGAGACATCATTGTGGCCGGGGTTACTAACAGCTTCGGCACTGGTAGTTATGACTTCTGGGTTCTCAGGCTTGATGAGAATGGTAATGTAAAATGGCAGAGGACTTACGGAGGAAGGAGGGATAATGAGGCTCGCACGGTTGTTGTTACTCCCAATGGAGACATTATTGTGGCTGGAGTTACTAACAGTTTCGGCACTGGTTCTGATGATGCTTGGATTCTGAGACTCGACGCTGACGGGAACGTTAGATGGCAGAGAACCTACGGAGGAAGCAAGGAGGATGGGGCTAACAAGGTTACCATCGCTCCTAACGGCGATGTAATCATGGCCGGTTACACTAAAAGCTTCGGTGCTGGTTACTGGGACGCTTGGGTTCTTCGCCTTCCCTCGGATGGGAACCTGCCGGGCTGTAACTTCTGCAATGATTCAAACGCTCAGGTAAGCGTGCCTTCCCCAACCGTTAAAGATACCAACGCAAGCGTTGGAGATACCAATGCCCAAGTCCAGGACTCAGACGGGATCGTTCAAACTGCTAACCTCAAAGTTCACACCTATTATGGGCCGGCGACCCTAACAATCAATTCAAGTCCCTCTGGGGCGAACGTTTACATTAACGGGACTTACAAGGGGGTAACACCACTCACCTTAAACCTCACTCCCGGAACTTACGAGGTTAAACTCACCAAGCAGGATTATCAGAATTACACGACAACAGTAACGTTAAACCCCATCGAAAGCAAGACACTAAACCTCTCCCTAACCCCCACCTTTGGCTACCTCACCGTTACCTCCAGCCCGAGCGGTGCTACTGTCATTATTGATGGGAAAGAGGTCGGGAGCACGCCACTGGAGAAGCACAGACTTTCAACCGGCCGGCATCAAATCGCCATTAGAAAGAATGGGTACAGAGAGGAGAACTTCACGCTTACGATTGAGGCCGGAAAGGAGGTCAAAAAGAACGTTGAACTTACCCCAATCCAGACCACTACAGCAACGACCAATTCCTCTGCCACTGGGGTTTCCTCAACCTTAAGTTCTCCCACTACAACTTCCCAAACGACTCCTCCAGCACGGCTAAAACAACGAGCAGTGCCGGAAGCACCACGACCAGTTCCCCAGGCAAGACTCCCGCAACCACCAAAGGCAAGGGCGGCATCTGCGGGCCAGCGGCAATAATCGGCCTTGCAACAACCCCGCTCCTTCTCAGGAGGAGAAAAACCCTCTGAGTTTCTCCTTCTTTAAAATTTTTAAGATGGCCAACAAAACCACCTCGGGGATGATGAGTTTTTTTCCTCACTCCGAGCGGTGACGAGGAGCCGATGCCCTGACCTTCCTCCTTCGGTAACCCCTCAGAAGGCCTCCAAAGAGGCTCAAAAAGAGCCCGATGAGGAGGAGAAGGTTGTTCAGGGCTTCAAGGGAGTGGTAGCGGTAGCCGAAGTATGAGAGCAGGAGTATGAGGCCAGTTACCAGGGTAACTTTCAATGCCGTTGCCCCCCTGTCCCTCCCCGCTATTTCCTCAGCGACCTTTTCAAGACCTTTCTCCTTTCCAACTAAAAACTCCTCGCCGGAAGTCCAGCCGGGAGGAACGTCCTGAAGTGGGGCTATGAGAAAAGTATCTCCAGACCGCGCGATTATCACCTCATCGCTCGTCATGGCGGTCATGAGTAGGGCGTCCCTGAGGGAAGTGCTGTCAGGATTAAAGAGGAGCGTGTAGTTCCGCAGCTTTTCCTTAAGCTTCGAAAGAACTTCCGAATCAGGGGGATAGGTGTAGTAGAGCACTCGATACCGGTACCTCATGGGAGGAATTTGGAGAAAAGGGATAAAAAGCTTAGCTCAGCTCCTGAATCTTCTTCCTGACGAGAGAGCTGACGAGCTTCCCGTCGGCCCTTCCCCTAAGTTTGGCCATTGCCCTTCCCATTATCATGCCCATCGCTCCCATGCCCTTAGCCTTTATGACCTCGATGTTGGCTTTGATGACCTCGTCGATGATTTTCTCGACTTCCTCTTCGCTGAGAAGAGTTAGTCCTTTCTCCTCCGCAACCTGCTTCGCGGTCTTCTCGGGATTTTTCGCCAGCTCCTTGAAAATCCCCTCGAAGGCCTCCTTGGCAATCTTGCCCTCAAGGTACAGCTCAAAGGCCTCCCTGATGTGCTCTTCCGTAACCTTCTCTACCGGGACCTCTTTCTTGAGGCCCTTGAGGACGACCACTAAAATTGAAGCGGCCAGAGATGGCTTAACCCCCTTCTTTACCAGCTCCTCGAAGAGCTCGTCGCGCTCGTCGTTGACGAGGGTCTCCGCTAAGCTTCTGTCGATCCTGTACCCCTTAACAAAGCGTTCAACCCTCTCCTGGGGAAGCTCAGGAAGGTTCGCCTTTATCCTCTCCTTGTACTCCTCTGGCAGGAAGATGGTGGGAATGTCCGTCTCCGGATACATCCTCGCCTTGCCAGGGAGCGGGCGCATGTACTGGGTGTTGCCGTCCGGCAAAGCCCTCCTCGTCTCCTCTGGAACGCCTTCTATGGCTTCCTTAGCGCGCTTGACGACCTCGGCTAAAGCTTTCTTAGCGGTTTCTTCCTCTGCAGCGACAAGGACGAAGGCGTCTTTTTCACCGAGACCGAGTTTTTCGATAACTGCATCAACATCTTTTTCTGTAATTCCATAGTTCGGTAATTCGTCAATGTGGAAGATTCCCCTGACGTACTTCTTGGCCCTGTCCGCCATCTCAGTTCCCAAACGCCTGCCGGGCTGTATCTCCCTGCCTATGAGACCTCTAAAGCCCGGGAGCTTGACGGCGAGAACCTTACCCCCCTTCCCGATGGCCCTGGCTATTATCTTCGACTCTGTGTTCTGGAAAACCTCGGTAACGTCGTGGAACTCCTCTTTGATGTCCTCGGGCTTAACTCCTCTCTCCATCAGCTCGTCGCGGATTTTGAGGAGGTTTACCTGTCTCTCGGCTTCCCTCTCGATGATGAGCGGTATCATGTCAAGCTCCTGAACGCCCTTGATCTCTATCCTCGCACCGCCCCTGATGGAGACGTTTAGGTCCTGCCTTATGGTTCCTAATCCGCGCTTGACCTTTTTAGTTGCCCTTAAGGCATCGCCGATGTACTTGGCAACGACTTTAGCCTGCTCGGGATGGTGTATGTCCGGAGTGGTGCTTATCTCCACCAGCGGAATACCCAGGCGGTCAACGCGGTAGATTACCTCCTTCTCCTTCCGCTCAACGATTCTACACGCGTCCTCCTCAAGGCATATCGTCGGAATGCCCACGCTTCCCCAGGGCGTGTCAACCTTTCCGTTCATCGCTATTATGGCCGTTCTCTGGAAGCCTGAAACATTGGAGCCGTCTATAACTATCTTGCGCATGAAGTGAACCTCATCGACCGGCTTGGCGTTGAGGAGGTAGGCTATCTGGAGCGAAACCTCCAAAGCCTCCCTGTCGGGCCCCCTCGGCGGTTCTTCGTCCATGTAAACCAGATCCGTCAGCTCGTAGTTGCCCTCGTAGACGTACTTCCTCCCCTTCTTGAACTCTTCCAGAGCGGCCGGATCTATTTCGCCCATCTCGCTCATCGTCGGCCTCAGGCGTCGCTCAAAGGTAAAGTCAACCCCCTCGGTCAGCTCACTCGGGACGGGTGAGAACAGCTTTTTGGTATCGAGCTGTCTGTGAATCTCAAGGCCGACCTTGAGGCCGAGCTTTTCGTAGTCGAACTTTCCGGTCATCTCAACACCTCCAGATTGGTTCTCAAAAAGTCATCATCGAAGGTAACCAATTTTGAAATCCCATACACTTCACAAGTTGCGAGTATTAAGGCGTCGTTGGGTAAGAGACCATATTTTTTCCGTAAGTCTCTGCTCCTCCTAACGACTTCTTCAGTTTCTTCCAAGAACTCGAGCAATCCAGCAGTATAGAGCTCATCGAGTAAGCTGTCAAAGGCCTCGACAATCTCATAGAGTGAGGGGTCTCTTTTCAGCTCTTTCTTGAGTGCATAGGTTCCTTTTCTTCCGGTTTTGGAGGTGAAATGATGACCAAGAATGACAAAAGAAACCTCCGAATAGATAGTGGGAGTTATACACAGCTTGCACTCTCTGCTAACACTGTCTAGGAGCTCAACTGCTCTCTCGTTTCCACTGAGAACTTCAACCCACACGTTGCTGTCAACTACCGCCAGCTCTTTCCTCGATGTACTCATAGTACTCTGCCTCCCAGTCGTGTTCGCTCCTCTTCAATATGCCCGCGTATTTCCTCAGGATTGGACCGGCGCTCTTTACTATGACCTCGACCTCAGTTCCCTCAGGTAGTTTGACGTCTTCTAAAGGCACGAAAATCCCATTTTTATAGACCGCTTTTATACCCACACCCATCACCTCAGGAAGGTGTCGAACCTCGTGTAGGGCGTTATCTCGCCGGCGTAGTTGGTGAGCATCATCTTCCTCACTTCATCAGGGTCATTGGTGTGGCCGAGAACCCACATCAGCTTGACGTAAGCCGTTTCCGGAAGCATGTCCTCGCAGGGAATCGCTCCAGCTTTTAGGAGCTTCCTGCCGTTGGAGTAGACGTTGAGGTTCACCCTGCCGTAGAGGCACTGGCTGGTGACGCATACGGTAACTCCTTCCTGGACTGCCCTCTCAACGTGCGGTATGAACTCCTGAGGAACGTGGCCGAGACCCGTTCCCTCTATAACAACGCCTTTGTAGCCCCTATCAACCAGAAAGTCGAGTACCTCACCGCTCACTCCCGGATAGACCTTGAGGATCGCGACCTTCTCCTCCATTCTGTCGTCGACCTCTACCTCACCTTCACTCTTCCTCCTGTAGTCGTCCCTGAGGAGTTCTATTCTGTCCTTCCATATTTTGGCTATCGGGATGTCGTTTACGCTCCTGAAGGCGTCTCTCCTGCTCGTGTGCATCTTCCTTACCTTCGTTCCGCGGTGGGCTAAGCAGTAGGTGTCGCTCGTCTCGCCGTGCATCACCACCATCACTTCCGCAACGTCGCTGGTGGCCATTTTTACGGCGCAGGTGAGGTTCATGGCTGAGTCACTGCTCGGCCTGTCTGAGCTCCTCTGGGCACCTACCAGAATTACCGGCTTGGTAAGATTTCTGAGCATGAAGCTCAGGGCAGAGGCAGTGTAGCCCATCGTGTCAGTTCCGTGGGCTATGACAACCCCATCCTCGCCGGAGTTCAGGGCTTTTGCCACCTCGTGGGCTATCCTCTTCCAGTAAGCGGGCTTCATGTCCTCGCTGAGGATGTTCATGATGAGCTTCGGCGTCACGTTGGCCATCTCGAACATCTCCGGGACTGCCTTGGCGAGCTCTTCGGCGGTAAAAGCCGGGTGAACTGCGCCGGTCTTGTAGTCTATCCTGCTCGCTATCGTTCCGCCGGTTCCAAGGATCGTGACGTTGGGCAGGCCCTCCCTCTTGGGGAGAACTTCCTGGAAGGCCATCTTCGGCTTTTCGGCGGCCTTTTCAAGTATCTCAACGCTTTCGATGGCATCGATGAGGATTCCGATGTTGTAGCCGTTGTCGAGTTTTATCGTCAGAGTCTCGCCCGGGGAGAGCTCGTAGGGTGGCATGACTATACCCTCGTAGACCGTTCCGTCCTTCTCGGTTATTCTGACCGCATCCCCTACGTTAAGTCCTTCACTTCTCATGAAGCGCTCAACCTTTCTCTCCTTCATCTTGACCCCCATCCGGAGTTCACCGTCCACTATAAAACGCTACCGGGTGCCTTATAAGGACTTTTTCCAAGGGCCAGGGGTGGTGGTATGGACATCGAGGAGATAGTGGAGTCCATAAGGAGGCGGCTCGACGAGAAGGACGCGCTCAGGGAAGAGGCCCTAAAGACCAGCAGGGAGATAGTCAGGCTGAGCGGCGATACCGTCAAGGCGCTCCACAGAGGGGAGGTCTCGACCGCAAGGGCACGCTTTGCGGAGGCGGGAAAACTCGTTGGGGAGCTTAGGAAAAGGCTGACCTCTCATCCGGACATATACTACACGGGTTACGTCCAGACAGCACATCAGGAGTTCGTGGAGGCTGCGCTCCTGCTGAGCTATGCCGCGGGAGAGCCGTACCCAAGTCCCGAGGAGCTGGGAGTTCCTGAGGCGGATTACGCCCTCGGGCTCGGTGATTTCGTTGGCGAGCTGAGGAGGTGCTTCCTCCTCAGGCTTTTAGAAAACGACGTTGAATCGGCGGAGAAGACCTACAGGGAGATGGAGAGGATCTACAACGCCCTCATGACGCTTGAGTACCCAAAAGGCCTTGTGAACGTGCGCCAGAAGCAGGACCAGGCGAGGCACGTACTTGAGAGAACCCTTGAAGACCTCACGAGAGCGAAACTGAACAAGAGCCTTGAGGAAAAGCTAAAAGCGGCGGTGGGGGATGAGTGAAGACATCCTCAGGAAGCTGGCAGAGGTTCAGAAAAGGCTTGCGGAGAGGTTAGTTGAGAGGCCGCTCCCGTTAGAATCGGTGAAAACGGTGGGGGCGGTCGATGTCTCATATCGGGGAGAAAGGGCAAGGGCAGCCTTTGTGCTCTGCTCCTTCCCGGACTGTGAGCCCTTGATATCAAGGGTCGTTGAAACCGAGGTGCCCTTTCCCTACATCCCAACCTACTTCTTCCTTCGGGAGACGAGGCCGGTGCTGCTGGCTATCGGGAGGGAGAGGCCGGACGTTCTTCTCGTTGAGGGGCATGGAAAGGCACATCCAAGGAGCTACGGCCTGGCTTCACACATAGGGCTCGTCCTTGGGGCACCGACAGTTGGGATAGCCAAGAGGCTACTTAAAGGGGCCCCGCCCGGTTCGTGGGTTAGGGTTGGGAGGGCCTACGTGAGCGTCGGTCATCTCGTTGACCTGGACTCGGCAGTTGCGATAGTTAAGGCTTTAAGCCGGGACGGCTATCCACTACCGCTTAAGCTCGCTGACAGACTCTCTAAGGTGTAGTCCATGGAGAAAGTTGAGCTGCTTATCGAACTCGCCCTCATGGGGGCGGTGGGTGAGGAGAGGAGGGTAACGATAAGGTCCCTCTCCGAGAGGCTTGGCACGTCGCCACAGAGCGTCCTGAGGCTCCTCTCGCGACTTGAGGAGGAGGGCTTTCTCAGGCGGCGGGTTTCAGGAAGGAAAACCCACGTGGAGCTCACCGAGGGGGCCCTTGAGTACCTTGAGGGCCTGTACGAGAAGCTCGGAAGGGCCCTCTACAACGGCCTCGTCGTTGGCGAAGTGGTCTCGGGCGTGGGAGAGGGTGCCTATTACGTCCGCCTCTACTCAGAGCGCTTTAGGGAGTACCTCGGCTTTGATCCATACCCCGGAACGCTCAACGTCAAGGTTCTCTTCCCCAAGACGATCTTTGACGCCCTCGTCAACCTGAGACCCGTGCTCATACCGGGCTTCGTTAAAAATGGAAGAACCTTCGGGGACGTTAAAGCCTATCCTGTTCTGATACGCGGGATCGAGGGGGCCATCGTCGTCCCGTCGAGGACGCTTCACCCACCGGAGATAGCGGAGGTCATAGCCCCCCTGAACCTGAGGGAGAGGCTCGGCCTGAGGGACGGTGACAGGGTAAGGATCGAGGTGCAGGGAAGATGAGGACTGAGGTACTCAACGCGTCCGCCGGCGCGGGATTGCTGTCGCTGGTCGCATTTTTCGCGATCATAAGGCTTCTCCCGGAGTGGACGTCCACGACGACCGTGATGAAGATCTTTGTAATCGCTGTACTCGGGGGGATTGGCCTCTCACTTTCCGTCAAGCGCGAGCTCAGGGCCTCTGGGATTTCCTACCTCACCGGGGTGTCGGTTGCCCTCGTCCTCATCGCCCTCCTCCAGTTCTGGAACATCTCACCCTCAACTGTCCTCGTACTCGTGGTGGTCTCCCTCCTGCCCCTGCGCTTTTACCCTCCCTCTGGCCTGCTGGATGCCCTCCTCACTGGTCCGCTCTACTTCTCGGGTCCCATTACCGTCTTGGGGCTCTTGGCCCCCCTCAAAGTCTTTGAGAGCGTCGCCCTTCCCCTCCTTATAGTGTACGCGGGGTTCATCGGGGGGATAGCCGCCTTCATCTTCTCCGTGGTGCTGCTCCTGGTGGGGATGAGAACAAACCTTAAATAGCCGGGCGATAAGAGTTAGGGGGTGGTACAAATGGTCATGAGGCTCTCCAAGATTTACGGCAAGCAGATCTACAACACGAAGGGCAACTACGTCGGCTACGTTGATGAAGTTCTCATTGATGTAGACACCGGACAGGGAAGGGTCATCGCACTCGCCCTGCCTGGGGGAAAGGTCGGCATACCCTACGAGCGCGTTCTCTCGATAGGGGACATAATCCTCGTCAAGGCCAAGGAGGACTAACGCCGCCTCTCTATTTTGAACCTCGGCTCCTCTATCCACTCCGACTTACAGCGGGGGCACCGGGATGGCACCTTTATCTCGGGCTTAAAGCGAAAGCCGCAGTTCCTGCACTCGGCTGGCTTTATCAGGAGCACCTTCCCCTCCTTCTTGAGCGTCCGCTGGATTGCCCTCAGGTCTTCGAGGATCGTCTTAACCGAGCCCTTTCCACTGAGCCCGAGGGCAAGTGCCAACTCGCTCGGCGAGTAGTCCCTCTCCTCCAAAAGGCTTATTATCCTCTGTCTGCGAGTCTCCATCGGTTTGAGTAGGGGACCGGATTAAAAAGGTTAAGGGTGGGAAGATGATAGTCGAAAGGGCCGAAGAGGTTCTTGAAGCGCATAAGCTCTGCGATCACTGCCTGGGAAGGCTCTTTTCCCAGCTTGGAAAGGGAACCAACGAGGAGAGGGGGAAAGCCATAAGGTTCGTCCTGAACATGGAGCGCTCGTCTAAAGGTCTGCCTCCCCTGCATGAGCCGGAGGAGTGCGAGCTCTGCGGGAACATCTTCAATAAGATCCCCAATATTGTGGAGAGGATGTTAGAGGCGTCCGAGGGGGTGGAGTTCGAGACCTTTCTCGTTGGTTCGCGCTTCCCGAAGGAGGTCAGGGAAAGGGAGAGGGCCATCTGGACTCAATTCGGCATTGACACGGCAGAACCCATAAACCGCGAGTTCAACCGCGAGCTGGGAAAGGCCTTTGGCCGGAAGACCGGAAAGGAAACATCGAGGAGCCCGGACGTCGTTTTCATAGTGGAGCCCTACTCGGACAAGATCGAGCTCCAGATAAACCCGCTCTACGTCTACGGCCGCTATAGAAAGCTCGTCCGCGGGATCCCACAGACTCCGCTACCGGGTTTTAAAGAGAGCGTTGCCTCGATAATCTGCGGGCCCTTTTCAAGGGCCTTCGGTGGAAAGTGCGTCTTCAAGGGCGCCGGCAGGGAGGACGTTGACGTTCGCATGCTCGGCAACGGCAGACCCTTCATAGTGGAGCTGAAGGGGCCGAGGAGGCGGAAGGTCGACTTAGAGGAGGTAGTTAGGGAGGTGAACGCGGGCGGAAAGGTGGAGATCTTCGGTCTCCGCTTCGTATCTCCCAAGGAGGCAGAAGAGGTTCTGACCGGAAATCACAGGAAGGAATACCTCGTGCTGGTTTTCGTTGATGAGGGAGTAACCCCTGAGGAAGCAGAGGAGGTCGCCAAAAAGCTTACGGGGATGGAGATACACCAGAGAACCCCGTGGCGCGTTAGAAAGGTGAGATCCGATAAAGTCAGGGTCAGGAAGGTCTACCGCGCCGAGGCGAGGTGGATAGACGAGAAGCATTTTGAGCTGCGCCTTCTTACAGAGGGCGGCCTCTACATCAAGGAGCTGGTCTCCGGCGATAGGGGGAGGACTAAGCCGAGCGTCAGTGAGCTGCTCGGAAAGCGGGCCTGGTGCGAGAGGCTTGACGTGCTTAACGTCCTCAGCGATTAGCCCTCTTGTTTTCGTTAGAAGTCCTTAAGCTGGTCTTTTACGTTTTTGAGGGCTCCGCCGTTCAGGCTGGGATGGGTCAGGCTTGATGAGATTGCAATTCAGGGGGAGGTTTGGAGTGCCAGGGCTTCCACTCCAAGTCCGGGGGTGAAAGGTTTATAAATGGATGGGTGCAGGCTTTACTGATTGCGGGCCGCCGGTTGGATAAAAAGCGAAAAGGTGAACGCGCGGCCCGGAAGCTCTGCGGTCGAGTCTTAAAAGGGCTGGAAGTTCCCTGTAAACTGCGCCCGTGTAAAAAGGGTTTAGAGGTGGTTGGTATGGTTAAGAAAGCGCACAGCTTCAGGAGGAAGACGCGTGGGAAGCTCAGCAAGCACCCGAGGAGGAGGGGTCTGCCCCCGCTCACGAGGTTCCTTCAGGGGTTTGAGAAGGGCCAGAGGGTCCACATAGTCATAGAGCCGAGCTACCACAGGGGCATGCCGGATCCGCGGTTCCACGGCAGAACTGGAACCGTCGTCGGCAAGCGCGGCGACGCCTACATCGTCGAGGTGATGGACGGCGGGAAGAGGAAGACCTTCTTCATCCACCCGGTTCACCTCAGGCCCCAGAAGGGATGAGCATGATCGGCAGGAAAAAGCTCGAGGAAAGGTACCTCAGCGTGTCTGAGGCCAAGGAACTCCTTGAGCGCAGAAGGGAGGAGGGGATGGAGGAAACCCCCGAGGAGCCGATGTTCTACGAGGCGAAGATAAGCCTTGAGCACGCCGAGAAGTTCGCAACGCTGAAGCCAGAGGAGGCCAGGGAGCTGAAGGAGAAGCTTGTGGGGCTCTTCGAATGGATAGATGAGAGAACCGCGGCGAAGCTCGTCGACCTCCTCCCGGAGGACTACTTCGATATAAGGGTCATCTTCGCCAAGGAGGCCCACATGCCCACCAAGGAGGAGGCTGAGGAGATCGTGAAGCTTATCGACGGGTACCGGCCGCTGAAGTAGCGGTACCCGTTGCCTTTTCTCACAAACTATAAAAACTTGTTAGGGAATAGATTCTTGGGGGAGAGAAAATGGACAACTACAGGAGGCACTCCTATCGTGAAAGCATCCAGAAGAAGAGGCACAACAAAGAGTATGAGGAGTACGCTTACGTCTTGGACTACCTTCCTGAGGGCTACACTGACCTTAAAACTGGTAGGAGGACGGGAAAGCCCGTGGCCCAGGTATTGGGGGAGAAGGCCTTCACGCTCCTTGAGGTCACCCCGAAAACGGAGCTGATGCTTTACGAGAGGGTCTTCATCGGCAAGGGGGAGAGGGACAAGGTCCTCATGATAAACAGAAAGATATCCTACGATGAGCTCACTGCAACGGCCAAGGCCGAGCTCCCCTACGTCGTCAAGGAGATCATCAAAAACAACGAGAACCGCTTCGTGAAGTTCTTCAACATAGCGCCGCCGATAACCAACCGCCTCCACAGTCTCGAACTCCTCCCAGGGATCGGAAAGAAGCTCATGTGGGACATCCTCGAGGAGAGGAAGAGGGAACCCTTCGAGAGCTTTGAGGACTTACGCCACAGGGTTAAAGGGCTTCATGACCCGGTCGATATGATAGCGCGCCGCGTAATAGATGAGATCGAGGGAAAGGATCGCTACCGTCTTTTCGTCGGTTCCAGGAGGCTCTTCAGGGAATGAGGGGCAGACTTTCGTATTTGCTCTCCAAATACTCCCTCACCCCCAACCGCGACCTCGGCCAGAACTTTCTCGTAGTTCCGGATGTGATTGAGCGGAACGTTGAGCGGGCCCGGCTTAGCACGGGGGACACCGTTCTCGAAATAGGGCCCGGCTTGGGATTCCTCACCTCTGAGCTTTCAAAGCGGGCCGGAAAGGTCTACGCAATCGAGAGGGACCCTAAAATGGTCGAGATCCTCAGAAAGGAGTACGACTGGGAGAACGTTGAGATAATCCAGGGCGACGCGGTCAGGGTTGAGTGGCCGCGGTTCACCAAGATGGTCTCAAACCTGCCGTACCAGATATCCTCTCCAGTCACCTTTAAGCTCTTGAAGATGGACTTTGAAAGGGCAGTTTTGGTGTATCAGCTTGAGTTCGCCAAGAGAATGGTCGCCAAACCCGGGGACAGGAGCTATTCCCGGCTCTCCCTCATGGTGCGAGCCAGAGCCGATGTGGAGCTCGTTGAGAGGATAGGCAAAGGCGCCTTCTGGCCCAGACCGAAGGTGGACTCGGCCGTTGTCGTGATCGAGCCAAAACCACGCCCCGAGAGGATCGAACTGAATGAGAACCTCGTCAGGGCCCTCTTCCAGCACAGACTGAGTACCGTTGCCTCGGCCCTCAGGAAGTCCCACCACATGCTCGGCCTTGACAAGGAAGGATTAAAAGCCGTTAGGGGAGCTTTGGGCCGCGTTCCTCACGCGGAAAAGAGGGTCTTCCAGCTCTCTCCCATCGACGTCCTTGATATCGAGCAATACCTCCTCTCAGAGGGGATTCTAAGGTGATCTCCTCTCCAGCGCCCATGTTGTGACAAAAGCTTTAAATTGAAGCGCCTCTACTAATTGCTGGTGGTGTTCATGATAGAAGTTGGGGAATACGAGATCAAGGAGGGCCTATACTACACCAAAGACCATGAATGGGCCCAGGTTCTTGAGGACGGGACCGTTCTCGTTGGCATAACCGACTACGCCCAGAAGGAGCTCGGCGACCTCGCCTACGTCGAGCTTCCGGAGATCGGAAAAGAGGTCAGCAAAGGGGACGTTCTCTGCGAGATAGAAAGCGTCAAGGCCGTCAGCGAGGTTTACGCCCCGGTGAGCGGTGAGGTCATCGAGGTCAACTCCGAACTCGAAGACAGCCCCGAGCTTCTCAACGAGGACCCCTACGGTAACTGGATAGCCAAGCTTAAGCCGAGCAGCCTTGAGGATGAGCTTAAGGAGCTCATGGACACTGAAGCCTACGCCAAGTACCTTGAAAGCCTCTGATCAACTTTTGGGTGAGCTCGGTCTTTCCTTTTCATCACTCGTCAGATACCCTAGGGATCGTCATCGCTCACTTTCACCTTGCCCCCTATCTCTTATCAGTTTTGCTGTTTCAGCGCCGGCGGCTGTTTTGTTAGCGCTACTAATGCCCCGCCTCAGTACACGTCCCTTTCGACCACCACGTAGCCGCCCTCAACACTTCCCCCGAGTCCCCTGATCCTGAGGTTCTCCTCCGCCTTTTTAAGGATCCCCCTGAAGAGTTCCGCAATTTTATCATCCGAAAAGCTCCTGGAGGTTCGTTCGATCCCTATCGTCACGGTGTAGCCTGCTCCCGTTCTCACCGCCCTCACCCACCTCACACTGATTCCCCTGGAATGGGGGATTTCCCGTATGATCTCCTTCTCTACGATGGAGGGGTTTATCTCTCCCCTTTCAGACTTTATCGCCGAGAGAAACTCCTCTGAAACACCTGCTTCGCTGAGGAGCCTTTCCACCTCTCGCTCAAGCTTTTTCCTGTCTATTCTAGGAACCTGCTGCTCCCCCCTGAGGAGTCTGATTATCCTACCCCCTTGGATCGGATGGGGTTCCGGGTGAAGCGGACGAGCGGCACCTGCGGAACGGTCTTAAACGCCGCCCTCTTGATGTGAACTCTCGTCTCGAAGCCGAGGCTTTTCCTGAGGCTTGAGGCCATCTCCTCAGCGATGTCCTCGGGTTGAACCTCCCCCCTGCTGTAGCCCGAGAGCTGAACGCTGAGGACGAGTATGTTTCTACCTGTGAAACCCTGCAACAGCCTCCCGTTGGCTTCCAGTGACTCAACGGCTATATCCCTCCTGCTCCTGAGGGCCCTCAGGGAGTCAAGGATGGCACTCTCCGCCTTCAGCAGGAGTTCAGCCGGGAGCTTGATGTTGAGTGAAAGGTCAATGACCTTCGGTTCCTCCGGGCGGGGAGTTGCGGGCTCTTCCACCTCGGGAAGCTTAAGGCTGCCGTGGAGAAGATCGAGAAGTTCCCATTTGTCCAGCGAATAGACAACCGCGTTTTCAATGATGTCTGGGACTTCGCTGAGGTTCTTCTGAGTCCCGTTCGATATGACCATCAGGGGCCTGTTTCCAGGGGCTACGAGAAAGATCCCCTTTGGTTGAGTATAAGCCCGGACTGCTGCTTTGGAAGCGGAGGGGAGCTTAGCAACCACCTTCATCTTATTGTATCACCGATAGTGTCTACAGCTTAGCCTTAAAAAAACTTTCTCAACTTGGCTTTTGTCCAAAGTAGTGGGAGTTTCACAACGTTCTCCCGTTCACTGGGATACGGTTTCTTTGGCAGCTCGCCGGGGCAAGCTTATTAAACGCCCCCCGGCTACGGTTTATCATGCCCAGGATACTCGTCACCAACGACGATGGGGTTTACTCAAGGGGCATAAGGGCGGCGGTGGAGGCCCTGGGCGAGCTCGGCGATGTCTACGTCGTTGCACCGCTCTTCCAGAGGAGCGCCAGTGGAAGGGCCATGACGCTTCACAGGCCAATCCGGGCGCGGAGGCTCTCCATTCCCGGCGCAAAGGTGGTCTACGGGATAGACGGTACCCCCACCGACAGCGTCATATTCGCGATAGCCCGATTTGGGGGCTTTGAGCTCGCCGTGAGCGGGATAAACCTCGGTGAGAACCTCAGCACGGAGATAACTGTCTCCGGAACTGCTTCAGCCGCTATAGAAGCTGCTACCCACGGCATACCCTCGATGGCAGTGAGCCTTGAGGTGGACTGGAAGAGAACGCTCGGCGATGGGGAGGGGGTTGACTTCTCGGTTTCAGCGCACTTCCTTCGAAGGATAGCCGGGGCGGTGCTCGCGAAGGGCCTTCCCGAAGGCGTTGATATGCTGAACGTGAACGTCCCGAGCGGTGCCACAAGTGAAACCCCTCTGGCCATCACAAGGCTCGCGAGGAAGCGCTACTGCCCGAGTGTTGAGGAGAGGATCGACCCCAAGGGCAATCCCTACTACTGGATAGTTGGACGGCTGGTCAAGAATTTTGAGCCTGGAACGGACGCGTACGCTCTCAAAGTTGAGAGAAAGGTGAGCGTAACTCCAGTGAACATTGACATGACTGCGGGAGTTGACTTTGGACTGCTCTGGGATCTCCTTACTCCCTAACTCTGAGTTGGAGGCTCAGAAAAAGCGCGGTCTCCCTCCCCCACACTTTGGAACCCCTTCGATGTCCCGGTTTCCGGACAGAAAATTTATAACTATTGGGTGGGTATAGTAAGCGGTGATACCATGAAGAGGCTAGCGGTTTTAATAGCCGCTTTCGTTATTTTCGGAGTTTTTGGATTCGCCATGGCCAGCGCTACGACCGTTGCAGTGGACCTCGCCCACGGCGAGAACGCCAAGTACCTCGTCAATCCACCGACTATAACCGTGAACAATACAACCAAGACCCTCGCCCCGCCGATCATCGAGGGCGTTGGAGACATGAAGTGGGCCTACTTCGGCCCCGAGGGAATGTTCGAGAACGCGAGCATCGAGCACCTCGCCAACACGATAACGGCCGACGCCCTGAAGAACGTTGACGTGCTCATCCTCGGCCAGCCGAGCAGTCCCTTCACACCAGATGAGATCCAGGCCATAAAGAACTGGTTTGCTCAGGGCGGCAAGGTTCTCTGGGTGGCCGCGGACAGCGACTACGGAAGCGGCGTGCAGGTTCAAGACGTTGTCGACGCCGTTCTTGAGCAGTTCGGCTACGGAAACCTCAGGGTCGATCTCTGTTCAGTTGAAGACCCGACGAGCAACGCCGGTGCCGGCTACCGTGTCGTCGGGCACGTGAACCCTGACTCGGACACACCGCTTATGTCCGTTATCGTTAACGACTTCCAGAACGGTGGTAAAGTGCTCTACCACGGGCCCGGTGTCGTTGCCTGGGTGGACGACCAGGGCAACTGGCACAAGCTCAACGCCACTTCAAAGCCGCCCCTCACTTACAGGATAGTCGTTACGAGCCCAAACGGTACCATCGTTGAGAACAACGATCCACCTGCCAACGCCTACCTTGCCGGTGACACCGGTGTCTTCCCGCTCCTCGCGGCCCAGATCGTCCAGCTCAACAACGGCAAGCACAGCCTCCTCATCGTCAGCGGTGAGAGCCCCTACGGCGACTACGAGCCCACTTGGAGCCCGCTCTACCACGGTGTTAAGCTCGACGGCCCGCAGTTCGTCAACAACCTCCTTCACTGGGCCACACTGGTCGCCAAGTATGGTGTTCCGAAGAAGCTCTACAGCATCTCCGATCCGACCGGTGACGATCACGGGCCGGGAACCTACACCTACCCGACCGACCCGGTGTTCAACCACACCGGCCTCTTTGACCTGACCGGTGTTGACATATCCAAGATGGGCTCCTACTATGTCTTCCAGTACCACTTCAAGAACCTCGGCGGCAACCCGTGGAACGGGCCCGACGGCTTCAGCCTCCAGATAATCGAGACCTACCTCGATGTAAAGAAGGGCGGCAACACCTCCGCGATAAAGCTCTCCCCCAAGGGGCCGGGAAGCAACGTTAATATCGACCCAGATCACCCGTGGGACGTCGCCTTCAGGATCAGCGGCTGGACCCACAAGCTCATCCTCGCCAACGGAACAGTTCTCGACGACGTTAAGGTCAGCGCAGACCTGAGTACCAACACGATAACGGCCCTCGTGCCGGCCAAATACATAGGCAACCTGAGCCCAGACGACAGGATAAGCGTCCTCGTCGGCTCTCAGGACGGCTTCGGCATTGACGAGTGGCGCGACGTCCAGGTCAAGGCCGCGCAGTGGAGGATAGGCGGCGGGGATTCGGACGCGATCATAGCTGGCGTCGCCCCGCGCGTTATGGATCTCCTCGTTCCGAGCTGGTTCAAGCCGACCCAGGAGGAGCAGCTCAAGAGCTACGACGCCAAGAACGGCAAGAAGGCCACCGTCGACATGATACCCCTCACAAAGCCTCAGACCACGACCAGCTCAAGTTCCTCTTCGTCGAGTAGCTCTACCTCTTCGAGCAGTACTTCTTCAACCTCGTCCTCTTCAAGCAGTACCACTTCAACCTCTTCCTCCTCAAGCAGTTCGAGCAGTACTCCTTCGAGCAGTTCTTCATCGAGCAGTAGTTCAAGCCCGTCAAGCACGCCTTCGAGCAGTAGCAGCAAGGGCGGCTGGCACATTTGCGGGCCGGCCGCGATAATAGCCCTCGCAGCACTCCCACTCCTCCTCAGAAGGAGGAAGTGAAGCCGCTGCGTGATTGGCCTTTAGTTCTTCCTTATTTTTGAATTTTACATTCTCCTGTGAGCTTTCACCTTTCTGGCGGAAGGCCGTAGACGCGTGATAGTGAGAGCTGAGCCCTTGGTGAGATGATTCGTGGAAAGGTTTAAGGAGAGTTTGAATCCTCTTGGAGGGGGGGCAACCATGAGGCTCACGGTCATTTTCGAGAACCACGCCGGTTACAGGAAGGGGCTTCTCGGCTACCACGGCTTTTCAGCCTTGGTTGAACACAACGGAAGGAAGGTTTTGGTAGATTCCGGAACCGATGGGAGTGTTCTCCTGCTCAACATGGACTCGCTTGGGGTTTCTCCCGGGGAGATAGACGCGATCTTCCTCACCCACGGCCACTACGACCACACCGGCGGTCTCAAGGCCTTTCTCCAGGAGAGAAGAAAAGGCGTGGACGTGTATGCCCATCCAGGCATCTTTCAGAGGAGAGTCGCCCTAAAACCGAAGCTCAGGGAGATAGGCATCCCCTTCACGAGGGGGGAGCTCGAAGACCTCGGCGCGCGCTTCCACCTGAGCCCGAAACCTGTGGAGTTCCTCCCGGGCTTCCTGAGCTCGGGCGAAGTTGAGAGGAAGCACTGGGACAGGGCCGTTGGATACCTCACAAAAAACGGTGGGTACGTTAAAGACCCGGTCAGAGATGACGTGGCGCTCATAGTTGATCTTGGAAGGGAAGTTGCCGTGATAACGGGCTGCGGCCACAGCGGGATCCTGAACATAGCGGAACAGGCCATAAGGCTCACTGGGAAACCCATTGGGGCCCTGATCGGAGGGTTCCACCTCAGAGGCGCCAAGAGGAAGCTGCTGGATGATGCGATTCGGGGACTGAAATCACTAAAGGTTGGAAGGCTCTGCGCCGGCCACTGCACGGGGGTAGATGAGTACGCCTACTTGAAGGCCCGCTTCCAAAACACAGGGGCCCTCCACGTTGGACTCTCCTTGGAACTCTAACGGTGCCAAGGATGAAGCCGATGCAGTTGCCCCTGAAGTACTCGGGAATCCTCGCCGGCTTAGTCTACTGGCTCTTTGTCGCGTGGAGCATAAGCAGGAACCGCTGGTTCTCCTTCTTCCATAATGCACTCAGCGACCTCGGCGACCCTTCAAAGGCCACCTCACCGTGGATATACAACTGCGGCCTCATCGTCTCTGGGATCTTTGTGTTCGCCTTCTCGCTCTACCTCATCATCGCGTCGGAGAACAAGCTCCAGACCGTCGGCGGCGCATACGTCAGCATCTCCGCCCTCTTCCTTGCCCTCATCGGGGTTTTCCACGGCGGGACGAGGCCACACGTCTTCGTCTCCACCTACTTCTTCGTCCAGTTCTTCCTTGGTTCAATCCTCTACGGCCTGGGCAGCGGGAGAAGGGCCCTGAGGTACGGTTCGGTTCTGATCTTCCTTCTGGCCCTCTTCGGGACGTTCATAGACTGGCCCTCGGTAGCGCTCGGCGAGACCTACGAGATAGCCCTTGTTATGGCTTTCACCGTCCTCGTTGTTCCCTAAAACTGACCTCCTCCCCGCCGTGAACGGCGAGGGTTCCAACGAGGAACCCCTAACCCAAAGGCGGAGAGGTTCGAGGGGTCTCATTAAAACCCGCTAAAAAGCGGGTCTTCGACCCCTCCGGCCCGGTCTTAGG
>NZ_JALXBJ010000082.1 GCF_026991495.1 Thermococcus sp. | reverse complement strand
GTATTTACCCCGTTTTCCGTCAAATTGACAGGTGGTTAAAGGGCAGGTTTATTTTGGAAGTGAGCGTTGATGGATGAGGTGTTGGAATGAGGGTTGCCGTGATAGGTGCAGGAACGATAGGTGGCGCAGTTGCCAAAGCCCTCAGCGAAAGCGGGCACGAGGTAATCGCCACGAGAAGGAACTTAGAAAAGGCCAGGTGGCTTGAGGAATATGGAGTCAGGCTTACGAGGGACAACAGGGAGGCCGTTGAGTGGGGAGAGGCTGTTTTTTTAGCTGTGAAGCCCAACAAGGTGGGTGCAGTTCTCGGGGAGGTCTCCGGGCTTTTGGACGGGAAGTTTCTAATCTCGCTCGCAGCTGGTATAGGGCTTGACTACCTCAAAAGGCTGGCCCCAAAGGCCAAGCTCGTCAGGGCGATGCCGAACATAGCGGTTCTCGTCAAGGAGTCCTTCACGGCCTACTCGACGGACCTGGAGGGGGAAGACCTGAAAACCGTTGAAGGCCTCCTCTCGTCCTTCGGCGAATGCCTCCGCGTTGAGGAGGAGCACATGGACGCTATAACGGGGCTGAGCGGTTCCGGGCCGGCTTACGTTACCGTCTTCCTTGAGGCCATGGTCTACGGTGGTTTGAGGGTCGGTCTGCCGAGGGAAGTGGCTAAAAAAGCCTCTCTCCAGACCCTCCTCGGGACGGCAAAGCTCCTCATGGAGACCGAAAGGCATCCAGCCGAGGTGAGGGAGTGGGTGATAACGCCCGGAGGAACCACCATAGACGGCATCTTTGAGCTGGAGGAGGGCAAGATAAGGACGGCCGTGATGAAAGCCGTCGATGCAGCGACCAAGAAGTCGAGGATACTGTCGAGGAAGGCCTAAAACTCGTTGAAGCTCGCCACTTCCTCAAGCTTCCTCCTCTCGTACTTCGGCTTTGGGTCCGCTGGGTAGCCAACGGGCAGAATAGTCTGGAGCCTGTAGTCCCTGGGAACATGGAGGAGCTCTTCCACGGGTTTGGGGTTAGGCGGGGTGTAGGTCACCGTGCCGAGGCCGAGCTCTTCGAGTGCTAAGAGCAGGTAACCGACTGCTATCCACGTTGATTGGAGCCAGTAAGGTGCCTTTGTGTGCCCGAAGACGAGGATGAGGTAGGGCGCCTCGCTCAGGAAGGGCTTCTCCGGCTTAAAGCCCTTGGCGTTCAGCCATGCCATAAGGTCACCTTTGGTCTTCGCGTAGAACTTCTCCTCTTCCCTCTCACAGAGCTCCCTTATCTTTCCTTTGAGCCAGTCGTCATCGATTACCACAAACCTCCACGGCTGGGCGTTCATCCCGCTCGGGGCTTCCTTGGCAGCTTCAATCGCCTTCAGAATGTCTTCCTTGGGTGGTCTATCCGGGAGAAACTGCCTCACAGTCTTCCTCCTCTTCGCCAGTTCGAGAACGCGCATGCCACCACCATAGAAAATTGGGCTTTCCCCAAAAGGCTTTTACGGTTCTTGCGAACTCACTTCGATGAGGCGGAGGTATCTCCTGTCATCTGTACTCATCATCCTGCTCGTTGCGGGGATTGCGGAGTGGCACTGGAAGAGCAATTCCAAAACTCCGCCTGAGTACCCTCTGAATTCGGCAAAGCTTTGCTCCTTCCTGGAATCGCAGTACGTCCCGGAGGCTGGCCTCCTTAGAGCTGCGGTAAGGGCTTACCCAGACAACGAGACGATTTACGTTGCCAACGACAACCTCTTAGCCTCACGCGCGCTGATAGCTCTTGGCTCTCCCCTTGGAAAACGGATCCTCGAAAACCTTGAGTTAAACTATTCCGGTGGCTGGAACGGAAAGCTTGGCCCTCTCCTCGGAAGGCCCATCAAAGACTTCTACTGCACCGAAACAAAGAACCTGAGGAGGGTTTATTCCCGGAAGTTCAACGCGACGTTCGAGATAAAATACGAACTCGCCAACACATCGTGCAGGATGGGCGACTGGGAGTCCTACGCTGATCTCCTCGTTTACGGGGCTTTAAGCGAGCTCATAAAGGGAAACGAAAGCGGCGCCCTTGAACTCTATTCTAAGCTCCTCGGGATGTGGGACGGAAACGGCTTCAGGGACAGGGCCTTCGATGGAACGTATCAGACCTACAAGTGCGCCCTTTTCATATACCTCTACCGCGCATTGGGAGCGCCTGAAAAGGGTAAAGGTGTTTACTCTCGCTGTCTTACCGTGATCTATTCCCTGCAGGCCGGGAACGGCGGAATAATCACGGGCTATCGGGTTGAGAAAGGGGAAATCACCCCGGTTGGCGATACCAACACGGAAACGACCTCCATCGTTGCCTTAACCCTCTACTCGGGCTACCCTAAAAAGTTCGGGAGGAGTTAGGCAAATACACTGACGGCGGGCAAAGTTTATAAACTCAAAAACCTACTCACGAGTATGATACTTAGGAGTAGGTTTGTTGACAGAAATGCGGAGCTGGACTTCCTGAGGGAGCGCTATAACTCTGGAAAGGCCGAGCTGATAGTACTCTACGGGCGGAGGAGGATAGGAAAGACCTACCTCCTGCGGAGGTTCCTTGAGAAAGTCAGCGGCCTCTACCTCCTCGCTGAGGAGAACGAGACCAACCTGGAGGACTTCTCTTTAAGACTGGCCGACTACTTCAACGATCCATTCCTCAGGGAGAACCCGATTCGAAGCTGGGGGGCCTTCTTCACTTATTTAGCCGGAAAAAGCACTGAGAGGCTTGTGGTGGTGATCGATGAGGTTCAATACCTCGTCAGGGCCGACAAGGGCTTTCTGAGTACGCTCCAGAAGTACTGGGACTTGTACCTGTCCAACACGAAGGTAATGCTGATCCTCTGCGGTTCGCTCGTGTCGTTCATGGAGGGCATGCTCTCGGCGAAGTCGCCCATCTATGGAAGAAGAACGGGGGCGTGGAAGGTAAATGAGATAGGCTTCTTCCACCTGCTCGAATTCCACCCGGTTGATGTCGAGACGGCGGTTAAAGCCTACGCGGTCTTCGGCGGGGTCCCCCAGTACTGGGCGGATTACGACCCGGAGAAAGACTTCTGGGACAACCTGAGGATGCTGACCCTCTCAAAAGGGGCGAAGTACTACGACGAGCCTAAATATCTCCTCAAGGAGGAGTTGAGGGACGTCTCAAGGTACCTCTCGATTCTGCGGGCCATATCGAGTGGATACACGCGTTTCGGCCAGATAGCGGATGGGGCCAGGATAGAGACCAAGAGCCTCGGCAAGTACCTCAACGTTCTGGAGGAGATGGGCTACATCAGGGCGGAAAGGCCGGTCGTGGGGAAGGGAAGGGCCGTTTACAGGATAAGCGATGCCTTTTTCAACTTCTGGTTCCGCTTCGTCTTTCCCAGACGGGACGAAATAGAGATGGGCTTTGATATAGTTGAGGGAATAAAAGCCGAATTTAACGACTACCTTGGCTTTGTCTTTGAAGATATAGCCAGACAGTTTCTGGTCGAGCTAAACAAAGCTGGAAAACTTCCGTTTCGCTTCACAAAGATCGGCCGCTGGTGGCACAAGAACGAGGAGATTGACCTCGTGGCTTTGAACGAGGGGGAGAAGAAAGCCCTCTTCGTTGAAGTCAAGTGGAAAGACCTGAGCGAGAGGGAAGCGCGGGGAGTTTTGAGGGACTTGGAAAGGAAGGCTGAGCTCCTCGGCCTGAAAGGCTGGAGGAAAAGCTATGGTCTCGTGGCGAAGGAAGTGGATGGAAAAGAAGAGCTAAGGGAAGAAGGCTACCTTACGTGGGACTTGAATGATCTGAGGGGCCTCGCTCAGACGTAGAACACCATCCCGTCGTAGGCGACGAGAACCCTGTTTCCCCACCTCTTCCTGACGTACTCGACCAGCTCAAGGAAGGGCAGGTTCTTGTGGGAGATGTGGCTCAAAACCGTTCTCTCGGCAAGGGAAAGGCCGATCTCAGACGCTTCATCGGCGTTGTTGTGGTACGGGTCGTCAAAGCCTGGCGGATACGTGGCGTCAACTATCGCCAGCCTCATCGGGGCCCTTCTTTCCAAAAACTCCCTCGTCTCCTCTGGAAGGCCCTTCGTGTCGTAGAGCAGAGCCACGCTCTTTCCGTCCTCCTCTATCAGATACCCTAAGGTCTCGACCTGATGGTTGAGCCTTATTGGTGTGATTTTGAGGCTGTCAACCCTCAGGGTTTGGCCGGGCTTTATAACGTTGGGCCTAAGGTTCTTTGGATCGTTGAGGATTAGAGCGTCGGCGTGCCCCTCGGGCGCGTAAAGCTTCGTCTCCCTCGCCATCCAGCGGAGCTTGTAGAGGCCGTAGATGTGGTCGTGGTGCCAGTGCGTCAGAAAAATCGCCTCCAGCGGAAGGTTGAGGAAGTCCCTTATGTCCGTTCCCACGTCGAAGAGAACCGCCCTTTTGTTCTCGGTGATTATTGCCAGAGTTGAGGGCCTCCTCTGCGCGAAGCCGAACTTTCTCGCCTCGCTGCAGGTCGGGCAGGTGCAGAGGTGAGCCGGAATCCCCTCACTCCCGCCGGTGCCGATGAAGTAGACTAACATAGCCACCACCTGTTTTATGACCGTAAAATATTTTCGCTTAAAAAGCCTTCCCTCACTCGACCTTAACCGGGTTCACCCTGAGAACCTCAACGTACCTCCTAAAGATCTTCTCGTCAACGACGTGGAACTCGAAGGGATGATAGTAGGGAAGTCCTGCCAGCTCTTCGATTTTAACCTCAAGCTCGGCTTTTTCGCGGAGGTTTTTCGGGGCGTTTTTCACCTTGACGAGGACGTCAACGTCGCTCCCGGCCGTGAACTTCCCGGTTAGAACGCTCCCGAAGACGTAGAGCTCGCACTCCCCAAAAACTTCCTCGCAGGCGCGCTTTATCGCGGGGAGGTATCTCCTGTAGTTCTTTATCATGAGATAGCGCTTTCTGCCCGTCTGGAGAAGGGGTCCCTCAAGGTCACGCATCTTCCCTCACCAGTGACCTCGCGAATTCTAAAACCGTTTCGGCGGTCTTTTTCACGGCCTCCGCGTCATAGTCCTCGTAAACAACGGGCTCGTATCTGGTGTCGGTGTAGGCGTCCTCAAGGGCCTTTATGTCGTTTCTGTGCTCCCGTATGAAGTTCTCAACCCTCTCCTCCTCCCCAAAGAGCTTTCCAATGGCCAGCAAGAGCTTTCTGATGGAGTGCGTCCTGTACTTCTGTCCGCTGTACTCAAGTATTATTGCATTCAGCTCAAGCTGAACCGCCTGCTCGAAGTGGAATGATGCTACATCGTACTTTCCGAGCTTCATCAGGTAGTCACCGTTTTCCCAGAAGGTTCTCGCCCGCTTTCTCAGAAACTCGACCTCCTCGTAGTGCATTCAACCACCACAAACACTTTAACGCAACCCGATTAATACCTTTCGATGAGGTTCATAGCGGATATGATGCTCGGTCGCTTGGCGAGATGGCTGCGTCTCTACGGCTACGACACGCTCTACGGCATAGAGGACGACGATGAGATAGTCAGGACAGCCCTTAGGGAAGATAGAATAATCTTGACTCGGGACTCAGGTTTAGCGGAGAGGGCTGAAAAGTTTGGTGCTAAAGTTTTCCCCCTCTCCTCGAACTCCCTTGAGGGGCAGGTCGAGGAGCTAAAGAGCTTAGGCGTGGAGTTTAGGGAGCTCTTCCCTGCAAACGCCCGCTGTCCAAAGTGCAACGGTCCCCTGAGGCGCGCCTCAAAGGAAGAAGTTAAGGGAAAAGTCCCCCCGAATGTTTACGAGAGGTACGACGAGTTCTACGTCTGCGAGAGCTGCGGTCAAATCTACTGGCCCGGGAGGCAGTGGGAGGAGATGCTTAAAATGGACAGGAAGCTGAGGAGGGCTACCTGAGCGGGTGGTGACAGGCCACGAAGTGGTTCTTCTCGACCTCGACCAGCTCGGGCTCTCTCTCCCGGCAGAGCTCATCGGCGAGCGGGCACCTCGGGTGGAAGCGGCAGCCGGAGGGTATGTTGACGGCGTTTGGGACTTCTCCTGTTATCCTGAGCTTTTTCTCCCTCTTCCTCCGGGCTATCGAGGGTACCGCTTGAATCAGGGCCCTCGTGTATGGGTGGGCGGGGTTCTTTAAAACCTCCTCAGTCGGTCCGATTTCGACTATCTTTCCGAGGTACATCACCGCTATCCTGTCTGCTATCAGCTTTCCAACGGCTATGTCGTGGGTTATGAAGAGCTGGCTCATGTTGTACTCCTCCCTGAAGGATTCGAGGAGCTCGAGTATTGAGGCGCGCATCGAAACGTCGATCATCGAGACGGCCTCGTCCGCAACGACGAACTCCGGCTTCAGCACCATGGCCCTCGCTATGACGACGCGCTGCCTCTGGCCGCCGCTGAGGTGGTGGGGGTAGCGGTCGTAGAACTCTTCCTCGGGGGTCAGCCCGACGCGCCTGAGCATCTTTAGGGCTATCTCCTTCGCCTCATCCTTCTCCGCCAGCCCGTGGACGAGCAACGGGTGGGCTATCGCGTCGCCTATCTTCATCCTCGGGCTCAGGCTTGAGTACGGGTCCTGGAAGATTATCTGCATCCTTCTCCTGAAGGGCCTGAGCTCCTCCCTTGAGAGGGCCGTTATGTCGGTTCCGTCGAAGACTATCCTCCCTGCGGTCGGTTCTATGAGCCTCAGCACGGTTCTTCCAGCGGTGGTTTTGCCGCAACCGCTCTCACCTATGAGGCCCAGTACCTCTCCCCGCTTTATCTCGAAGCTTATCCCGTCAACGGCCCTGACGTAGCGCACCGGAACCTTTCTGAGGGCCTCTATTATACCCCTCTTGACAGGGAAGTACTTCTTGAGGTTTTCAACCTTCAGGAGAGGCTCGCTCATTTCCTCCACACCCCTGGAAAGTGGCACGCAACGAAGTGGCCCTTCTCAACCTCCCTGAACTCAGGCTCCTCGATGTTGCAGAGGCCGGCCTCAGCGTAGGGACACCTCAGGTGGAAGCGGCAGCCGCTCGGGGGACTCCTGAGATCCGGGGGATAGCCCGGAATCGCCCTGACCTTCCCCTCCTTCCACAGGTCTGGTACGGCCTCGATGAGGGCCTTTGTGTAGGGGTGGAGCGGGTTCTCGACTATCTGATCTACGGTCCCCACCTCCACGAGCTTCCCGGCGTACATCACCGCTATCCTGTCACTTCTCTCCACCGCGAGGGATATGTCGTGCGTGACGAAGTATATGCTCGTTCCCTCCTCCTTCATCCCGTTGAGGATGTCCATTATCGAGTCCTGAACTATCACATCAAGGGCAGTGGTGGGTTCATCCGCTATGAGGAGCTTCGGCCTGAAGGCCATGGCTATCGCTATGCTAACCCTCTGCCTCTGCCCCCCGCTCAGCTGGTGGGGGTAGTAGTTGAACCTGTCGCCGGGGAGGTTGACCCTTTCCAAGAGCTCCTTGGCTTTTCTCTTGGCCTCGGCCTCCTCAACTCCATGAACCGTCATAGCCTCGACCATCTGATCCCCAACCGTCCTCAGGGGATCGAGACTGGTCATGGGGTCCTGGAATATCATCGTCATCTCCTTTCCCCTGATCTTCCTCAGCTCCTCCCCCGGGAGTTTGAGCAGGTTCCTTCCGTTGAAGAGAACCTCCCCCGAGACTATCCTCCCCGGAGACGGGACGAGGTTCATCACCGCGTGAGCGACCGTTGACTTTCCGCTCCCGCTCTCGCCCACGAAGGTTATCCACTCCCCCTCTCTAACCGAGAAGGATATCCCCTCCGCTCCCCTCACAACACCGCTCAGGGTGTAGTAGTAAACGCTGAGGTTCTTGACTTCGAGCAGCATCTCCATCACCTCGTCCCTAAGGAGAGCCTCTCGTTTATGGCCTCCCCTATCATGGCAAAGCCCATTGCCAAGAGCATTATCATTATTCCCGGGAAGAAGGCCAGCCACCAGTAGCCGTCGAGGAGGAAGGGCTGTCCCACGCGGAGGTCGTAGCCCCAGTCGGGCGTGGGCGGCGTGACTGATAGGCCGAGGAAGCTCAGCCCCGCCTCCGTGAGTATGGCATCGGCGACGCTCAGGGTGAAGACTACGAGCACCGTTGGGAGCACGTTGGGGAGTATGTACTTCCTCATGGTTTCCCAGTCCTTGACGCCTATAGCCCTCGCCGCCTCCACGAAGAGCTGGTTCTTCAGACTGAGGGTCTGCCCCCTTACCATCCTGAAGTAGGTAGGCACGTAGACGAAGGCTATTGCAATTGCGGTGTTAACTGGGCTCGGCCCGAGGACGACCGCTATGACTATGGCGAGTATGAGAGAGGGAAATGAGTAGATGCTGTCCATTATCATGCTGAGTGCCCTGTCCACCTTCCCGCCGCGGTATCCGGAGAGCAGCCCGAGGGGGACTCCTACGAGGATCGAGAGCGTCGTCGCTATGGCCACGACGTACAGGATTATCCTGGATCCCCAGATTATCCTTGAGAAAACGTCCTGGCCGAGGTTGTTTGTGCCCATGAGGTGCTTTGAGCTGGGAGGAGCAAAGACGTCCGCCCCTATCTGGGTCGGGTTGTAGGGGGATATCCAGGGCGCGAAGATCGCCATGATGATGACGGTTAAGACCACCGAGATCCCAAAGAGAAGGAGGCCCCTGCCGGGCTTTCTCTCGCGGAGGGGATTGATTATGTAGTCTATGAGCCTCATTCTACCACCTCAGTACTCCACCCTGGGATCGAGGAGGGCGTAGATCACGTCAACCGTCAGGCTTATCAGGCCTACGAAGAGCGCGAAGACTATCACCGCCCCCTCTATTGAGTTGTAGTCGCGGTAGTTGATCCTGTCCATGATGAACGTCCCCATGCCGGGCCAGTTGAAGGTGGTCTCAGTCAGGACGGCCCCTCCGAGCAGTATCGCGAACTGGAGGCCCATCAGGGTGACGACGGGAATGAAGGCGTTCTTCAGCGCGTACCAGAGAACCTTCCTCTCGGGGACTCCCCTCGCCCGGTAGGCCCTTATGAAGTCCTGACTGAGGACGTCAACCATGTTGTTCCTCACCAGGCGGGTGTAGGCACCGCTGAGGACGGTTCCGAGGGTTATGCTCGGGAGCACCAGATGCTTCAGGACGCTGCCCAAGGCGGCCCAGTTCCTCTCTATTATAGCATCTATGACGTAAAGGCCGGTTATCGAGTGAAAGGAGGTTATGGTCGGGTTTATCCTCCCGGAGGTCGGCAGCCAGTGGAGCTTCACACCAAAGAGGTACTGGAGCATCATCCCGAACCAGGGTATGAAGAGGGTGTATGCGACTATGCTGTATACCCTCATCCCCGTGTCCACCGAAGTCCCCCTCTTCACAGCCCCCAAGACACCGGTCGCTATACCGAGCAGGACGCTCACAGTGAAGGCGAATATCGTGAGCTCAACGGTGGCCGGGAGGCGGAGGGCTATGTAGCTTGAGACAGGTTTCCCCATCGGCGACGCCAGCGTAACCCCGAGGTTGCCGTGGAGCATCTTCCAGAGGTAGTCGAAGTACTGAACGTAGAGCGGCTTGTCGAGGCCTGCTAAGTGCTCCAGGTGCTTCAGCTGTTCGGGCGGTATGTTCTTCGTCCCGACGACCGCTAAAATCGGGTTGCCGGGGAGGATCCTCAGAAAGAAGAACACGATGGTGTAGAGGATGAGTATCATTGGGATTATCATGAGGCCTCTTATTATTATGTATCTTCCCAAACCCCGCGCCAAACTGCATCCCTCCAAAAAAGGAGAAAGGGCATCAGCCCGTCTTGTAGACGGTGCTGTAGTGGAATATCATATCGGGCCCTATCACAACGCCCTTAACGCTCTTCTGCGTCACGACGAAGAGCTTGCCCTGGATGAGCGGTATGTACGGTACGTCCTGGGCGAGTATGTCCTGAACCTGCTCGTAGATCTGAGCCCTCTGGTTCTGGTCGGTTATGGTCTGGGCCTTCTCAAGGAGCTTGTTGACCTGGGTGTTGTTGTAGCCCGTTCCAGCCCAGCTGTTGGCGTTGCTGTCGAGGAACGGGGTCGTGTAGTCGTCCGGGTCGAGGTAGTCGGGGTACCAGCCGAGGAGATAGACCATCATCTGGCCCTTCCTCGCGTAGTCCGTGTATGTGTTCCACTCGGCGCTCTTAATGGTGACCTTGATCATTCCCGTCTTCTCCCACTCACTCTTGAGAACCTGGGCGAGCGACGCCTCGGTGTCGCCGTAGTGGGTTGGCGTGTACCAGAGCGTTATCTTCAGCGGGTTGCTCTCCGAGTAGCCGGCTTCCTTGAGGAGGCTCTTGGCGAGGTCGAGGTTTGCATCGCCGTATTTGGTCTTGAAAACGTCCTTGTGGCTCCACATACCGTTGGGTATCAGGCTGTAGAGAGGCTCCACAGTCCCCTGGAAGACTATGTTCGAGATTTCCTTCCTGTCGATGGCCGCTGCGAGCGCCTGCCTGACCTTGACATTCTTCGTTGGATCCACCTTCGTGTTGAGGCAGACGTAGCGGATGAACGCTCCCGGAACCTCGATGACGTTGAATTTTCCGCTGTTCTTGAGGCTCTTTATGTCAGTTGGCCTCAGGGTTCTCCAGGCTATGTCTATCTCGCCGTTCTGGAGGGCGAGCCTCATGGTCGAGGCGTCGTTGTAGAACTTGATGATTATCTTCTTGGTTTTGGGTTTTTCGCCGTAGTAGTAGGGGTTCGCCTCAAGGACGAGCTCCTGGTCGCGCACCCACTTGACTATCTTGTACGGGCCTATTCCACCGTAGGTGGCGTCGCTGTCGATCTTGTCGTTGTCGTACTTCGGGCTGACCGGGAAGTAGGGCGGGGTCGTCAGCAGGGCCAGGAAGTAGGCCGTCGGGTGCTTCAGGTAGAAGACTACGGTGTAGTCGTCCTTCGCGACAACCTTCTTAACGAAGCTGGTAACGAGCCACGAGGGGTCTCCCTTTATGGTCATTACCCTGTTTATGCTCCTCACGACGTCCTTAGCTGTGAACGGCGTTCCATCGTCGAATTTGAGTCCCTTTCTAAGGTGGAACGTCCAGACGGTTGAGTTGTTGCTGGCCTCCCAGCTCTCCGCGAGGCCGGGCTCTATCTCAAGGGTTCCAGGTTTGTATTTGACGAGGCCCTCCATTATGTTGTTGAGAACCTCCCAGGTGTAGAAGTCGTAGGCGTTGGCTGGGTCTATGTCTGTGACCTTGTCTGTTACTTTTTTCTTTTGAAAGCCTCGTCCTTTAGGGCGGGGATGTAGTAAACCACCAGACAACCATTAAACAGTCGAAACCCTTTTAAGTTTTTGCAACTTAATAAGGCCTCGAAGAGGCCACTCAAG
>NZ_JALXBJ010000081.1 GCF_026991495.1 Thermococcus sp. | reverse complement strand
TCTATTAGTGGGTCGCCGGTGTTCACGGTGTCGCCTTCCTTAACGTGGATTTTCTTCACAACACCATCCCTCGGCGAGGGTATCTCATTCTCCATCTTCATGGCCTCTAAAACGAGCAGTCCCTGGCCAGTCCTAACACTCTCACCCTCCTTAACGAGAACCCTCAAAACCTTCCCAGGCATTGGAGCACTAACAAGACCCTCCCCAGCCGGAACCGAAGACCCCTCCACCGAAGAAGCAGAAACCCCAACAGGAACAGAAGGGGCTGGGGCGGGTGCGCTAACCGGTGCGCTCTGGACACTCTCGGAAGCACCCGCGAGCGCTCCGAGGTCTATGCCCAACCCCTGGGCCTTCACCTCGTACTCCTTACCCTCAAAGCTCACCCTGAACTTTCCTCCCGGAAGTTCCTCAACATCAACATCGTACTCAACACCATCAACGATGACCCTGACCTTCATCTTCACCACTTCCCCATCTCGTAGTTGAAGTGCTCAGTTTCTTCCATCTGGGCCTCAAGACCGTAGAGGCGCCAGGCGTCTGAGACCTTCCTCCTGAAGGGGAGGGGCCTCAGCTGCTCGGCCTTCTTGGCGAGGTAGGCAAGAACGGCCGAGGTAATAACCGCCAGTTCCCTCGGAGGCAGAGCCGGGGGCTTCTCCTCTTCCGCTTTTTCAGCCTTCACGGCCGGCCCTGGAGCTGGTACTGGGGCCGCCTTGGACTCCATCCCGACGAGCCTCCTTTCAAGCCAGCCCACGAAGTAGAGGACGAGCGCCAGTATGCCGAGTATCGTAAAGACGACGGTGACGCCTATGACCGTTATCCAGCCGCCCTCGATGAGCTGTGCAACGTCCATTTTCCCCACCTCACAGGGGTATGTTGCCGTGCTTCTTAGGTGGAAGCTTAACGCGCTTGCTCGAAAGGGCTTCCAGGGCGAGGATTACCCTGCCCCTCGTCTCAGCCGGGTCGATGACATCATCTATGTAGCCTCTCGATGCAGCCACGTAGGGGTTGGCGAACTTGTCACGGTACTCCTTAATCTTCTGCTGCCTGTACTCCTCGGGGTTCTCCGCCTGGGCTATCTCCTTGCGGAAGATTATGTTCGCGGCTCCCTCCGGCCCCATGACGGCTATCTCCGCTGTGGGCCACGCGTAGACGAAGTCAGCGCCGAGGTGCTTGCTGCCCATCGCGAGATACGCTCCTCCGTAGGCCTTCCTGAGTATTACCGTCACCATCGGGACGGTCGCTTCCGCGTAGGCGTAGAGAACCTTGGCACCGTGTCTGATTATTCCCCTGTACTCCTGGTCGGTTCCCGGAAGGTAGCCGGGCACGTCAACGAGGGTAACTATGGGTATGTTGAAGGCGTCGCAGGTTCTAACGAAGCGCGCTATCTTGTCGCTTGAGTCTATGTCGAGAACACCGGCGAAGTACTTGGGGTTGTTAGCGACTATTCCAACGGTCTCCCCGTTCATTCTGCCGAAGCCAACTACTGCACTCGGTGCGAAGTAGGGCAGTATCTCAAGGAAGTCCGGGTTCCCTTTCCCATCGCGATCCACTATCTCGTAGATAACGTCCCTCACATCGTAGGGCTTGTTCGGGTCGTCCGGGACTATGGAGTAGAGCCCCTCACTCTTCCTGAAGGGCGGGTCGTTTGCTTTGGCCCTCGGCGGCTTCTCCATGTTGTTGGAGGGAAGGTAGCTCAGGAGCTTCCTTATGAGGGCCAGAACCTCCTCGTCGCTCTTCCCAATGAGGTGGGCCTGGCCAGAGCGCTGGGCGTGAACCATCGCCCCACCGAGCTGAACCGGTGTTACCTCGACGCCCGTGACGGCCTTGACGACCTGCGGGCCCGTGATGAACATGAAGCTCGCCTGGCTCTCCACCATGAGGATGAAGTCCCCTATTGCCGGGCTGTAAACGGCCCCACCGGCACAGGGGCCCATGATGGCGGTTATCTGTGGAACGACACCGCTCAAAAGGGTGTTCATCTTGAAGATATCGCCGTAGCCCTTAAGCGAGTCGACACCCTCCTGAATCCTTGCCCCACCGGAGTCGTTGAGGCCGATAACAGGGGCGCCGGCTTCGAGTGCGAGCTCCATTACGCGCTTTATCTTTGCCGCGTGCATCTCGCCGAGCGAACCGCCCATCACCGTGAAGTCTTGGGCGTAGACGAAAACTAAGCGACCGTCAATCGTTCCGTAGCCCGTTATTACCCCGTCAGCTGGCAGCTCCTTCTTATCCAGCCCGAAGTCCGTGTTCCTGTGCTTGACGAACATCCCAATTTCCACAAAGCTCCCGGGATCGAGGAGCTTTTCGAGCCTCTCGCGGGCGGTCAGCTTTCCCCTGGCGTGCTGTTTTTCAACTGCCTTCTCGCCCCCCATTTGCAGAATCTTCTCCCTCTTTTCGTAAAGCTCCTCAAGTTTTTCCTCCATGCTCATGAGAACGCCCCCGCTTGTTTGCTGGGTCTTGTAGTTTGTAAAGTTTAAAAGGGTTTCCTGAGTTAGGGTACTCTAAAATTACCCGGGGAAAGAAATGAGAAAGGCTCAGAGGTGCGGGATAGGCGTTTCCGCACCGCAGGCCTCGCACTTGAGGAAGTAGAAGCGGCCTTTTTTGATTATCTTGGTATCTGGGCTTCCGCAGACCGGGCAGATGACGAACTCCTTGAGGTACTTCTTGAGCTTGTTCGCTATGAGGTAAGGTGTGAAGCGCCCCTGCAGGACAGCCCGCCTGCCCTCGAGTGTTCCGGCGGTTGCCACTTCCCTGAGCAGGAACTTGAGGAGGTGGTTGGGGTCGCGGTTCATGGCCTCTGCTATGTCCGCGAAGTTCTCTATGATCGTCCTGTTGCCCGCTATGGTAACCTGCGCCGCTGGAACCTCAAAACGCGATCTGTGGAACTTCACGTTCTCGGGGAGTTCCTCGTAAGCCTTATCGAGGAGCCTTTCAAAGTCGTAAAAGTCTGTCTCACTCATTCCTTTCACCCCTCCCTACTCTTCACGACGCTTTATAACCTTTGTTAAAGCACCCTGTAAAAGCCTGCCCTCGGCTCGTATATCCTCGCGTCCCTCTTGAGGTCTTCTATGAGCTTCCTAATGTCCTTCTCGGTTCCGAGACCGGCCTGCTTTGCGGCCTCGATGACCCCCTCCTCCGGCGCACCGTACTCTCCCTCACCCTCAAGGTTCTTTATGATGTCAACGAGCTTCTCTATCTTGCTGAGCTTCTTCGTGCTCTTCCCGACCTCCAGTATCGCCGCGTCTATAGCTCCTTCCTCGTCAACCGCTATCGTCCTCAGCATGTCCTCCATTATCTCTATGGCTGCCCTCGCGTCCTCCCTCGTCACGGTCTCGCTCAGGCGCATCCTCGCGTGGGCCTCGCTGAGCCTTACCAAAGCTTCAAGCTGTCTCGCCGTTATGGGAATGGGCTGAAGCTCGCCCTCCCCCGTCCTCCTTGCGCCGCGCCTCATCCTGACGTAGTAGCGCTTTATCTCGTCCATGGCCTCCCTGCTGAGAACCGGGTGGACGTTCTTCCTCGCGTAGGCTATGTACTTCTTGAGGAGATCGTAGGGTATCTTCGGCGTTACAACCTCGGCCTCCCCGCGCCTCACGCGGAGTATGTGCTCCGCTATCTGGGAGTCGATCTTCTCGTCCGGTTCGTCGAGGAGGAGGAATATCAAATCAAACCTGCTCAGCAACGTTGGCGGGAGGTCGAGCTGTTCGGGAAGGCTCTTGTGCCTGTTGAAGCGGCCGAACTTTGGATTTGCGGCGGCTATTACGGTTGTCCTCGCGTTCAGGGTTGCCGTTATGCCGGCTTTGGATATGCTTATCGTGTTGTGGAGGACCAACCCATGGGAGACGAATAGGTGGTGAGGCTCAACGGTAACGTCGTACACCCACTCCCAGCCGTCGTTTGGGATTACTTCAATCTTTCTGACCTTGAGAAGGGTTAGGTTGCGCCCGAGTTTGTTCTTCACTTCATCAAGGATTTCCCGGGCCTCCCTGAGTTTGGCCTCGGTCTCAACCCTGAGGGCCTTCATGTAACGTTCGGGATCGCTCTTCTCAGTCGCCCAGTTTAGACCGTGTTTTGAGTAAACGTTCCAAACGCGTGCGACCTTCCTGAGGATGCCCACGTCCCCTCTTTCCAAGGCCCCCTCGACCTCTTGAATACGAGCCTCTATCCTGTTGATAACGCTGAGAACGGTTCTCAGGGGTACGGCCTCTTTACTGAGACCCAGCCTCTCGGCGGGGGTAAGCTTAGCCCTGAGCAGCTTTGCCGCCTTCGTCAGGCCATCAACGGAGTTCTTGGGTATGATAGGCTGTATCTTTGAGGCCTCGGGGGTTCCTTTGAAGCCCAGAAAGTCCGCCTTCTCGGTCGGCACCACGAGCTTCCATCCCCCTAAGGCCACTTCAATTGAAGAGGGAACCCCGAGGATGAGCAGCAGATCCTGGATGTCCTCCACGAGCCCCCTTGTGGGTACCTGTACGTAACTGACCCTCTTCCCCACTCTGCCGACCTGCTCCCACAGTTCACGGAGCAAAGCCCTGATGCACTCTTTCTTCATCAAAAACGCTCCCTTCGGAAGGCGGGAGCCCCTTTTGAATTTTTTCCTCTTCTTCCCGGGGCTTATAATCCACTCGAGGATCTCGCCTGCGGGAATGCAGTCCTCACCGAGCTGGGGGTACTCCCCGACGGCAACCACGTAGTCAGCGACCCCTACTGACTCTGCCGGCTTTTCTACGATTCTCCCGTCCTCCCACATCATAATCGGGTGCTCCGGCGTTACAGTTATCTCCCTGCCGTTGGAGAACTTCAGCTTTATGAACCTCTCCGGAGCCCTGTGCCTGCTCACGCGGTCGGCCTTCACCTTCACGATTTCCCTCCTCTCAAGGTCGTAGGCGAGAACCTCAACGTCATCGACGGGCAGTATCTCGGTGTCCCTGCCGAGGATTACCCTATCGCGGTTCTTCTCGATGAGCTCATCCACCAGCTCGCCTATCTTCACCTTCCTGCCGTCGGCTAAGAGGAGCTCAAAGTCGTGGTGGTAGCTCTGCTGTTCCAAAGCTTCGTGTATCGCGCTCCTGTCGCGGTCGCTCATCTTGTCGAACTCGTCTATGCAGTTGTGGACGATTATCCCCTCGGCGACGAAGTTGTGCTCTCCCGGGACGTAGAGGTCGTAAACGTAGCCGTCGTAGGGAACCTTCTCGATGGAGGCGATCTCGTCCCGGCGTGGGTTCAGTTCCTCATCCACAGCCAGAATCGAGTCACCAACCCTAAACTTCCCTGCCTCCTTCCACTCAAGGGTCTGACCTTCAACCAGGAGGTGGTCGGGAGTTAGGGTTACCTCGTTGCCCGAGCGGAACTTTATCCTGAGGAGCTCTCCCTTCCAGGGCTTCCTGCGGATTATCGTTGCCTTTGAACCCTTTGTCTTCATGCTTTCAAGGTCGAGGGCGACAACGCTCATATCTTTCTCCTGGATGTCCACGACCTGGCCGTCGGAAAGGGCCTTGTATGACTTGCTCAGCTCGAGGAGGTCTTCAATTCTCCGATACTTTCCGTCAACGAGAACCCTTGAGTCCGGATGCAGGCAGGCGAACCCGCCATCCGCCAGAACTAAAACACCCGCTTCGAGAACCCACGAACCTGTAAATTCGTCCCTCACCGCCGCCGCCGTGTTGTGGACAACGAAGCCGTTGGCTATGAAGCAGTGAGAGCCCTCAACGGTGAGGTCGTAGACGTACTCATACGGCGAGCCTATCTCCTCTGCCTTAACGTTCTCCGGCTTTCCGTCTACAAAAACGACCCCCTTTCCAACTTTCAGCAGGTCGAGGGCCGTTCTCCACCCATCTGGGGTCAAAACCCTCGTCTCGGGCGTTAATACGAGTTCCCCGCCGTTCTCCCCCTTCAGCCGCACCAGTCTCTCCGGGGCCCTGAGCTTCCAGAGTCTCAGCAGCCGTGAGTAACCCCTCCTGGATTTAACGGTGAGGCCGAGCCTTTCCACGTCAACGCTCCTGTACTCCTCAACCTCCTCCGGAATGGCCTTGTCCACGAGCTTCCCTATCTCCATCCTGCCCAGGTTAGTGTCGATGAGCGAATCGGGGGCGACACACAGACCAGCTGCAGATGAGCTTTTACCGCTCGTGTAGATCGCCCTTGGAGCTAAATTGGCCACGTAGCGGAGAATTTGACTGTTGTGGACGAAGATATCGTTGGCAATGAAGTTGTGGTGCTCCGGAACCTGGAGGTCGTAAACCCAGGGGTGTTCTGGCTTATATTCTTCGATCTCTTCAACCCTGTCCCAGAAGATGTCCGAGTCGGAGAGGAGATTTCTGAGGTTCTCATTCTCAGTCTCGGGTATAACCTTCGGCTCGCTTTCTTTCCTCGGGACTGCTATGAAGTTTCCCCTTCCAAGCTCCTCAGCTTTCCTTGTCTTAAACTGCCCATCCTCGAAGACGAAGAAAGGATGGGTCGGCGTTACTTTAATCTCCCTGCCGCTGGCGGTTTTTATCCTGAACATTCTCCCCGGAGCGGTTCTCTTCCAAGCTATGTTCGCCTTGACCTTTCTCACCTTCAGCGTCTTTGCGTCGAGGGCGTAGAGTTCGAGGTCGATGGGAGCGTAAAAGCCATCATCAACCCGTCCGAGGGTTCCTTCTTTTTCCGCTCTCTCGACGGCTTCTTCAACAATCTCACCAATCTTCTTCAGACTTCCATCGGCCAAAACAACCTCTGTGTTGCAGTCAACGCACTTAGCAACACCTGGATCTCCGACCAGCAGGACGTGGCTCTCACCGCGGAGCTTCGTCCCGTCCGGGAGGTCCCTCTGGACGCCGCCAAAGAGAGCAAGCGCTATGCCCTTCTTAACCGTCTTCTGTCCCCATATCGCGGGAGCTATTGAGTCCACTATCGCGTCCACTATGCCCTTTCTCCTCGCGAGCTCCCTTATCCTCTGCTCGTCCTCCGGGGAGATCTCAAGCTCCTCTATCTCCTTGCTGAGCTGCTCTATGTAGTTGACCTCAAGGACCTTCTTGAATATCGGCCTCTTCTCCTTCCCCTCAAGGATAACGCGAAGTATCCCGGTGACGAGAACCCTGTCCCCCGGCAGGGCCGTATCAACGAGGTCGTCCAGCAGAATAGCGTCCACGAAGCGGGGCATCTGACCGCCCTTAAGGCTCTCGGGCCTGTCCTGGAGGCGGAAGCTCTGGAAGTTTATGAAGCGACTCTTCTCTATGTCGAGCTCGATGTGCCTTGAGCCGCAGGCATCGCACTTGGCGGGCTTGACGAGGTTCTCGTAGGGCTTTTGGAGCCGCACCATCTCGTTCCCGCAGTCCTTGCAGACGAAGACGGCTTTTTGAACGAAGGGCTTGACCTCGCTCACGCGCGTGATTATCCCCTCGACCTGTATCAGGCGGTTTATGTGCTCGCTCCCGAGCTCCTTGACGAGGAGTGTGCGCGGGAGGTTGTAAAAGCGCGCGTGAACCTTGAGCTCGCCGCTGTACATCAAGTCCTCGCGCAGGACTATCTGTATGGCATCCTCACCGGCCGCCAAAACCTCCTCGGGGTTCTCCAAGAGCTCCTCCGCGAGCTCGGGGTCGAAGGAGTTGAAGTTGGCCCAGTCTATGGGCAGCGAGCGCTTGGGTGTAACCGTGAGCAGGTCCCTGAGCCGGTTCAGGTAGACCGGGCTGCCGTCGTCCCCCTTGTACTCGCGGAGGAACCTCGCAAAGCGCTCTATGATCTCCTCCCTATCCATCTCAACCACCCAGCCACTCGTTCCTGATCTTGGACAGCTCAAGGTATATCCTCCTCTCCTCGGGGGAGAGCCTGCCCAACACTTCGAGACTGTTGGGTCTCAACCTCACGGCCTCCATTATCTTCTTGAAGCGGAGCTCCTTCAGGTAGCGGTACTTCTTCTTCAGGTTGGCGAGCTTGGTCATCTTAACTCCCAACGTCTCTATGCTCTCTCCCGCGTTCCTCCTCACGTAGTTCTCAAGGTAGTAGATGTAGAACTCAGCCCTCTCGTAGAGACCCGCGGGAAGCGGGGTCAGGGGTTCGCCTTTCCTCTCCTCACCTATGACCCCGTCTATCTCGCCTATAACCTTATCAGTCTCGTCCACGACCTCGCCGACCCCGCTCTCCCAGAGCACCTTTGCCTTCCAGTCCTCAACGAGGGCGATGTCGCCCTGCTTCCAGTCGCCGTAGGGCTTGAGCAACTTAACCGGTATCAAGGCCCTCCCAGTAAACATCGCCTACACCTCCACTACATCGGAGGTTGGGCTAATAAACTTTGGCAGTACGCTTAAGCTCCCCGGTGGTCGGTTTAATGGCAGTTCCTTTTCCACTCGAAGGTGTTCATGTATCCATCCGTCCGCACGATAAACCTATAAGCTGCCAGCCGTACACACCCCAGGTGAGAGCATGCTGATAGGTATAATGAGCGACACCCACGACAACATCCCAGCCATAGCCAAGGCCGTAGGGTTCTTCAACGAGAGGGGCGTTGACCTCGTGATACACGCCGGCGACTACGTTGCCCCCTTTGTCGCAGGGGAGCTTAAAAAGCTTAGGGCGCCCCTCAGGGGCGTCTTCGGCAACAACGACGGCGAGAGGAAGGGGCTCTACGAAGCCCTCGGGATAAAAGACGAGATCATTGAGATCGAAGCGGACGGCATGAAGATAGCGGTAACCCACGGGACGAACGACGTTTTAGTGAGGGCGCTGGCGTACAGCAGGCTCTACGACGTGGTCGTCGTCGGTCACACCCACAGGTACGAGATAAGGGAAGTTGGGAGGACGATCCTCGTCAACCCGGGGGAGGTCTGCGGCTACGTGACAGGGGTCAAGAGCGTGGCCCTCCTCGACACGAGGGGGAGGGACGTTAAGATAATCAACCTCGACAGCGGTGAGCTCTTGGGGGCCATGAGCCTCTGACCCTGGTGGTGTGAATGAGCGACCTGCTGGTCCCGAAGGAGAGGCACGATGCCGTTGTCTTCATAGGGGTGGACGCGAGGGACGCGGTAGAGTTCATCAAGGTCTACGCCGTCAGCAGGGAGCGGGCCAGGCAGGTTCTTGAGGAGTTCATAAACGCGAGGGGCCTCTTCCCAGCGGATTACAGGCTTGTGAGCGAGGGGCTGGAGGAAACAGCCGGGAAAAGTGCAATAACGACGAGGACTGAAACGGGCCTGAGCTCTGCCCTCGCCCGGTTCGGCCTCAAGCTCATCTCCAACGGCGTCCTCTACCTCAACGGGCTCGATAAGGTGTACCAGATCACGCTCGTCAGCGAGTCATTCTACAGCCGTTTTGAGGGGTCAGAGCAGAAAGCAGTCGAACCGGAAGAAGTCGTCAGGAAGGTCATTTCGATGGGCTTCAACGTCCTCGTTGAGAACAGGAGGGGCTTAGAGCTGAGCGACCTCGTCGGCGGTGACGCGGTTGTCCTGAGGGAGCCGTCAGCGGACGAGCTCGTGAACGCCCTGAAAGGGGCTAAGCAGGTCATAGTCGAAACAACTGACGCTTCAAAGTACATGTCCTTCGAGCTGCCCGTCGTTGTAAAATTATCACCCCTCTCCCCCGCTGAGTTCGCGGGCATGCTCTCGTCCCTGATAGGGGAGCCGGTTGGAAGCGAGAGGTTTGCCGACTACCCGGAGGAGAGGCTGACGGAGAGGAACGCGAGGCTCTTAGCGGGGATGGTCAGAAAGCTCACCGAGGAGGGGCTGTCCCTTGACCGCGCCCTTGAGATAGCCCTCAGCCTCAACAGGGGGCTCAGCCTTTGAACGCGAGAAAGTAAGTCCTCACGGCACTCCTGTAGGCCTTGTTGTGCTTTCCGAGGGCCGCGTTTATCAGCTCCTTCTCCCCGGGGTCGTCCGTTAGGTAAGTGAGGAGGAGACCGTCATCAACGCTCAGCTCGCCGAGGAAGGAGCTCCTCCTGAGGAACTCCCCGCGGGGGAGGTTCATAAGGGGTCTGAGCCTGGCCAAGTAGGGCTCCACCCTCTCCTTCCGCGTCTGAAACTCAAGCCAAGGAATGGAGAGCGCCTCACCGTAGGCCATGAACTCCCTCGGGTGGGTCAGGTAGGGCCTGAGGGCCTTCCCCATCTTCGAGGAGAGGAGTTTGAGCTTAAAGGACTCGAAGGCGGCCAGGTCGTCGTAGAGGCGCTTCCTGTCTACCTCATCTACGGAGTTGAAGAGAACGAGGCCCGCCAAATAGCACCTCGCCGGAAAAGGAACCATTGGAAGAACTATTCTACCCCCTTCTATCCTCGCCCTCTCGCCTTCCACCCTCTCCCTTCCTTCGAGCAGCATGCCGATGGGGTAGCTAAGGCTTTTCACGCAGAACTCAAGCTCGTCCATTTCCACCACCCCTTTATCGGCCGACCTGCTAAAAAGTCTTTCGTCAGGTTTTTAGACCTCGGGGGCAAGAACGTTCGGGTGGGAACATGGAGTGGGTGGAGATAGACGGCTCCTACGGCGAAGGTGGGGGGCAGATAGTTAGAACGGCGGTCGCCCTCTCGGTTATAACAGGAAAGGCCGTTAGGATCACGAAGATACGCGCCGGCAGGCCGAACCAGGGCTTGAGGCCCCAGCACCTTCACGCTGTCCTCGCCCTGAAGGAGCTGAGCGGTGCGAGGGTTAAGGGGGCTGAGGTCGGCTCGGCGGAGCTTGAGTTCATCCCGGGTGAGGCGAGGGCGAGGCAGATACGCGTGCCCATAAAAACTGCCGGTAGTATAACCCTCGTCCTCCAGGCGTTACTGCCAGCCATGGCATTCACCGGCGGGAGCTTCGAGATCACCGGTGGGACGGACGTGCCCTGGAGCCCTCCCGTTGATTACCTGAGGCACGTCACGCTCTTCGCCCTTGCTAAGATGGGGCTTAACGGGGAAATCGAGGTAAAGAGGAGGGGGCACTACCCCCGGGGCGGCGGTCTCGTTGTCGGGAGCGTGGAGCCCTGGGAGAAGAAGAAACCGCTCGTGGCTCTGAAGTGGGCGAAGATAGAGCGCTTCGCCGGGGTAAGCCACGCCACGAACCTGCCGGCTCACGTCGCAGAGAGGCAGGCGAGGGCAGCGGAGGAAAGGCTGAGGAGGGCTTACAGCGCACCGGTGAGGATTGAAAGAGAGGTCAGCCCTTCGCTCAGCCCGGGAAGCGGGATAGTGGTCTGGGCAGAGACCGACGGGCTAAGGCTTGGAGGAGACGCCCTTGGGAAACGCGGCAAGCCGGCCGAGAAGGTGGGCAGGGAAGCGGCCGACAAGCTCATTACCTCCCTGGAGAGCAGGGCGGCGGTTGACAGGTTCCTCGGCGACCAGCTGATACCCTTCTTAGCCTTCGCCGGCGGGGAGGTGGGGGTAGCCGAGATAACGAATCACCTAATCACCAACGTCTGGGTGGTCGAGCGCTTCCTCGGGAAGACCTTCGAGGTGGAGGGGGATGAGCTGGAGGTCTACAAGGTCTGAGGTGAGAACAATGATAATCTGGGAC
>NZ_JALXBJ010000080.1 GCF_026991495.1 Thermococcus sp. | reverse complement strand
TCCTGACGCCGTCCCTGCGGGCGGCCTTTGCGGCGAAGTAGATGGGGATCGCTATCGCGAGGTTCATCGGGTTCGGCTCCTCTATTGCGAATGCTATTCTCTCCAGTTCTTTCTCAACCTCCTCCCTGCCAAAGACGGCCTCCCTGAGTTCGAGCCCCAAGTTCTCGGCCGCCCTCCTCGCCCACTCAAGGTCGGGGCTCCCCTCAATGCCTGCTGTGTAGAGGACTACATCGGAGTACTTCGAGGCGGTTAGGGCGAGCAGCGAGCTGTCAAGCCCCCCTGAGAAGAGAACGCCCGTCTTCCGACCGACCCGGAGGCGGACTGAGTAGCGGAGAGCGGTTTCAATCGCTTTCACAGCTGTCTTTTCATTGAGCTTCCCAACTTTCCCCCGTGTAAGTTCGAGGGGGCTTAGGAGCCCCTTCCTAACGGTGCCCCCTTCGGACAGTTCAACCAGCTCTCCCTGCCTCACTGGGATTGCCTCCTCCCCGATAGCCCAGAGCACCTTCCTCTCGCTGCCGAAGAAGCCGCCTTTGGAGTAGTAGAGGGGTCTTATCCCGAGGGGGTCCCTGAAGAGGTATATCTTGCCGCGGTAAAAGAAGGCCACGGCGTAGTCACCCTCTATCATGAGCATGGCCCTTCTGACTGCCTCCTCTGCTCTCAGGCCATTCCCAAGAAGCAGCTCCATCAGTCTGAGTATGACCTCGCTGTCGACGTTGCTCTCGAAGCGCGCTCCCCTCCTAATCAGGTACTCCCTGAGCTGGATGTGGTTGTAGACCTCACCGTTGTGGGCGAGCACGATCTCGTTGAAGAAGGGCTGGATGTAGTCCTTTGAGCCCGTCATACTGAGCCGGCACTGGAGGATCCCCACGGTTCCCTCCGGGATGGATTCCACCTCTGAGAAGTCTGAGCCCTTCATGGAGCCTTCATCGGTCCACACTCCAAACCCGTCCGGCCCCCTGTGCTTTCCAGCCTCTATCATCCTGATGAACTTTTCCCTCAGCTTTCCGTTGACGCCCCCTGCTATCAGGCACATGGCTATCCCGCCCCAAATCCGAGCAGGGCAATAAAAAAGTTCCCGCCTATGCGGGGGCTTCTCCAGCTGGCCTCCCCTGCTGTGCAATCCTAAGGGTGGGCTTTCACTGGGTGGCCGACGGCAACTTTTTTAACGCGCCCCGCGTAGGCCCCCCATGATGTGGAAGAAGACGCTGTTCGTGCTGGCGGTAGCGGTAATCCTGGCCGTAATGGTCGTGGGAACCGGCCATCCTAAGGGCTCCCCTTCAAAAGGGACCTCCCCGTCCCCTCCAAAAAGCAGCCCTCAGTCACCCACACCCTCAAAACCCTCCCCGAGATCTACCCAGCGGGAGGTCGTGCCCTGGAAGCCAGACGGTGTGATAGGGGAGGGCGAGTACCAGAGGGCTTACAAGGATGGGGACTTCGAGCTCTACCTCAGGGCCGAGAACGGCACGCTGATGGTCGGCATGAGGGCGCCCACGAGGGGCTGGCTGGCCGTTGGTTTCGGGGGAACGAAGGGAATGAAGGGAGCTGACGTAGTTATAGCTTACGTCTTCCCCAATGGAACCGTCGCGGTAAGCGACGAATACTCAACCGGCTTCTCCGGCCCCCACAATCCCGATGGGATATACGGAGGAACCGACGACGTGCTGAGTTATGGGGGGTCCGAGGGGCCGGACTACACCGTTGTGGAGTTTTCGAGGAAGCTCGACACAGGGGACAGGTGGGACTTCAAGATACCGTCCGCTGGGAAGTTCAGGGTCATCTGGGCCTACGCACTTGAGGACGACTTTCTGTCGATGCACGTTAAAGCCGGAAGCTTCTACGCGGAGGTGGGCTGATGATAGTAGCCTTTGACTTCGACGGAACCGTTGTTGACAGCTACACCGTGATCGAGGAGGCCTTCAGGAGGGCCCTCGAAAAGCGCTGCCGCTGGCTCCCGGGAAAGAGGCTCTGGGCGAAGCTGCTGACAAAGGTGGAGCTCCAGTTCGAGAGACCGGCCTTTGGAAAGCACAGGAAGAAGTCGAGACCACCCTTCTTTCTGAGGACGAAGTTCTTTGAAACCTGGTTCGAGGAGAGGGCCAGGCTAACTGAGCCCTTGGACGATGCACCCGAGGTTCTCAGGAGGCTCAGGGAAGCCGGTCACACCGTCATATCCTTCTCCGCCGAGGACTTCATAGACGGAATGAAGGCGCGGAGAATGAAGATGGCCGGCCTCTACGACCTCTTCGACGACGTCGTGGTCTTCGGCAGGGGGATGACGATTGAGGATGCATTTAAGCTGGTTCGCGAGAGGTACGGCGACGAGACATTCATCTGGGTGGACGACAAGCCCTGGCGCTTCATTGGGCACGGCGACGGGAACACGGAGTACGTCTGGTACTACTTCCCCTTCACCGCGAGGTTCGTGGAAAAGAACAGGGAAAAGTTAGCCCTGATCCCCCACCTACACGTCATCCGGGATCTCTGGAGCATCTTCGACGTGATAGAGAGGGTGCGGCAGGAGAAGGGCTTGGAGTGAGGGCGATGGTTGGCAGGCGCTTCTGGGTTCTCCTGCTGCTTCCATCCCTTCTTTTTCTCGTTCTCTTCTTCTACTACCCGATAGCCCTGATACTCCTCGACGGCCTCTCGTGGGGCTCCCTCTCCTCGGTTTTGGCCAATCCCTACTACCGCCACGTTATCCTCTTCACGATCGAGCAGGCCATTGGCTCGACGGTCTTAACGCTGCTCCTCGGCCTTCCCGGGGCCTATCTCTTCGCCAAGTACGACTTCCCGGGAAAGCGCTTCCTCAAGGCCCTCCTAACGGTTCCCTTCGTCATGCCCAGCATAATGGTCGCCCTCGGCTTCATCCTCCTCTTCGGGCGGAGCGGCTTCATAACCTCCCTCCTCGGCCGCGACCTCGGAGTACTCTACTCGTGGAAGGCCATACTCCTTGCCCACGCCTTCTACAACTTCCCGGTCGTTGTCAGGATGGTGTCTTCGCTCTGGGCGAGGATAAACCCCCACTACGAAGAAGCAGCCGAAAGCCTCGGGGCGAGGGGCTTCACCCTCTTCCGCAGGGTCACCCTCCCGATGCTCTACCCGGCTATCTTCGCTTCCTCCATGCTCACCTTCATCTTCTCCTTCCTCAGCTTCGCCATCCCCCTCATCCTCGGCGGCTACAGGTACGGGACGATAGAGGTGGCCATCTTCACGTCTATAATGACCCTGCTCGACTTCAGGACGGGGGCGGCTTTGGCGGTTCTCCAGATGGGCCTGAGCTTCACCTTCATGTACCTCTACCTCAAGAGCCTTGATGCATACTCCAAAGCGGAGGAGCAGAGGGTTCTTCAGCGGCCGAGGAAGCTCACCCTCTCGGACTTCAGGGGCCTTAGAGGGGCCGGCATAGTCCTCTACTCGCTAATCGTTTTCCTCTTCATACTGGCTCCCCTCCTCGCGGTCTTTTACGACTCCCTAACTTCCAGCGGTCACTTTACCCTAAAATGGTACCGCCACCTCTTTGAGAGCTCCTACAACCCGATATTCGGCTCGGACAGTCTACACGCCGTCATCTGGACTTTCGTCTTCGGCTTCTCCACCGTCCTCTTAGCCACCCTGATAGCCCTGACGATGTCCTACTCCTCCAGGAGATGGGATCTACCTGGCAAGATCATCTTCGACGTGCTCGCGACCCTTCCCCTCGGCTCCTCTGCTATAATCATCGGCCTCGGCTACATCAAGGCCTTCCACAGGCCGCCCCTTCTCCTCCTCGGCAGTCCCTTCCTCATAATAGCCGCCCACACCACCATAGCTTATCCCTTCGCCCTCCGCGCCGTCTCGGCGGCGCTGAAGAAGGTGAGGCCCAGTTTGAGGGAGGCGGCGATGAGCCTCGGGGCCAGCGACCTCTTAGCGTTTCTTAAAGTCGAGCTCCCCTTGGCCTTCGGTGGCATCGTAGTCGGCGCCGTCTTCTCCTTTGCCATGAGCGTCGCCGAGCTCGGTGCAACGTACATGATCTACCAGCCCAAATACACCACGGTGACCATAGCGATCTACCGCTACCTCGGCTCAAGGCAGTTCGGGCCGGCATCGGCGATGGCTGTCGTTTTGATGCTCGTGAGTATGGCCGGTTTTTTAGTCATCGAGAGAACGGGTGAGGAGGTATGGTGAGGCTCAGGCTTGAGGGCATCAGGTTGAGGCGCGAGGGCTTTGAACTCAACATCCCTGAGCTTGAGGTGGGGGAGGGCGAGTTCATGACCCTCCTCGGACCGAGCGGCTGCGGCAAGACAACTACGCTGAGGATCATAGCCGGCTTCGAACGGGCGGAGGGGAGGGTTTTCTTTGACGGTGAGGACGTCACCAAAAGGCCGCCCTACGAGCGGAACATAGGGATAGTCTTCCAGGACTACGCCCTCTTCCCCCACATGACGGTCTTTGATAACGTGGCCTTTGGGCTGAGGCTTAGAAAGCTCTCAAAGGCTGAGATCGAGCGAGAGGTGAGGGAGGTTCTCTCGCTCGTTGGCCTTGAGGGCCTTGAAAACCGCTACCCTGAGCAGCTCTCCGGCGGCCAGCAACAGAGGGTAGCTCTAGCCAGGGCCCTCATCATAAGGCCGAGGCTCCTCCTCCTCGACGAGCCGCTGAGCAACCTCGACGCCAAGATAAGGGAGAGGTTGAGGGGTGAGGTAAAGCGCGTCCAGAGGGAGCTCGGGGTCACAACGGTCTACGTTACCCACGACCAGGAGGAGGCCATGGCGATAAGCGACAGGATAGCCGTTATGAAGGACGGGAGGATAATCCAGGTTGGAAGGCCCCTGGAGCTCTACTACCGTCCTAAGGACGAATTCGTGGCGCGCTTCCTCGGAACAGGAAACATTCTGCTTCTTGAGGCCAAGAACGGGAGGGCCTGCCTCGGAAGCCTGTGCTTTGATACTGAAGGAGAGGGGAAGGTGAGGGTCTTCTTCAGGCCTGAGAGCGTTTTCATAATGCAGGGTGAAGAAGCGGACGTCGTTGACTACGAACTCCTCCCCGGGAGGATGAGGCTCTTCCTGGAGGTGGAGGGGCAGAGGATCGTTGCAGAGCGCTTCATCCCTGAGCTGCCCTTCAGCCCGGAGCGGGTTCCAAAAAAAGTGGGTGTGAGGGTGGGGGACTACCTCATCCTCTCCCCTTGATTATCTCCTCGGGGCTCTTGCCCTGGATCATTAGCTCGACCCACTCCTTGACCCATTCGTTGTGCTTCGCCTTTATCTCCTCTGGCGATGGATTTACGATCTTCCCAGGCTTAACCGCGTACTTGTAAACCTCCGGCAGTGTAACGTTATCGCTCGCCGGGAACATCCAGTTGTGGAGGGGTATCTCCCTCTGGGCCTCGTTGCTCAGCAGGAAGTCTATGAACTTCTCGGCCAGCTCCCTGTGCTTGGTCCCCTTCACTATCCCCGCCCCCTCGATCTGGACGTAGGCGGTGCCGTTGAGCAGGACTACCCCTATGTTGGGCTCGCTGCCGTTTTTGTAGTAGGCATCGTAGGCCGGGTCCGTAGCGTAGCTGACGAAGAGCGGGGCCTCGCCCTTGTCCCACATCTCCCATCCGGAGTCCCAGCCGTTGGTTATCTGGTAGATCTGCGGTTTGAGCTTCTCCCAGTAGTAGAGCCATCCTGGATCGCCATAAGCGGCTATCGTCCAGAGCAGGAAGGCCATTCCGGTTGAGCTCGTCCTTGGATCCTCTAAGATAAGGCTCTTCTTCCACTGGGGCTTGAGGAGGTCTTCGAAAGTCTTCGGCGGGTTCCTGACTTTGTCCTTCTTGTACACTATCGCTATCGCGCCGTAGTCGTACGGGACGAGGTGATAAGTTGGGTCCAACCCCTCTACGAGATCCTTGGGAACCGCACCTAAGTCCCTTGGTTTGTACACCTCCAAGACTCCTGCTTCTATCGCCTTGGCCGCGAGGCTGTTGTCGATACCAACGACCACGTCTGCCTTGGGATGGTCTTTTTCTAAGATGAGCCTGTTGAGGACGTTTCCAGCGTCGCCGAGTGTTATGAGGTCTACTTTGACGTTGTACTTCCTCTCAAACTTCGGTATGATGACTTTAGCCACGTCCTGAAAGCTGTCGTAGGAGTAAACCACGAGGGTCTGCGACTTTTGGGTCGTGGACTTTGAGGTGCTTGCATTCCCCCCGCCGGAGCCAATGCAGCCGAGGGAGAACACCACAATGAGTGCCAGACCTATGGCGAGTGCTTTATACCTCATCCTATCCCCTCCGATAACATGGTTGTCTTTTTCAAGAACCGATTTTTTCAGGGGTTAATAAACTTTGCTGGACGATACTGGGGTGGGACGTTTCCGAAGAGAATTCCAAAAAGTAAAAATTCGGCCTAAAAGATGTTGGAATATGTAAGAAAATTCCAAAAGAGTTTTAAATTCATGGTTCAAACTAAGTACTGCCCAAGCCTTTCCCCGTGGGTTTGATTTTTTTGGGCTGCTGATCAAAGCAGGGGGTGATAAATTTGGAACAGAGGGAGCAATGGGCAACGAAATTGGGTTTGATTTTGGCCATGGCCGGGAACGCGGTTGGCCTTGGCAACTTCGTCAGGTTCCCAACGCAGGTTGCCCAGAACGGTGGCGGCGCCTTCATGGTACCGTACTTTATAGCGCTGTTCTTCCTCGGTATCCCCGTGATGTGGGTTGAGTGGGTCGCCGGTCGCTACGGTGGCAAATATGGTCACGGTACCCTCGGTCCAACGTACTACCTCATGGCCAGGGAGAGCGTCAAGCCGAGGAGCGCCCTCTGGTGGGGCGTTTTCGCTGGAATGCTCGCCTTCAGCCTGACGGTGCTGCTCAACAGCTACTACCTCCACCTCATCGGCTGGTCTGCGGCTTACTCGTGGTTCAGCATAACCGGTGCCTACTTCGGAACCAACACCGGCCAGTTCTTCAGCAACTACCTCGGCAACTACGGTGAGATCTTCCTGTTCTGGGGCATAACCGTGGCTCTGCTCGCCATAGCAGTTGGTCAGGGCGTCAGCAAGGGCATTGAGAGATGGGTCAAGGTGATGATGCCGCTCCTGTACCTCTTCGCGATACTCCTGGTCGGTTACATCTTTGTCCTTGGCTCACCTATTGACCCCAACTGGAGCACCATAGACGGCTTCAAGTTCATCTGGAGCCCCAACTGGAGCTACCTCAGCGCCCACCTCTGGGACGTTATGCTCGCGGCGACGGGGCAGATATTCTTCACGCTCTCCCTCGGTATGGGCATCATCCAGAACTACGCCAGCTACCTCGGGCCCAAGGATGACGTTGCCCTCTCGGGTATCGCGACTGTCTCGCTCAACGAGTTCGCAGAGGTCGTTCTCGGTGGCTCAATAGCCATACCTCTTGCAACAGCCTACTTCACCAAGATAATCAGCCCGGATCTCATCATGAAGGCCTTTGGCAGCGATTCCAAGACCCTTATGACATTAGGTGTTCCGCAGAACATTGCAAGCAGCGGCAACACCACCATGATCTCCAACTATCTCAACCAGCACTGGAACTCCATACTGTCCGCACTAGCCCAGCACAAGGACATCGGTCTTGGGGCTATCGGAAGGACGTTCGGCCTCGGCTTCTCCTACGTCAACCTGCCGAACGCGTTCGTCAGCATGGGCGACGCTGGAAAGGCCTTCGGTGCACTCTGGTTCCTCCTGCTCTGGTTCGCTGGCTTCACCTCTGCGATAGCAATGTACAACTACCTCACGGCACTGCTTGAGGAGGATCTCAACATAAAGAGGAGCATAGGCACCTGGATAGTCTTCATCATCTACCTGATAATGGGGCTCCCGGTGGTCTACATCAGCGGCTACATGGATCAGCTCGACAGCTGGGTGAGCTTCCAGCTGACTCTGCTCGCGCTGGTTGATATAGTGGTGGCGGTGTACCTCTTCAAACCGGGCAACTTCTGGAAGGAGCTCCACGAGGGTGCATGGATGACGGTGCCCGGCTGGTACAAGCCGATAATCCTGTACATAGCGCCAATACTCCTGCTGCTCCCGCTCGTCGGCACCTTCAAGAGCTTTGTCAGCGGAAGAATAGGCATAGCACCGTGGACAGCTATAATAGTCATGTTCATCATCGGGGCAATAGAGAGCTACTACTCCATCAAGAGGAAGTACGGCGAGGAGCTGGAGAAGAACGAGGTCATCATAAGGGTCTGAGGTGGTGGAAATGGGAAGCTGGGTCATCTACATGCTGACCGCCTGGTTTGTTATCTTTGCCCTTATGGGCTGGAGCATAGGCAGGCTTTTGGAAGCCGAGAAGAGGGGACAAGGGTCTTAAACCCCCTCTTTTTATTTCCTCCGGAGGGATAAAGGTGAGGAGTTCTGGAATTCTGCTCGATACAGCCGAGGTTCTTGAGTCGGCCTTAGAGCGCATAGATCGGCTGAAAACCCTCAGCGGTAGGGAGAAGGAAGCCCTGAAGAGAAAAATAGCGGGGGCAGCCGAGAACTTTCGGGAGCTTTCAAAGCGGGCGGTAAAGGACAACGAGGAGTTGGCCGAGTTCTTCTTCAAGAAGGCCAAGGAGTTCAAGGCCATGAGCACTGACAGGGGCATTGAGAGGGAGGGCAAAAAGAACTACCTGCGGATGGCAGGGAGGATTTATCAGTACTCGCTGTCTGCCGAGTACGACTTCATCCCCGATAAGCTCAAGGAGCTTAAGAAGGTCTACCGGAAGTACATCTTCGGCATGACCCTGTTTTTCGTGCTAAGCGGTCTGTTCCTCAACCAGTTCATCGCGATAACCGCCCTGATCCTTGCGATCCCGATAATACTCTCGATGCTCTCCCTCCAGCGCAGGGGGCATCTGGGCCTTCTCTTAGCTTACTCCGCTCTCCCTATACCCTTAGTCGTGGGGTTCATGGCGATGACCTACTCCCTGCGGACGCTGCGCGACCCCGCTAAGATAGCAGAGATAGCCGGCCACCTCGGAAAGAGCACGGCCTTTGCCCGGGGTTATCTGACGGTGTTGCTCCTGATCTCGCTTGTGGAGCTTTACCTGCTACTCGACGGCACGGTTGGCCTCTACAGGCACCGCCACGCTTTCCTGTGAGATTGGCGTTGATGCCCTCAGTAGAGGGCCTCGTTGCCCCTCTCCCCTGTTCTTATGCGTATCGCATCCTCAACCGGGCTTATGAATATCTTGCCGTCTCCGGGGCTGCTACTCCTCGCGTTTCTGATGATCGTGCTGACGACCCTATCGAGGTCACCGTCCTTCACGACGATCTCAACCTTCATCTTCGGGAGGAGATCGTAGGGCGGTATTCCTCCCTGAACCCCCCTTCCCTGGACGGGGTAGGCCGTGAGCGGGAACCGATCTGTTTTAGGGCACTCTTGACCCTGTTAAAATCCTCCGCCCTGATAATAGCCTCCACCTTCTTCATGGGCATCACAGTTAGTTTTAGGAAAAGTCAAGAAAAGGCTTTCGAAAGCGGTTCGGGGAGGTGGCTCAGGGAATCTGCTTGACGAACTTCCTGAGGCGCTTTATTGATATCCCCGTCTTTTTGGCCAGCTCCTCAAGGTCCGCACGCTTGAGGTCGTCGGTGCTCTCAATCCCAGCCCCCTTAAGCTTGGCAAGGGTCTTCGGCCCGATGCCCTTTATCGAGAGGAGATCTCGCCCGGGTTTCTTCCGGTTTTCCCTCTTCTTTGAGACGGCTTTCTTGGTTCTTCTCGCCTTGACCATACTCCTCCTCGTCTTCGCCGCCTTTGTGCTGGTTTTAGCGCCCTCACTGGAGATCGCCGTGGCGTAGGCCCTCTCCTTCGCCCCTCTGTTTCCCCCACTGTTCTCCTCCGCCGGAAGCTCGGGGGGCTCGACGTGTTCCTCAAGCTTGGGTGGATTCTCGCTCACGTAGTAGGCGACGGCAACGGGTTTGAAGGGGTTGTCGCGTTCCTCAAGCTCCTCGAGGAGGGCCGCGTTGAACTCCCCCTTTTTGACTCTCTTCACGATTTCGTTTGCGAGCCTGTGGAAGTCCCTGCTGTGGGTCAGAACCCTCCTCGCGGCGTACTCCCTGGCCTGCCCCGTGCTTATGAGGAACTGCCAGTCGCTGGCCTCCAAGATCAGAAGCTCCCTCGCGAGCTGTTCAATTGCCCTATCCGTTAGCGCCTCCCTCCCGTAAAACCTGCTCGCCACCGCCACCATCCTGTCCTCCGCGCGGTAGACGTGCTCCCAGGTCCACGCAGTCTCCGGGTTCCACCAGGTCGAATGGTCTGCGTTCGCTCCCCACGAGCCCTCGGGCGGCTCTATCTCATACCTCTCTCCGGAATAGCCCTCGAGGAACTTTGAGAGGGTGATGGGCTCGATTCCCCTGCTCTCCATTAGCTCGAGAACCCTTCCAAGCCACATGATGCCCTCAAACCACCAGTGCCCGAAGAGCTCCGTGTCGTAAGGTGAGACGATTATGCCCCGCTCCCCCGTTTTCTCCTCGAACTCCCTTAGGAGTTGTTCCACGAGTGAGACGAAGTGCCTCGCGTGCTCTTCAACGCGTTCCCTCGCCTTGTCCGGGTCGTAGAATGCCTTCTCACCGAGGTCAACGTCCTTCCCTGTTATCCTCCAGTACTGGCCCCCGCTCTCCTCGGCCTTCCTGTGGAACTCCCTGTACCAGAAATCGCCGGGGTAGCCGAAGTGTGCGCTCCAGACCTGGTGTCCTGTCTCCCTGTTGCGGCCGAAGATCGCTATCCTCGATCCCTTTATCCAGTACGGCCTTAGGGTGTTCTTCTCACCTTCATAAGGCTCTATGTCGCCGTAGCCCTTTCCGACGGGCCCCCTGTCTATGAGGTTGCTCTCGACTATGAAGTATTCGAGACCGAACTCCTCAAGGAACTTCTCGATCCCCTCTCTCTCCACAGTCCTTCCGTCTGGGAGCTCCCACTCCCCGCCGGGCCGGTATGCGCACTCGGGGAGCCATATCCCCCTCGGCCTCCTTCCGAAGTGCTTTTCGTAAGTCAGAACGCCGTTGCCTATCTGGGCCCTTATGGACTCCTCCCTTCCCAAGAGCGGGAGGTAGCCGTGCGTTGCTGCGGAGGTTATGACCTCGATGTACCCGGAGTCCTGGAGTTCCCTGAGCTTCCCGATTATGTCACCGTTTATGGCCTTCCAGTAGTCGTAGACCTTTCTGAAGTGTTCGAGGTTTGAGAGGACGGCTTTTCTATCGTATCTGCCGGACTCCAAGTCCCTCTCAACGAGGCTTATCTTCCTGAGGAGGTAGCTCTCGAACTCCGATTTTACGTAGTCGTCCGCGAGCTGTTCCGCAAGGACGGGCGTTACGTTGATGACCAGCTGAAACCTGACCCCCGAGGCTCTCAGCCTCTCCAGCTCCATAAGCAGGGGCAGGTAGGTCTCGCTCATGGCCTCGTAAAGCCACTCCTCCCCGAACGGCCACTTTCCGTGTTTACGGACGTAGGGTAGGTGCGTGTGAAGGACGAACGTGAAGTATCCTCCCATAGGTATCACCGCGAGTGTTATAGATCTTTCCCTTTTTAACGTTTCCTGAACCAAGGGGTGCCCTGATGAACATTCCTAAAGTTGAGACCATTGAAATGCCGTGCCAGCGGACACAGGAGCCGGCTTTGAACGCCTTCCCGGGTTAAAAAGAAAGGTGGAGGGGGCATGTCGCGATCAGACGTAGTCCTCAAGGGTCTTTGCCCTGACGAGGATGCTGGCCTTTTTCCTGCCGTAGAACACCTCAACCAGCCCATCGGACTCGAGCTGCTTTAGGGTTGAGAGAAGGGTCGGCATGGGGGTCTCAAGTTCAGCGCTCAGGGATTGGAGTGCAACAACCCTCTTCTTCGTTGCGAGAACTTTGTATACAACATCCTTCTGCCTTCCAAACATCCCGGCAGGCACCGTATTAACTTACGAGCTTACACTAAATAAACTTTGCTGGGGAGATTTCGGCGGGGTGACAACGGCAAGGGTTTATAAACCCTCTTCTCAAGGTGCCACGATGAGGATGGAGGGCCGGATCGAGGGCTTGGCTGAGAACGGGCTCGGGATACTTAAGGATGGGAGGAGAAAGATCTACGTCCCCTTCACAGCCCCGGGGGATAGGGTTAGGGTCACGAAGCTGAGGAGGATAAAGAGGATTCTAATAGCGGAGGAGTTCGAGCTCATAGAGGGCTCCGGGATCAGGATAGAGCCCCGCTGTCCATACTTCGGCCTCTGCGGGGGGTGCCTCCTCCAGCACGTACCTTACAGGGAGCAGCTCTCCTTTAAACGGTCGGTGCTTGAGAAGGCCCTTGATATGGATGTCAGTGTGATCCCTTCACCAAAGATATTTGGGCATAGAAACAGGGTTGATGTTGTCATATCTACAAAAGGGGTTGGCTTCAGGAGGTACGGCACCTGGTGGGACGTGGTGGACATCGAATCCTGCCCCGTCTTCGGCGAAGCGAGCGGCAGGGTTCTCAGGTCGCTCAGGGATTTCATGGCCGATTTTAACCTGCCTGCTTACGGGATCCGGGAGAACAGCGGGTTCCTCAGGTACATCGTCATCAGGGAGGGGAAGTTCACGGGTGAGCTGATGGTGAACCTCGTCACGAAGGAGGGGAGTCTCCCAGGGGAGTTCCCGGAATACTTCCCCTACGCCACCTCCATCTACTGGAGCGTGAACAGGAGCGAGAGCGATGTTTCCTACGGGGACGTTGAGAGGTTCTGGGGAGCAGAGTTCATAAGGGAGACCCTCGGGGACGTTACCTACCTCATACACCCGAACTCCTTTTTCCAGACCAACAGCTACCAGGCCGTTAATCTACTCAAGACGGTGGCCTCTCTGGCGGAGGGTGAGATGGTTCTCGACCTGTACTCAGGCGTTGGGACCTTTGGGGTGTACCTCGCGAAGAGAGGCTTCAAAGTTAGGGGGATTGAAGTGAACCCGTGTGCGGTTCGGATGGCAAACCTAAATTCTGAGCTCAACAGCGTGGAGGCCGAGTTTGAGGTTGGGGAGGACAGGAAAGTTGAGGACCTCAACGGTTACGACACCGTAATAGTCGATCCGCCGAGGGCGGGGCTCCACCCGAGGCTCGTAAAGAGGCTTCTCAAGGACAAACCCGAAAACCTTATTTACGTTTCCTGCAATCCGAGAACACTATCCATGAACCTGAGGGAGCTGAGGGGAGCCTACAGGGTGGAGGAGGCGGTTGGCCTCGACATGTTCCCCCACACCCCCCACGTTGAGGTCGTGGTGAAGCTGAAAGGGTAGTGTTAGGATTGAACCAATAGGTTAATATACCATCCCAACATAGTTTGAAATTAGTAGCGGAGGTGGAGGAGTTGCTGGATGAGAGGGATAAGGTCATAATTGAGATGCTGACCAAAGACGCCCGAACGCCTTTCACAGAGATAGCCAAGGTTCTCGGGATAAGCGAAACGGCCGTCAGGAAGCGCGTCAAGGCACTGGAGGAGGCTGGGGTTATAAAGCAGTACACAGTGGTCATAGACCCGTCAAAGCTCGGTTACAACCTCGTCAGCCTAACTGGGGTTGACACACTCCCTGAGAGGATATTCGAGGTTGCCAACAAGCTCAAGGAGTTCGACTTCGTGAGGAGGGTTTACCTGACCAGCGGGGACCACATGATAATGACCGAGGTGTGGGCCAAGAACGGGGAGGATCTCTCCGACATAATCTCCAACAAAATAGGGAAGATAGAGGGGGTAACCAAGGTCTGCCCCGCGATAATCCTCGAGAAGTTCAAGTGATCTCTGTTAGCTTTCCATCTTCCATCTTAAACGTCCTGTCGCAGAGGCCCCTGAGGAGCTCTGGGAAGTGCGTGACGACCAGGAAGGTTTTCTTCCCCTTCATTCTCCTCAGGAGCCCAAGGAGGGCCACCCTGGAGACGTAGTCGAGCGAGACCAGCGGTTCGTCCATCAGGATGATGTCCGGTTCCCCTAAGAGAGCCAGCAGGATCTCCGCTTTCTTTTTATTGCCGTGAGAAAGCTCTGAGAACCTCTTTTCAAGGTGCCCATCGAGCCCCAAGGTTTTGCAGAGCTCCAGGGCTTCCTCCATCCTGAAGCCTAAGAGGCTGGAAAAGAGCTCAAGGTTCTCGCGGAGGAGGAGGCGGGGGTGCATCGTGGGGGCCTGGAGGGCGACCCCTATCTTTCCCCTCACCTCTACCCTCCCAGAGTACTCTGTAAGGCCGGCTATCGCGTGGATCAGCGTGCTCTTCCCCGAGCCGTTGGGACCGTAGATGCAGACGAAGTCCCCGTCCTCTAACCTCAGGTTCACCCCTTTTATGACGGCCCTTCCGGAGTAGGCCTTCCAGAGGTTCTCTACGATCAGGGTGCCCATTCCTTCAGCCTCCCGGCGAGGAGTAGGTCGAGGAGAAAGAGTCCTATTGTCCACAGGGTTATCACGGCAAGGTAGTCCGAGAAGAGCGATGGGTGGACGCTGCGGTACATGAAGGCCCTCATCATAACGGTCGAGTAGTAAGTTGGAAGGAGGTGGGCGAGGTACTGGAGGGACTTCGGGAAGAAGCCGACTGGATAGAGCATTCCGGACATGAAAACTAGAAAGCCCGCGGTTACCTGGAGGTAGCCCTTGGAGTATCTCTCGAACCTGAAGGCGAGGACGAAGGCGAGGCCGAGCAGGGCCAAGTAGAGGGTGGTCATGAAGAGTACAAAAAGCGCCGCCAGTGTGAAGTTAGGTGAGTTCGGGGTGAGGCGGTACGAGAGGAACGCCAAGAGAGCCTGAAAGAACGCGAGTCCGATGGCCATGAGGAACCTGACCGAAAAGTTCGTCCAGATTGAGGAGACCATCTTGAGCCTCGGCAGGACGGGGGCGTCTTCTATCGTGTTGTCCGGAACCACTTCCATACCGATTATCATCGCCATGATGAGGAGCACGCCCGGGAAGAAGAACTCTGGAAGTGAGGCGTGGCGGTTAAGGGGCACGGACCTTATCCTGGCGCCACCGAACCTGATCTGCAGGATCTCCAAGAGGTTCTCCGAGATCGACGCCACCGGCGTCATGGAATCGTCGTAGTAAACGGTGTAGCTCCCGTGGGATAGGTCCGTGTAGTTCTGTATCTCAATTATGACGTAATAATTCTCCCTCTGGAGGCCGTCTATTGCCTCCTTCATTCCGGGAACGAGCGTCGGGCTGGAGAACGTCCTCGCGATGGAGAGTATCTCCTTGACCTCATCCTGGGACACGTTCCCCTTCAGAACTATCGCAACGGGTGTATCCTTAGGAATGGCGCTCTCGTATGAGGCGAAGACGAGGCCGAAGAAAATCGGGACGAAAATGAGGAGAAAAAGGACTGCCGGCCTCTTCAGGAGCAGTCTGATCTCCTTAATGAGGAGTGCCCGGGCCCTCTTGAACCGGGTCACTTACTCTCACCATTCCACTGTGCGGCGCTCCATTGCCCCTTTGAGACTCTCTAAGAGGTCCTCTGATAGCGTGAGCTTTATTGAGACGTACTGACCGTCCCTTGACACCTTAATCGACTTCATAAGCGTCGTAACGACCGATGAGATGTTGGCGTTCTGCATCCTCTTCACCCAGGAGCCCGCGAGCGTCAGGCTGGCGTTTATGTCGTTCTTTATCTCCTTGGCCGACGAGAGGTCCTTGGCATGCAGGAGGAACTCGATGCCGTAGCCGCTGCTCGTGAAGTCAATCTTAATGCCTATGTAGTCAACCGCCGAGGAGGCCGACACGAGGGAGCCTATCTTTGGGTTTTCTTCGGTGTTCTTGGAGACTGAGCCATAGAAGTAGGAGTAGTCAGCCACCACAACGACGTCCCCTCTACCGAGCTTTTTGCCGATGTCCGAGAACTTCTTCGCCCACTGGCCGTTTCCCTTGATCAGATCTATCATGTCCTCAACGATGGCTCTCCTCCCGACGATCACGTAGTCCTTGGTCAAGGCCAGGGCGGCCTTCGCCTCATCGCTGTAGTACATCTCGACCCCCTTGTAAGCCCCGCGCTTCAATGAGGTCTCGTTTTCCTTCTCTATCGCCTGCTCTATGCGCGAAACGTCAAACTTCCCCTCGGCGTAGAGCGCTGAGTTTTCCTCGTCGGATGATTCCATGACGAATATTGCCCTCTCCAGTGAGTTTATGTCTATGCCCGTTTTCTCCTTCAGGGTATTCACATCGTCTATGTACTCGTTGTAAAACCCTGCTTCCTTAAGGGCCCTTATGAAGGACTCCTCCGTTGTGACCTTGGGGTTGACGTTGACGGCTAAGACTGCATCCGATGGCACGAGCTCGAGCCAGTTCTTCTCGCCCGAGGAACCTCCCACACAGCCGCTGGAATAAGAGACTGCCACCACTGAGGATATCACCAATAGTACCAGAAGAACTGAGTAGCGTCCCTTCATGCTGGCCACCTCATTTCATGTACTACATCATGCTATTAAAACTTAACTCAAATCTCCATCTAAACCTCTTAACATCTCCATGCCAATCGAAGGAGACAAAGCTTTAAAAGCCGGCATGTAAGTTTAAACTGAAAATTTCTCGGGTGAAGAGGGATGATACTCCAGGTTGCCCTTGATCTTACCGACGTTGAAGAGGCCATGTCCATAGCTGAGAAGGCCGCCCGCGGCGGCGCCCACTGGCTTGAGGTCGGGACGCCCCTGATCAAGGAGGAGGGCATGCGCGCCGTCGAGCTCCTCAAGAGGCGCTTTCACGACAGAAAGATCGTGGCCGATCTGAAGACGATGGACACCGGCGCCCTTGAGGTGGAGATGGCCGCGAGGCACGGGGCGGACGTTGTTTCTATTCTCGGCGTTGCGGACAACAAGACGATACGGGACGCCGTTGATGTGGCCCGGAAGTACGGTATAAGGGTCATGGTGGATCTCATAGGTGTGGGGGACAAGGTTAAGCGGGCGAAGGAACTTGAGAAGATGGGCGTCCACTACATACTCGTCCACACGGGCATAGACGAGCAGGCCCAGGGTAAGAATCCCCTCGAAGACCTCGAAAAGGTTGTGAAGGCCGTTAACGTCCCGGTCGCTGTTGCAGGCGGCCTGAACCTCGAAACCATTCCAAAGGTCATAGAGCTCGGCGCGACTATAATCATCGTTGGCGGCGCGATAACCAAGTCGGAGGATCCTGAGGGGGTAACGAGGAAGATAATAGATCTCTTCTGGGACGACTACATGAAGACGATAAGGAAGGCCATGAAGGACATATCGGAGCACATCTTAAACGTCGCGGACATACTGAAACTCGAACAGGTTCGAGGCTTCGTCGATGCAATGATAGGGGCGAACAAGATATTCATCTACGGCGCCGGCAGGAGCGGCCTCGTCGGGAAGGCCTTCGCGATGCGTCTTATGCACCTCGACTTCAACGTTTACGTCGTGGGTGAGACCATAACGCCCGCCTTCGAGCCCGGTGACCTTCTCATAGCGATAAGCGGCTCCGGTGAGACGACGAGCATAGTCGACGCTGCGAAGATAGCCAAGAAGGAGGGCGGAAAGGTGGTCGCGCTCACCTCCTACCCCAATTCTCCCCTCGGAAGGCTCGCGGACATCACGGTTGAGATACCCGGAAGAACCAAGGCCAACGTCCCCACTGACTACATAGCGAGGCAGATGCTCACGAGATACCGCTGGATAGCCCCCATGGGCACCCTCTTCGAGGACTCGACGATGATCTTCCTTGACGGCGTCATAGCCCTCCTCATGGCAACCTTCCAGAAGACAGAGAAGGACATGAAGAAGAAGCACGCCACCCTTGAGTGAAAGGTTTATTAGGCTTCCCCTCCCCTTTTTTATGGATAGCATGCTGAAGTTCACCCACGTCTTTGTCGGAATCGGGGGCACCGGGGGGAGAGTCGTAGACGGCGTGACGTCCGATGCAATCAGGGTGAGGATTAACCCCGGCCTCTACCTGCTCAGGAGTGAGGAATACGGGGAGAGAATGAGAGAGCTCTTCTCAAACCTTCCCGCGAACTCGATAGTGTGGGTGGTCTTTGAGGACAAGCCGGTTAACGAGGAGATCGCGGAGCTGATAGTGAAGAGCGTTCCGGAGGGGAGCACCCCCCTGGCCTACGTTTTCACCCCCAAGAGGGAGCTGGTGGCCGAGGAGAAGCCGGCATGGGCCGAGGGCTTTGAGACAGTTTTCTACGATTCCCTGTGGGACTTTCTTGAGCTGGACGTCCCGATCCAGAGGGCCTACGGGCTCGCAGCCGAGAGTATTTCAAGGGCCTTCAGGTACCTCCACGACTCCCTTGAGGGCGAGATGCTCGTTAACGTGGACTACGCCGACTTCTTCGCAACGGTTAGGGGTGGCAACGTCGGCATACTCCGGCTCCTGAGGAGCATAGACTTCGAGTGGAACTGGGGGATCTGGGACAGGGGCATAGTGATAACCTTAATAAGCGGGGGGACGACCCTTAAGGAGGCCCACTCCGTACTCGGCAGGTTTCAGGAGCTCCTCAGGGAGAAGGACGTTATATGGGGTGTAGCCGAGGGCGCCGTTGAGGGGATGGAGGTACTCGCGCTGCTCGTTAAAGGTTGGGGGGTCAGAGGTGATAAGGGGACTGTACTTCGACATTGACCACACTCTCATGAGCGAGAGGCCTATGATGGCCCTCTTCCTTCCCCAAGTGTACGAGAAGCTGGCGAAGAAGCTGGGGGTCAGCAGGGATAAGGCGAGGGAGCTCTTCCTCAGGGAGATAGTGCTAAGGAGGGACAGCTACGAGTGGCACGACTGGAACTTCTTCTTCGGGCTCTTCGGCCTGGACATGAGGTACGAGAGGCTGATAGAGAGGTATCCCCACAGGATAACGGTTTTCCCCGATGTCGTACCCGCCCTCGAAGTCCTTAGGAAAAGGTACCTCCTCGGCATAATAACGAGCGGCCCGGAGTACCAGAGGCTGAAGCTAAAGGTGACGGGTCTCTTGAAATACTTCGACGTTATAGTGACGAGGGAGGATGCGAAAACCGTAAAACCCGATCCGAAGATCTTCCTGATGGCGCTGGAGATGGCGGGCCTCAAACCGAACGAGGCCGTGATGGTAGGGGACTCCCTCTGGCAGGATGTCTACGGGGCTAAGAACGTTGGAATGAAGGCAGTGTGGATCAACAGGAACGGCGAGAGGGACTTCCACATGGCTGACTTTACGGTTAGAAACCTTCATGAGCTGATAAAACTGTTGGGGGTGGGAACGTGAGGAAGATATTCGATACTAAGGGCGTTTTCTACACCTTCAACGAGAGCCGGGTGAAGATAAGGGAAAACGACGAACTCGTTCGCAGGGAAGAAAAGCCCACGGAGCTCTGGTGGAAGCTGAAGGAAGCTGTCAAGGGCAAAAAGGTCAGGGTAGTCGTCTACGAGGTGGAGGAATGATAGCCCACCTGATAAACACGGACGTCGGCGGCAGGGGAATCCTGAGGGTCTACCTTGACTACAGGAGAAGATGTTTCGATTTTTTAACCCGGGCAGCTTCTAAGTTCACTGAAAACCCCTCCAGGGTTCTCATAGTAACAGGCTTCCCTATACCTCCCGCTCAGGCTCCGGAGACAGACGGCCCATCCGGGGCGCTGGCGCTTGCCCTCGCGGTTGAGAAGCTCGGAGGGAGGGCCGATATACTCACCTACCCCGAGATCAGAGAGGCGCTCACAGAATTCTGGGACTCCTTCGTTGAGAGGCCGAGACTTTCCGGGTATTCCCTCGTCATAGCCATTGAAACGCCCGGGAGGAGTGCCGATGGAAGGCACTACTCGATGAGCGGACTGGAGGTAAAGAGAGAAGCTTTTGACGGGGTTGTTTTGGAGGCGAGGAGGCTTGGCATTCCTACGATAGGAATAGGCGACGGGGGCAACGAAGCCGGGATGGGGAAAATCAGGGAGCTCGTTGTTAAGCATATCCCCCACGGGGAGAAGATAGCGAGCGTAGTGGAAACAGACGAACTTATAACTTCAGCGGTCTCCAACTGGGGTGCCTACGGCTTAATAGCCGAGGCCTCCATGCTCACGGCCAAGAACCTGCTCGAGGACTTTGACGAGGTCGAAATCGTTGAGGCCTTAGCGGAGGCCGGGATAATAGACGGCGTCACGAAAAGGGCTGAGGTGAGCGTTGACGGCATTGGCATGGAGGTTCACAGGAAAATCGCGGGGCTCATCGGTAGCATTATTAAGCAAAAGATTAAAAGTGTTTAAAGCCCGAGCTCTTTTTTCGTTCTTTCTATCAATTCCTCAATCTCAGTTGCTGAGAGTTTCTTTGAAGTCTCAGCCAGGAGGAGGACGTCGGGGGTAACCTTTACCAGGAGGTAACCTCCTTTTTCCCCGAGTATTGTGTACTTTTTCGCTGGTTCCAGCTCGGATAGCGCTTTAAAAAGCTCGGGGGCCTTTGCTGATAGTTCTTCATATCCCTCGAAGTTCCCCATCACGGGTAGACCCTCGGAGGTTGCGTAGAGGTATTTTTTAAACCCATACCCCTTTACGAGTGCATCTTCAAAGCTTTTTATTTCCTCGGCAGTCCGGGTTTTTAAAAACTTCCTTATCCTTCTTAGTACCTCCATGTTGATGTACCTCCAGGAGTCCTTTGCAGTTCTCTTTGAGTTCTCTAATCATGTAATGCGAGCAACTGCATTTCTCCCTAAAAAGGTTTTTGATTCGTTCAATCTCTCCTTGGCATGCTTTTTTCAATGAGTAGGGAAACCAAACGTAGGGGATTCCCAAGTTTTTTAAGTGGTTTGTGAACCTGTTACCAGAGCACCTCGTCGGAACCAGAGGGGGTGTGGGAAGTATAATTACAAGCTCCGGCTTTTGGAACCTGAGAGCGTGGGAATCGAACGCGTTAATTACATCCCTCAGGCTCAGGGATTCAAAGGCGTTGCAATAGAGGACCCTACACTCGGACACGTTGCAGATCAGGAGGAACTTTAATGAGCGCCCGTCTTCACATGAGACCAGAGGGGATGCACCGAGGAAAAAGACTGGATAGTGGCTGTTGCAGATGAACTGGAATTCCTCGACAACTTTTATGAACTCCTGCTCCTTGTGCTCCCTGATGGTCTTCCACACCTTGTACCTTGAAATCGAATACCCCCTACATTTAAGGGTTCGCTGTATATCGTCTATTGTGTAGCCGGTGTTCCTCATCCTTATTATCTCTTCCCTGAGTTCCTCCGGCAGGTCTATTCTTTTTCTCCCCGGTCTTTTCAGCTCTGGGTTCTTTAGCACCTGCTGGATCCTCCTGGGAGAAACTCCGAAAGTCTCTGCTATCTCTCTGATTTTGAGGCCTTTCCTTCTCATTTCCATTATCTTATTTATATCTTCATCTTTGAGTTTCATATCCGTCCAGGTTTAGCCTCCCCTAATGTTTTTAAACTTTTTCACTTCCAATCCACGATCACGAAATAATATCCAAATAAGAGGGGATAAATTTTAAATCCCCTCACATGCCTATTGACATAGTGGAATTCCATCCCCGGGGATATTATCCAAAATATTGGATTGAAAAAAAAAAACATGGGGATGGTCCAATGACGGAGGCGAAGGTCGTGGAAAGAATGAATGAGAGGTCTGAGGAGATGGCTACAAAGGTCAACAACCTGATACTCTACGGGATCTACAGGGTTCTTGGTGCCGGCGCAAGGGGTCTTGGGAACTCCATAGGGGAGGAACTCCTCCATGCAATGATGGAGGAATACGGACTGAACTTTGAGGGAAGCAGTGACCCACAGGAGCTACTCAACCGCTTTACCGAGGTCATGGTAAACACTTTCGGGTTTGCCGAGAGGGGGGAGATAGACGTCAATGGGAATAAGGTTACACTAAAACTTGACAACCCCATGGACCTCTACGCCCTCCAATTGCTTGAAAAGAAGGGAATGAAACCAGTACTCTATCCAATGGCCAACGCTATTGCCGTTGCCATCAAAAAGTTTTCCGGCAAGAACGTCCTAATAAAGGGAATAAACGTTGATGAAAAACATGTTGAAGTTGAAATGATGATCTTGGGGTGATGTGGGATGTTTGAGAATGTGATTGCCGACATCCTACGGGTGGACGGTGTTAAAGGGGTTGCGGTCGTCAGCAAGGATGGCCTTCTGATTGAAGGACAGGCAAACGACAGGACGATTGACGTGGAGAACGTGGCAGCTATGGTGGCTACTATCTACGGTACCTCGCTTAACGTGTCCAAGGAAGTGTTTCATGAAGAGGCCATTGATATGATAACCCTCGAATCCCCAAAGGGCAAGATAATAACCGTTGAGGCCGGAGAAAGCGCTGTATTGGCGGTTCTCACTGATCCAAAAGTCAACCTCGGTCTCGTCAGGATATACCTTAAGAGGAACGCCCAGAAAGTTGCCTCAATGCTATGAGGGCTTCTTTAACTTTTTAAGGTGATATGAATGTTGCCTGGAAAGTATGTAGATGTCATAACGGGTTTCAAAGATCCCTTGGAGCTTACTGGGAAGGTTAGAGAGGGCTACCTTAAGGTAGCGTGGAGGAGTAATTCAAATATAAAAATCGGGTACATTCTGACCAAGAGGGGTGCAATCATTGGTTCAATAGTGGAGGACATAATTGAAAACACCACAATGGAGGGAAAGCCGGCGTTCCTTGAAATCACTGAGGCAGTAAAGCATGGACTGATAAAGGCCGTTGAAATTTACGAGGCGGATGTGGAGGGAATACTCAAGGTAAACCCCATGGTACGGGTGGGCTTTGGAGGGGACCGCCCAACGTCTGGGAGTGACCTTGAATCATTCCTATCCCTCCTGAAGACCTATAAGGGTGGTGTAAAGATCCAAGATGGGTCGAAGGCGTGGGCGGTATATGTAGATAAAGGGCTTGTGAAAGCCGCCAGAGCAATTAAAGGTTCCACCCATCACGGTGACGCTGCACTCAGGGAGATCTTCCATGAGATGGGTCATCTCCTCAGGGAAGGGAAATATGCTGTTAATGAGTCCCTCAATTTCTCTCGCGAAGATGCGGTTCAAAACAGCCGGATGTTTCTTGAAGGCCTCAAACTTCTTAAGGAAAAGAAGGAGGCTGAGAAAGACTTTTAATGCTCCTCCAAATTTTTAACTCGGTGAGGGCATGAGGCTCGAGGAGTTCATACCCGACGAGAGGAGCAGGGCGCTCATTGAGAAGACGAGGGAGTTTGCGAAGAGCTTTTTCGAGAGGGAGGGAACGCACGGTTTCTCCCACGTCGAGCGCGTCTTCAACCTCTGCCTCCACATAGGGAAGGAGGAAGGGGCCGACCTCGAAGTTCTCGCTTTAGCGGCGCTCCTCCACGACATAGCCAGGCCCCTTGAGGAGTCGGGCAAAGTTGAGGATCACGCCGTGGAAGGGGCCAGGATAGCGGTTCACTTCCTGAGGAGCCTCGGCTACCCGGAGGAGAAGGTAAAGGCCGTTGCTCATGCTATCGAGAGCCACCGCTTTTCGAGGGGGCCGGAGCCAGAGACCTTAGAGGCTAAGATACTGAGCGATGCGGACAAGCTCGACGCGATTGGAGCCATAGGAATCGCGAGGGTCTTCATGTACTCCGGGGAGCACGGGAGGGACATAGATGCTTCACTCAGGCACTTCGAGGGGAAGATACTGAAGCTGAGGGATCTCATGTACACCGAAACCGCCAGGAGGATCGCCGAGGGGAGGCACCGCTTTACCGTCGAGTTCATCGAGAGGATAGGGCGGGAGATCGAGGGTGAAATTTAGCCCCGCTTTTTCCCATAATAACGTTTTTAAATGCCTCCCTGAATTTAGGGTAGACCGCTCACTGTCATTCTGGAGGTGAGAGAATGAAAGCGCCGATCTGTGAGGTATGCTTAAAAAACGATGGGCTTCTGTGTCCCGCTGATGAAAAAAAGCTCCAGGAGGGTATAATCTCCGAGCTCGATGTTAAGGTCGCCCGCCTGCTCTACAGGCTCCTCGGTGACGTGGACATCGAGTTTAAGAAGGCCGTTGAAGCCGGCGACCTCATCGTTTTGATAGTCGGGCGGGGTGATGTCCCCACCGTCATCGGAAAGGGCGGGAAGAACATCAAGGCCCTCGTCAAAGAACTGGGGAAGCGCGTGAGGGTCATTGAGGGCTTCGACACGTGGAGCCCGGGAGAACTCAAGAAGCTCGCCGCTGACCTGTTCTACCCTGCGAGCATCTTCGGGATAAACGTGGTCTACCGGCCTGGCGGCGAGAAAGCGTACAAGGTTCTGGTTCCTTTCAGGGAGAGGAAAAAGCTCCCAGAAAAACCGGAGCTCTTAGAGAACGTGCTGTCCCAGATACTTGGGAGGGAGGTCAAGATAGCCTTTGTTTGACCTCCTTTTTGGGCTAACTTTAAAAGCACGGTGTACGGCTTTTCTCGGGGGTTGGCAATGCTGAGGACGCACTACTCAAGTGAGATAACCGAGGAGTTAAACGGAAAGAATGTTAAGGTCGCGGGCTGGGTGTGGGAGATCAAAGACCTCGGCGGAATAAAGTTCCTCTGGATCAGGGACAGGGAGGGCATCGTTCAGGTAACCGCGCCCAAGAGGAAGGTGGCTCCTGAGGTATTCAAGCTCATCCCCAAGCTGAGGAGCGAGGACGTTGTGGCTGTCGAGGGGGTCGTCAACTTCACGCCCAAGGCCAAGCTCGGTTTTGAAATAATCCCAGAGAGGCTTGAAATCCTCAGCAGGGCGGAAAGCCCGCTCCCCCTCGATCCCACGGGCAAGGTGAAAGCGGAGCTCGACACTCGCTTGGACAACCGCTTCATGGATCTCAGGAGGCCCGAGGTCATGGCGATGTTCAAGATCCGCTCGAACGTCTTCAAAGCAGTCAGGGACTTCTTTCACGGTGAGGGCTTCATTGAGATCCACACGCCGAAGATCATAGCAACAGCCACGGAAGGGGGAACCGAGCTCTTCCCGATGAAGTACTTCGAGAAGGACGCCTTCTTAGCCCAGAGCCCTCAGCTTTACAAGCAGATGATGATGGCGAGCGGTCTGGACAGGGTCTACGAGATAGCTCCGATTTTCAGAGCTGAGGAGCACAACACGACCCGGCATTTAAATGAGGCCTGGAGCATCGACGCCGAGATGGCCTTCATCGAGAACGAGGAGGAGGTAATGAACCTCCTTGAGAGGCTTGTTGCCTATACGATCAGTTACGTCCGCGAGCACAACGAGAGGGAACTGAAAGTCCTCAACTTCGAGCTTGAGGAGCCTAAACTGCCCTTCCCGCGCGTTACCTACAGCAAAGCCCTTGAGATTCTGGCAGACCTCGGCAAAACTGTGGAGTGGGGCGATGACGTAGACACCGAGGGTGAGAAACTCCTCGGAAGGTACATGCTTGAGAACGAGAACGCGCCGCTCTACTTCATCTACCAGTACCCGAGCGAGGCGAAGCCCTTCTACATAATGAAATACGACGGCAAACCCGAGATCTGCCGTGCCTTCGACCTCGAATACCGCGGCGTTGAGATAACCTCCGGTGGTCAGAGGGAGCACCGCGTTGACATCCTTGTAGAGCAGATAAGGGAGAAGGGACTGAATCCAGCCAACTTCGAGTTCTACCTCAGGGCCTTCCGCTACGGCATGCCGCCGCACGGGGGCTTCGGCCTCGGGGCTGAGAGGCTGATAAAGCAGATGCTCGACCTGGCGAACATCCGAGAGGTCATACTGTTCCCGAGGGACAGGAGGCGGCTCACCCCATGACCGCAACCCCTTTATATTCCCTCTCCAACATTTAAAAAGAGCTACCGGAGGTCTGAGATATGAGAAGGTTGATCGCCCTCATTCTGTTGGGACTCATTCTCCCCTGGCTCCCCGCGAGTGCTGGAGCTCCCCAGCTTAAAGCCTCCATGACACCCGTGGAGCTCGGCCTCGGGGACAGCATAGAGCTTGCCAACTACACCATCCAGTTCTATGACGTCAGCACTAACTGGAGCCTGGTTACCGTTAAGGTCTCCTATCCCGGCGGAAGTCAGCTCTTCTTCCTTCGGGAGGGGGAGACTGGCTACTTCCCGTCGCGGAGCGCTGAGGTATTCGAAATCAGGGTTCTCAAAATAGACAGGGAGTATGGGACGGTCACACTGGGGCTGAGCTCGCCCCTGAGAAAGGTCAGGAGCTCCCTCCAGATGACCCCCAACGAGACAGTCGTCCTCAACTCGAACGTTGTCATAAAGCTCTTCCAGGCCTGGCAGAACGGGGCCAGGTTCGGTGTGAGGCTTCCGCCCCTGAGCGGCTTTCTCAACTTCACCCTCGTCAACAAGAGAGGGAGGGGCTTCACCTACTACCTCGGGAACGGTGTTAACTACACCAACTACCTCTACGTAAGCCTCCTCTCCGCCTCGCCGGGGGTCGCGACGGTCGACCTCTTCATGCCCAAGCTCGCGGCAAACAACCTCACCATCCGGCAGATACCGGCCGGCAACGGTTCCATACCTTTCAGGGAGAAGGTGATCCCCTACGCCACCGTTTACACGGGCTACCTCTTCCTCAACGAGAGTCTGTCGATCGGGACTCCGAACGGAACGGTTGAGGTTATGGTGGGGAAGATAACAGGAAACGAAGCTTACTTCAAGGTTTTCCTCCCAAACGGTACGCTGAAAATCGTTAAGACATTTCTCAGAGGCTCCCCCGTTCCTGTGGGCCCTGTCATGTTGGGCCTAAATGACGTTGACCGGGCCCATGGCAGGGTTCTCGTTGAGGCCTACGCGCCCCTCGGCTCCACAGCGGTTCCACCGAAGAGGAGCGCCAACGTCTCCGTCAGCGTCAGCGTCGTACCAGCCGAGGTTCTCCTGGGGCAGACGGTTGCGGTCTACATCAACGTCGAAAACCTGGGCCCGGGGGACGCCAACGACCTCGTTGTCACGGCCCCCGTTCCAAGCGGCTTCACCCTCGTGGGAAAGGAGAGGGGGTGGTCAGTTGGAGACCTGCCCGCCTACTCGAGGGTTCCGGCCATCGTCTACATCCTAAAGCCCACTTCCCCCGGCAGGTACGTCATCCCGAGCGTCACGGTAACCTACTACAACGAGACCGGGGACAAAGTCACCGTGAGATCCGAGCCTGTTAGATGGGTGAGGGTTTATTCCTCTCCCGAGATAGAGGTTAAGACCGGGCTCTCGAACTCCACCTTCGGCGTTTTTTCAAGCTACGCTCATACCGTCGAGAACGGGAGCGCTTACCTGTACTTCAACGTGAGCGCCGTTGGGAGCAACTCCAACTACACCTTCGCAAAGGACGCCGCCATATACCTGAGCTACCCGAGCGGCGTCGCGGGACCGGGTATAGTTGGATTAGGGGATCTGAGGGCGGGTCAGAGAGTTGAGAAGGTTATCCGGATCAGGACGTTCCTTGAGGGCAGGTTCCCGATAAAGGCGTCCCTCCTCTACGCCGATCCCCTCGGCAACAGGCACGAGCTCGACCTCGGCGTCGTCGGAGTACTCGATACCGTTCCCCCAAAGGTCATCGTGAGGAGGGAGACGATCAAAGTTTATCCGCCGGCCACTCAGCTCCCGTCCTACGTAAACCGCACGCTGAAGAATTCAAGCGAGCCCGGGGAGCTCGCCAAGTCCATCTACGCCGTCCTTAAACCGTACCTTCCCAAGGGGCCCCAGTACTGGAAGATAAGCGCCCTGATCCTCGCGATCATCGCTGCGATCTTGGCCTACCTCGCCTACGGCTACTACAGCGAGGTTCAGACCTTCAGGAGATTCCTCCTCAGGAAGCGCAAGAGCAGGCCCGGAGGGCTCCCGAAGAAGTGGAAGAGGGACGAACTCGAAGTCCTCCTCAGGGAGCTCCGCCTCGAACTCGTCCGGGAAACCCTACCGAGGGAAAGTGAGAAGAAGATCGAAAGGGGCTGAGCTCCCTTTAACATCTTTCGCGGGTGTTGGGTCATGCCCTTCATGTTCAAGCAGGTCATGGTCTCGCGAAGGGACTTAAAGCTCAGCAGGGGTAAGTTCGCCGTTCAGGTTGCGCACGGTGCCGTTACGGCTGCGATAAAGGCCCAGAGGGAAAAGCCAGAGTGGTTTAGGGCCTGGTTCAACGAGGGGCAGAAAAAGGTCGTCGTTAAGGCGGAAAACCTTGAGGAACTCCTTCAGCTCAAGGAGAAGGCTGAAAAGCTCGGCCTCCCGACGGCCCTGATAAGGGACGCTGGACTGACGGAGATTCCTCCGGGAACCATTACGGTTCTGGCCATAGGGCCCGGCCCTGAGGAGGTCGTGGACAGGGTTACCGGCCATTTAAAGCTGGTGTGAGGGGGAAGCCTTTTTAATCGGTTTGCCGTTTTTCGTTTTCGGTGGGAGTGTGAGACTGAAGAGGCTCGTAGTTAAGAACTTCAAGAGCCTTAGAAACTGTGAGGTCGAGCTTGGTAAGTTCAACGTTCTCGTTGGTCCAAACGCCTCCGGTAAAACCAGCCTCATTGAGGTCTTCAAACTTCTGAGGAAGATATACGTTGAAAACGATATCAACCCCTTCCTCGAGTGGTGGGGCTACAACAACGTGGTGTGGGGTGGAAAAGAGGAGCTTCCCATAACCGTCGGAATGCTCTTCGATGTTAATGAATACGATGTTTATTTTGAGACGACCTTTACAGGGACGGGCGGGAGCTTCAGGATTCTGAGGGAGGTTCTGGAGGTTAAGGGGTACCTAAAGCTTATCAAGACCGGTTCTAACCTGTTAACCGAGTATTCCCCCAGCTTTTACAGGGTTATAACTGAGACTCCTTCTGTGTTGCTGAAAGAGGTCCACTCGGGAGTTATGCCAAAAATGGAACTTGAAGCACCGAAGGATAAATCTTTGTTCCAACTTCTAATTCCGGAAAATCCCGAAGAATCATTTCTTCAAATGGTTGCAAGCGTGGTATCTGGAATAATGCCCATCAGCGGTACCAAATTTAGACACAATGAAAAAGAGGGGTACATAGTCTCCCCTTCCTTAAACAAGCATCCCCTTGTTTTAGTGTTTCTCAGGGAATTTCTTAACTTTGTGGATTGCCTCGTATTAAAAGGTGCAAACCTAAGGGAGGCAAGAACTCCAAAATTCCCCCGCAAAGAAACAATCCTCTCGGAGGACGCCTCCAACCTTATCCCCCTCCTCTACAACATCTGGCTCCGTGAGGGAAGACTGCCCGATGAAATCGCAAAGCCCCTCTCCATAGCCTTTCCCAACACCAGGGTTTTCTTCCAGCTGACAGAGGATGGCCGAGTCATGATGAAGGTTTTTGAAGGAAACCTTGAGCTTGCCCCTCCAAGCATCTCAGACGGCTTCTACAAGACCCTAACTCTGCTTACCGCCGCTTACCTCAAGCCTCCCCTCCTGATGATAGACGAGATAGAGAACTCCCTCCACCCGGAGACCCTGGAGTTAATTCTGGATGTTCTCCGCGGGAGTGAGAGTCAGGTTATGATAACAACGCACTCCCCGGTAGTTGTTGATATGACTGAACCCTCTGACCTGATATTGGCGGATAAAGTTGGGGGAGAAAGCAGGTTTGTGAGGATCAAAGACCCCGAGAAAATCAAGAGATTCCTTAATGAAAAGGGCATCACGCTGAGTGAGGGCTGGCTCTACGGCTCGCTACTTTATAGTGATGAACAGTGATGGCTATGAATCGAGAGATCGTTATAATAACCGAAGACACATACGGGGGGGAGTTCTTTAAGAGGCTCCTGAATAGGCTAAGAAATGAGGAGCTGGCAGATATCAGGTTGAAAAAGCTTTCAGGAAGGAGAAATCCTATTCACGCCCCCTATCTCTGTAATCCGAAGCTGGGAAAAATCCTCCGTGCATCTGAGCTTTCCAAGCCGGATTTTATTGTATACGATGGAGATAGCCCATCAAACTACAAATCCCGAAGAAGAGACGTGGAAAAACACATCCCGCGCAACATCAAAACACCCGTCAAAATGCTCCTCTTTGAGCATGAAATTGAGGAGTGGATATGCAGGAGCTTAGTCTACAACTGGGCCATCAAACCCTCCGACGAGCTGAAACGACGCGAAGGATACGCCAAACATAAGTTGCCTGACTATGTGAGCAAACTTGATTTTAAGAAGCTGAGAAATAACTGTAAATCATTTCAGGAATTCCTGAAACTCGTGGGTGATTAAAATGGACTACCGCGAGTTCTTTTCCCGCTTTAGGCATCTGGGCAAAAGCCCCGGAATAGGCGGGAGGATAAAGGCCTTTCCCGAGGACTTCGTCGTCATCGAGGAGCCCCTGCCCCAGATATTCGAGGGAAAAAGATACGCCATATTCCTCCTCAAGAAGAGGAACTGGGACACGATGGCGGTAATCAGGGAGATAGCCAAGAGGGCAGGGATAAGTCAGGGGGAGATGGGCTTCGCGGGAACCAAGGATAAGAGGGCGATAACTTATCAGTATATAAGCGCGCCTGCCCGGGCAAAAGAGAAAGTTGAGGAAGTTAAAATAAGGGACGCCGAGCTCAGCTTCGTCTCCTACGGGAGGTTCATCAAGCTCGGCCATCTCCTCGGCAACCGCTTTAAAATAATCGTGAGGGAAGTTGGCGAAGACGCTTTTGAGAGGACAAAGGCCATAACAAGGGAGCTCCGCGAAAAAGGGGGTTTCCCCAACTACTTCGGCTACCAGCGTTTTGGGGAGAGGCGCGTCGTTAATCATCTCGTTGGAAAGCTCCTCCTAAGGGGTTGATTTCACGATGCTGCGAGGCTCTTTCTCGGGGAGGCTGATGGGAAGATGGAGGGGGATGAAGCAAGGAGACGCTTCTCTGAGACGGGAGACGTTGAACTGGCCCTCCACGAGTTCCCCGGCTTTCTTAGATACGAGAGGACGATGCTACAGGTGTACAAGAGAACCGGAAGCTGGAAGAGGGCTTTCTTAGCACTCCCAATGCCAATACTCAGGATTTTCATCCACTCCTACCAGAGCTACCTCTTTAACCTCTACCTGTCGAGGCGCATTGAGGAGGGTTTACCCATCAACGAAGCCCTCGTTGGCGACATAGTTGTTCAGGTAAAGGGAGGCCTCCCCTACCGCGACAGAACATACCGCGTAACGGAGACAAACGTTGGCTTCGTAAACGAGAAGATAAGGAAAAGCCAGGCCATGGTCTCGGGCCCGCTTTTCGGCTTCGCGATGAGGAGGGCCAGGGGTATTCCCGGAAGGCTTGAGAAGGAAATCCTTGAAGGGGAGAAAATTTCGCTGGAGGCCTTTAAAAGACTTCCAAAGCCGATGGCAGAACCCGGTGGCAGAAGAGAGCTCCTTATAAAGCCAATTGGCCTCACCTACTGCTACATTCCGGGAACGGGCATGTGCTTCCGCTTCTTCCTGCCGAAGGGCGTCTACGCCACGAGCCTGCTGAGGGAGATAATGAAGGACCACTGACTCAGCCTATCGAAATCCTTTTAAATACTCAGCCGGACTCGGCCTTGCAACGGATGAACGATGAGGTTTCGGAGGGATGAAAGATGGCGAAGCCGAGCTACGTGAAGTTCGAGGTTCCGGAGGAGCTTGCCGAGAAGGCTCTCGAAGCTGTTGAGATCGCCCGCGACACCGGGAGGATAAGGAAGGGAACCAACGAGACGACCAAGGCCGTAGAGAGGGGTCAGGCCAAGCTCGTTGTCATAGCCGAGGACGTTGATCCCGAGGAGATAGTTGCCCACCTTCCCCCGCTCTGCGAGGAGAAGGAGATACCGTACATATACGTTCCGAGCAAGAAGGAGCTCGGCGCTGCGGCCGGGCTTGAGGTTCCGGCTGCGAGTGTTGCTATAATAGAGCCAGGCAAGGGCCGCGAGCTCGTCGAGGATATAGCTATGAAGGTCAGGGAGCTCATGAAGTGAGCTCCCGTTTCCCATCGCGAAAGGTTTAAAGCTCATCTCTGCGAGGGGGCTTTTCAGGGGTGTGTAGGATATGAGCGACGAAGGATACCCGGCGGAGGTTATCGAGATCATCGCAAGGGCCGGGGTAACCGGTGGGGTTACCCAGGTTAAGGTCAGAATACTTGAGGGACGGGATAAGGGCCGCGTCATCAGGAGAAACGTCAAGGGGCCCGTTAGGGTTAACGACATCGTCATCCTCAGGGAGACGGAGAGGGAAGCGAGAGAGATAAGGAGGCGGAGGTAATGGCCCGCTGGAACGTCTGCTCCTACTGCGGTAGGGAGTTCGAGCCGGGAACCGGGAAGATGTACGTGAGGAACGATGGGAGGGTCCTCTTCTTCTGCTCGGGCAAGTGCGAGAAGCTCTACTTTATGGGGCGCAATCCCAGAAAGCTCAAGTGGACCAGGGCGTTCCAGGAGGCCAGGCTCCAGAGGGCCAAGAAGAGGAAGTGATTCTTTTTTTCTTTAGTAATTTTGGTTCAATGTGCATTTTCGTCATCCCTTAATTTCGGCAGGTCGAAACACTTAAATACTATGGATCATCTAAATGGTTATGATGATCTTGTTAGGGGGGGTTAGATGCGTCAGAGGGTGGTATGGTTCGTACTTGGGGTCTTGATCGGGAGTCTTTTTGTCGTTTCGGCGTATCCAAACGATAAGGGCGTTCAGTATGGAATGCTCGCAGTGCAGGAAATAGCAGGGGAGAACTACACCGCCTACATCTTCTATTCGAAGAGCGGCCTGCCGATCGACAGGGGCGAGCTTGTTAAAAAGATAGACACATTGCTCAACGCAACGGCTCCAAACGCCAAATGGCAGGCCTACGCTATTCCAGACCTGCCAAAGGACGTTGTCCTCATTGGATACGGAATAAAGGTAGCCCCTGATGGGCGTACAGAGAGCTATATCCTCGCAGCAAGAAAGAACTTCCTTCCCCAGAAGAACTCCAAAACTGAACTCTTAAAGTGGGCTGAGAAGAAACCCATCTTTGCTTCCAAAATCCCCATCGGGACATACGGGCCGCCAAAAGGGTGGGAGGTTAAAATATCAAGCAGCAACGGTGAGGAAAGGGTGCTGAGCGGGCAGGTAAGTCCATACTGGTACGACATCGGGCCGGCGGAGATGAAACTCAACTATCCCCCGTACGGAAACATAAATATGAAGTTCCACCTCTACGCCCTCATACACGACGGCGACCCCCAGCATGTTAGCTTCCTCCTCGCCCCAGGTAAGAATGGAGACGGATGGTACAAAATTGAGCCAGGATACGAAATAAAAAACATACTGGGAAACAACAACTACGGGGATTACATAACGGATACGGCGAAGATAATCCACGACTGGAACCTCGATCCAGCCTTTGAGCCAGAGATAGAAACGGCAGAGCCCCTTGAGATCTTAGGTGGCCATAGGGATATTACAATAAGCATAGGGTATCCACCTTCACTGTCCTTCACCGTAACGATCCCGGACTCGTACATGTTTCCCGCGGAGGATAGTTCGACTCAGAAAGCCGGATGGCTTTTAGAGTTCAACACTTACTCAGGAGACGCAATGTATGCATTCTATACCAATGTTTATTCAACGGCCAAAGTGAAGCAGTCTGCACTGCTCGATGGACACTGGCATAAGATAGTTAAAGTGAACTTTGAGGCCGTTTTCATAAAGCAGGATGATTATGAGCATACCCACGAGGCCATAATGACTTTAACGTGGAACCTGAAAGTGGGGTAGGCGGGTGACTCCACCTCCCTACTGATTTTCTTCAACGGGCAACGTCTATTCTTCCCCCTGAGGGCTTCGACTAACTGCCTTCATGCAGGGGGCACATCTACGAAGGCATGGCCGCTGGGGAAGCCTAACACCCCAAGCGCAGGGCCAAGCTCAGGGAGGTACCCACTTCGCGGGCCTGCGTTGGCGCTGGCGGTCTTTGGGAGGTGGTGATGTTGGTTTCGGCTGGTAGAATTCCTTTAACATTCTCCATTATAACTTCTTCCAATGTCAATTTTTTTACATTGGAAAAACGAAAGTCTTATAAGGAAGGAGCGAGAAGGTTTACTGCACCGCTCTTAGGGAGGTAGACGAATGAAGAAAGTCTTGGCACTGCTCGGAATGTTTTTTTAGTAGGAGCAGCAGCGACAGCGCCAGCCGTTAGTGCCCTTAGTGCAAGCTTGGTTGACAAGCCAGAATGTGTTGGTTTCATAAATTGGTATAACGCTTCGGGCAGTATATCCAGGGATATGGATACGATACGCGGTGGCTACCTACAGGATGTGCGCGTTTACCTACCATGGGATGACCACGTGGTTGCAAGCGATGAGATACTAACCCACAATTTGGTCTTTCACTTGGACAACGGGGAAGATCTCTCCTACGTGGGTGCCGTTGGAGCAACTGACTACAACAGGGGTACCTATACCCAGATTAGCATGCCTACTGTCCAAGGATGGGAACGCTACTCGGTCTCTTTCCCGGAAGATGGCTACAGCAAGCGCGTTGTTTATGCAGGCCCTATGGACGGGACTTTAACTTCAACGATTCGGGTTACGGTCTCTGCAACCGACGAAGCCTCTGCAAAGGTTAAAGCGGAGGCGAAGGTCAAAGCTGGGCTGGAGCTGTTGGGTTCAGGCGTTGAGAACTCCATTTCCCTATCAGCTGAGGTTGTTAAGCGTATCAGCGAGACAGAGGAGTTCGTGGTTGATGTAAGTTTCACACAGCGGCAGTACCGTCTCGAAATCGAGTACAGCGGATACCTAACCCACACCCTGAACGAGAACTGTCAGTTTTTCTGCCCTACCTCGGGTAACTTCAATGAGCTCCCTTTGGACACGTATACAAAGGTGGAGACCAAGCCTTTCGACCTGAGCGCCGTCTTCATCTTCTGGAGCTTCCCAAGCGGGGTGGACTATGACAGCCTCGGACTTGGTAATTTACCCGTAGTCTATGAGGAGGTGAATGAATGAGAAAGCTTCCCCTTCTTCTTTCAATTTTTCTGTTAGCCGCCCTCATCCCCGCAGTCGGGGCTTCACCCGGTTACCTTCATAATCCGATCTATATCTGGCCGATGAATGAGAACTTCTCGATGATTCCTCTTAGGGCCCCTAACTGCTACCCACTCTATTTTGGTCTTTCCCCTGTTGAGATCGACAACGGAACCTATGCCGTGATCTCTGGGATAGCGTACACCGGCTGTCCAAACGTTTCAAGCCCAATGGTCGAGATTCTTGGAGTGCATTCTTTCAACATGACCTTCAACGGCGTAAACAGAGCCTTCAGGAGCATAAAGGTCGCCTACTACACCCCGAAGCCCTACAGAATAGCCCTCGACCTTAAAACTACCAACGTGACCGTAACCTACAGGCCCTACAACTCAACCTACGAGCTCGTCCTCGTCGATCTCTCAAACATCACCCTCGGGCTGGAGTCCTCGGTTCTGCTCAAGACTTCTGATCCCGGGGTCGTCGGCTGGCCGAGGGAGCTTCATCTGAGGTTCATAGTCAACAAGGCCACCGGTGAGGGCTACCTCCTGGAAAACGGCGAGAAAAAATATCTCGGGCTCTTCCCCCTCCTACCGGCGCCCTACCTTTCACCAGAAAGGTACGTTGAGAGCATCTTGAAAAGGACGCGGGAGTTCATCTCAACAGTGGAGGCCAACCCCTGGCTCGTCGAGGGGATCCTGAACAAGGTTAAGGTTAATGAGAACTCCACCGAGGTCAGCAAGTACCTCCAGGCGTTCGCCCTCAACGCCACGGTTCAGATAATGAGCTCTGGCGGAAGCTACCTGGGCAATCCTGCGAGGATTGGGCATGACTACATAGGTGTGAACTCAAACAACACCACCGTTGTCCTGGATTTTATGTCCTGGGTGGAGAGGCCCTACAACGTCGCCACCTTTACAGGTGGCCCCATGAGGGTTAATCGGAGCGAGGCTAAAAATGCCCTCCTTGCCTACCTGGAAAGGGGAAACCCAAAACCCCTGAAAGACCTTGTCCTCAAGAACGCCTTGAGGATAACCAGTGATCCATACCTCTTATACGGGCTTGGAGGCGGGTTTGGAATAGTTGACTTCCACACGCCTCCGACCACTGGGGGGATTTTAACTCTGCCTCTTCCGTCAGGCTTCAACGGGTCGTACATCCTTATAATGCCGTTTAAGAAAGGTTCGGAGCCCTTCCTGCACGTCAACTACGATCCTTCCCTCTACACCCCGGAAAACTTTACAAAAAGCTGGAAGGTGCTCAGCCAGTGCATCCCCTACCTCCGCTCTGGGATTCTCTCTGAAATCCTCAACCTCCTGAGCAACGCTTCGACCATGAAGAAGTTCAACGCCTCTTCCTTTGAGGCCCTCTATCCCTTCGTTGAGGGCAAATTGAGGCAGTGCGGCTTCAATGTGACGGGGGTTAACGCTTCGTCTCCAACGAGTTCGAGCGCGAACATCTCAAGGAGTGCGTCAAGTCAGAGTGCAAGCATGGGGGAATCCAGAACGAAAGGCAGAAACCACAGAATATGCGGCCCGGCGATGCTGGTGGGGTTGAGCTTAATTGCCGCGGTCTTTGGGAGGTGGTGATGCTGGTTTCGGCTGGTAGAATTCCTTTAACATTCTCCATTATAACTTCTTCCAATGTCAATTTTTTTACATTGGAAAAACGAAAGTCTTATAAGGAAGGAGTTAGAAGATCTACTGCACCGCTCTTAGGGAGATGTCCAAATGAAGAAAGTCTTAGCACTGCTCGGAATGTTTGTGTTGGCGGGGGCAGTAGTGCCAGGTGTCTACGCGGAGGGAGACTTAGGTGATGGATCTCATACCGCCGTGCAGATACTTGACGATGTCCACTACTTAAATGGGCTAACTTGGTCAGATACCTACAATGACCCGATAAGTGGCTACGTCAACACAACAGCTGGCGGTACTGTACATCACGTGTATTTCAGAACCTACTGGGATGACCTTGCAACAGCTGACCTTATAGTTCTAAAGCATGCAAAAGCACTGACTACAAACACAGGCGATAGAAGGGAGTTCATCAAGTCAATAGGCTCCGCGTTCTTCGGAAAGGGAAGTTATCATGCTTTCTCTGATGTGACAGGTTCTGGCTTTGAGAAGTACTGGGTATCTGCCGATAGAATGGTTGGATACGGAAGTTCTACTGGAACAGTTATCCAAAAGGAACTGACCATGACAGTTTATGCTGAATCGGAGATTGAGGCCGAGCAAAAGGTTTCAGCGGGATTTGAAGAGCTTGGCATTGGAGCGGAGGTTTCCATATCTAGTAAGCAGAAAGTTGGAACTAAATTTGAGTACACCGTCAAGGTTATTGCACCCCTTTATCTGCACGACTACGATACTGAGTTCACGGGGAAGCTAAACATGTACTACTATGTTGAATCTAGTAGCAACCCCATGCCACTCTCTTTTAAACAATCCCCAAACTTGAAGGAGAACCTGTTGGGTTCATATGTTGAATACCGGGAAAAAGAGTTCGACTTTAAAAAGGATTTTCAGTTTTACAGCTACCAGCAGGTGGATATGTATAGCCAAGGAATCGAAGGCGAGCTAACAAGCTGAGATGAGGGGTGCCGCCAGTGTCAAAGGAGAATCTAAAGCGGAAAACTGCATTTCTCCTTCTTTTTTTCCTGGTTTTGAGCATTATTCCCTTCCAGTATGCGGCGGGAGACATAAAAGTCGGCGGTGAAAAGGGGGAGACTTTGCATTTGCAACCGGTTCCGATCCCGGTGTGGGCCTTGGGCTCTGATTTTAGGGTTCTCACTCCCAACCCCTCCTGCGTCCCCGCCCTTGGGCTGGAGGACAGGCTCGTGGCATTTTACGTGAACTCTACCACCAGTCTCAGGGTGGAGGTTTCCCTTTACCTATCATGTCCCAACGTCTCGGGGCCCGAGATTCGGCTTCCTCCGAACGTCTCACCCGAAGTTGAGGGGTTTACGAGGTATATCAAAGTGAAGCCCCCTGAAATCACCCATCTTTCCAAGGGCTACACCAAGGTAGTTGTCCCCGTGGATGTGTTCACAACCCTCCCGTACCCGTTTCCTCTGGAGCTCAGGTCGAGAAACCTCAGTGTTTACTACTCTGTCTACAACTCCACATACCTCTTAGTGCGGGTGGTGTTCTCGAACCTGACGGTCTCACCTGAGATGAAGTGGACCCTGGGCTACTCCGAACCCTCACATTATGGACTGCCGGATGAGATCAGGCTGAGCTACCTGGTCAACAGGTATACGGGGGGCGCCTATCTCCTGGACAACGGGACCAAAAGGTACATCGGAACCCTGCCGCTGTACCTTCCAGAGTTCAACGTTGAATACTACCTCAGAGGAATTCAGAAACGCACGGACGAACTGGTGAAGACCATAGAATCGAACCCCTGGATAGTTGAGGACATAATAAACAAGGCGAAGCTGATGAATTCCACATACGAGCGAAACGAACTCCTATCAGGGGCGGCCCTCAACTTCACGAGGAAGATCTTCGAAAACGGGCACCTGTACCTTGGTATCCCCTTTAATCTGACGGTCGGTGAAAACCTCTACACCATCAGTCCCTATGTTGAGTTTCACAGGATTCTTCCCCTGCCTCAGGTTAACGACGATTTCGGCTTCTCCGAGAGGGATAAAAACCTGACAAAGAGCGCTGTTGAGGAATATCTGAGACTAAACAAAACAGAAAAGCTCATGAAGTTGCTGGGGAATGCTATAAAAGTTAGGAGGTTTGTTACCCCATCTCTAAGCACAAACACGTTTGTATCAGTCTCTCTCCCGCTCCAGCCAGGTGATATGCTCCCCCTTCCGCTGCCGGCGAACTACAGAAAAGAGCTCAATGCCACCTACATCTACACCTACATACCGCACAATGCCAAGGGATACCTCCACGTTGAGTACGACTCCAGGGTATTCGACCCGAACAGGACCGTGGAGGAATGGAGAACCGCCGTTTCCTTTATAACCCTGCTGAGGAACGAGGTCGCGGCGGATATCTCAAGCTTCCTCCGCTCGTCCATGGCCTCGGGAAGATTAAACTACACGGCCCTTAGCAGGCTTCAATCGAGGGTCTCCTCGGAGGTCATCTCATATCTCAAAAACCTATCCCCCACCTCAGCGGAATCCACAAGTTCAACGGCCTCCGCCCCTGCTGGAACTGCGCCCCAGCAGAAAGAACCGTTGAGAAAGACACCCAGCGCCCCCAATGAAACGTCAAAGCCCGAGAAGAACAGCTCGATCTGTGGCCCGGCGATGCTGGTGGGGTTGAGCTTAATTGCCGCGGTCTTTGGGAGGCGGTGATGTTGGTTTCTGCTGGTAGAATTCC
>NZ_JALXBJ010000079.1 GCF_026991495.1 Thermococcus sp. | reverse complement strand
TTATCTTTTTCTCTTGAAAACCTTGCCGTTCACGGCGGGGATGCAGTAAACCCCCCAAACAGCCTCTTAACAGGAAAGCAACAGAAAATCTTAAATACACTAACCACCCATACTCACCATTGGGTGGGCAATAGTGGGGAGAATCGACATCTACCTGAGGGACGACGTGGAGAAAAAGTTCAGAGAACTCGTCGGGAAACTCTACGGTGGAAGAAAAGGGGGCCTGAGCATAGCCGCCGAGCAGGCAATCCTCGACTGGATTAAAAAAGTTGAAAGCGAGGAGAAATGAAGCGCTCAGTAACCCTCAAACTCCAACCCTCAAAGGAACAGGAGAAGGCCCTCAAAGAGTTGGCCCTAATCACTTCTAAAGCCTGGAACCGGGTAAACTACCTGAGAAGGCGGGAATTCTTTGAAGGTAAACCAGTGGACTTTCTGAAAACACAGAAGATAGTCTATGAAGAGTTCAAGAAAGAGGTTGGTTCTGCCACGGTCCAAACAATAGCGAGGAAGAACGCCGAAGCTTGGCGGAGTTTCTTCTCGCTCCTTCGGGGCAAGAGAAACTGGGAACTTCCGAAATGGATGAGGCCAAAACCGCCGGAATACATCAAGAATGCCCACATAATAATCTTGAGGAATACACAATACAGGATTGAAGAGAATAAACTTGTCCTGATGGGTCTCGGTAGGTTTAAACGCTTAGAAGTTCAATTCAAGGGGAGAATTCACCTGAAGGGCAAGCAGGGAAGATTAGAACTCACCTATGACACCGTTAAGCGGAAATGGTATGCACACGTTAGCTTCACCGTCGAGGAGAAACTAATCAATGGTGAGTGGGTTAAAGTTCCAAGACAGCCTTTGGGCAACCTTTCGGCAGGAATTGACTTGGGAGTGAATAATTTAATGGCCGTCTACGTTGAGAACGGTGAAAGCTTCCTCGTGAATGGAAGACCGTTAAAGAGTATTGACTTTTACTGGAGGAAGAAGATTGCTGAATACCAATCTAAACTTAACAAGAGCGGAGCTAAAACGAGTAGAAAGCTCAGGAGAATGCATGAGAAGGCTAAACTCCAAACGAGGCACTACATCAACACGGCAGTAAGGCAAACTGTCGAAAAGCTCTACCGTCTTGGAGTTTCAAGGATTGTAGTCGGCTATCCCAAGGGAATCGCCAGGAACTCCGATAAGAGCAAGAAGCAGAATTTTCTGCTTTCTCACGTCTGGCGGTTTAACACAGTGATTCAAAGGCTTAAAGAAGTCTCCGAAGAGTATGGTATTCTCGTCGAGGTTGTGGACGAGGCTTTCACTTCTAAAACCTGCCCTGTCTGCGGGAAGCCTCACTATGGGGCGAGGTTTGTTCGTGGTTTATTTAAGTGTCCCGCAACGGGGCTTATCTTCAATGCGGATTTGGTTGGAGCGTTCAATATTTTGAAGAAGGTGGTGAAAACCATAACCCCGAATCTGAGCGGGCTTTACGCTCAGGGGAGGGGTAATTGGCCTAAGACCGGGCCGGAGGGGCTGAAAGCCCACTTTGAGTTGGGTTTGAATGAAGCCCCTCAAACCTCTCCGCCCTTAGCGAGGGGTTAGTTCGTTGGAACCCTCGCCCTTTAGGGCGGGGAGGAGGTCAGGTTCAGGTTGAGGATGGTCTCTCCAATTTCAACGGTTTCCTCTTGCTCAGAGGTTGCTGACTCCATGAATTCCTTCTCGTTAATTTTCGAGATGTCACCTTTCCTCAGGGCTTCTATAAGGGCCTGCGGACCGTATTCCGCCGCAATGTACCACAGCAGGTCTCCCGCTTCGGCGTATAGGGTCTCGTTGTAGTTTTCCCTGAGGTTCAGGGACTTTAGCTTCTCTATGCTCACGTATTTCGTCTTCTTCTCCTGTGGGCCTATTGGTATTGGCCCACCATCCAGCACTCCAAACCCGACGGCAAGAACATCGGGGAGCCTCTTACCGGCCGCGTATTCTAAGAGCGCCGAAGCAACATCAAGCGATGAATACACACCAGTTTCTTTAATCAGAGCAACATGTATTTCCCTTTTCTTGTAGTCCACGAGCCAGAGGGTCTTTTTCCCGGTGGTGTTTTCGAGAGCCTCCTTTGATGGGTGGAGGTATATCTTTGCCCTCTGTGGTTCGCTTCCAAAGAGCTTGGAGTAGCCTTCGTAGGCGCTGTCCGCTCCTAAGAGGAGCATGTTGAGCTTCGACTGCAGTACTGGATCATCGCGGACTTCTTTGGGATAATAAACTTCAAAATATCTTGTTGAGTTGTGGTACCAGTCCCCATAGGGCTGGACATTGGTGAGAGCTGTGTTTTCTGGTGTTTGTGACGTTTGTGTGGGCGTTGCGGCATCCTCTGAGAACTCGGAGTCGTCGGGTGTGGACTCGAGATGCACCCAAGTGTGGCAGTTAGGAGAACTAAAACCAGCAGAATCCTGAGAGGGGTCTTCATGATATCCTTCCTCCAGGAACGATAAAACATCGTGGTCAATTTGCATGTTTCCCTCTGTTTTTAAAAGATTTACTGGGTGAAAAAGTCATACAAAAGAAGAGGGCCAATCATTTCTAAACGATAAAATTCCAAAACCTGCGAAAAATTGAAAGAGGAGTGTATGATTACATCTTCGCCCACTCCACCATGCTCCTGAAGAGCCTCAAGCCATCTTCACTGCCAAGGAAGCGGTCGCTCGCCCTTTCAGGGTGGGGCATAGTCCCGAGGACATTGCCTTTCTCGTTCGCTACAGCCGCTATGTTCAGAGCCGAGCCGTTCGGGTTCGCATCCTCGGTTACGTTTCCCTTCTCGTCGCTGTACTGGAAGACCACCCTGACCTTTGAAGGATCCTCGGTGTAGTAATTGCCCTCAGCGTGGGCTATCGGCATCCTTATGACCTCTCCCTGCTCGTAGAGCGAAGTGAAGGGCGTTTCGATGTCGTTAACGCGAAGGTGAACCCACCTGCAGAGGAAGCGCGGGATTTTGTTCGGTCTTAACGCACCGGGCAGAAGGCCCGCCTCCGTGAGGATCTGAAAGCCGTTGCATATCCCGAGGACGGGCCTTTCATCGTGGGCGAATTCCTTTACTTCCTCCATTATCTCCTGACGAGCGGCTATCGCTCCCGCGCGGAGATAATCCGCGTAGCTGAAGCCACCCGGAAGAACAACTCCATCGAAGTCCTTCAGGCTGGTTGTATACCACACCCTCTCGGCCTCGGCGCCGGCCTTCCTTATGACCATCTCGGTCTCGAAGTCGCAGTTGGTTCCTGGAAAAACGACAACCGCAAACTTCACCATCTCAGCTCACCGGCTCGATTCTGTACTCCCAGCTGTGGATGAGCGGGTTTGCGAGGAGCTTTTTGCACATTTCCTCGACCTCTTCCTCCGGGTTTTCGCTATCGAGCTCGAACTCGAAGTATTTGGGAACGTGCAGGTTCTCAACGGTGTAGCCGAGGTTTCCCAGGGCCTTTCCTATGACCCTGCCCTCGGGGTCGTTTAGGCCTTCCTTCAGGCGAACGATGACGGCAACCTTCCACTTCATGGGCATCACCTTACCATAAAAATGTAAAAATTGGATGTTTTTAAGGTTTGTTTCGGCATAAAAATGTCAAAAAATTGGAGGCCGGGGTCTGCGCGCTGGAGTTGGAGGCGGTGAGAAAAGAGAATAAAAAATCAGGCCCCGAGCTCCTCAACGGGGAGCCTCATCCTGGAGGAGATCAGGAGGAGGGCTATGCCCAGGAGGGGCATCGCGAGGAAGATGAGCATCCCCTGGGTAACCCCGCTCACGAGGATGAACATCACGTTCGGGGCCACCGCGTTGGCCGAGTTTGAGATAAGGCCGAGTGCAAAGCTGGCCTCGGGGAACACCTCTTTGGGGTAAGCCGCTGGTGCAGTTGTCCAGAAGGCCGGGCCAGTTCCCTGAACGATTCCGGTGAGGGCGAGCCCGATCATGGCGAGGGTGTAGTCGCTGGAGAGGATGCTCTTCCAGACGATGAAGAGTCCGATGAACGTTACGGCATAGGAGAGGGTCATGACGCTGACTATCGCCTTGAAGAGCCCCCTGTTGGAGGTGTTCTCAACCGAGAGGCGGTAGCCGAGGTAGCCCATTATTATCGACCAGAGGGCCATCGAGACCTCAAGCGCTATAACGAGGTTCGCCGTCTCCGAGCTTGAGAACTCGGCGTGGTGAAGGGTGAAGGAGCCCAGGGTGAAGATGACCCAAAGCGCGGGGAAGAAGGTGAAGCCGAAGACCCAAGTAAAGGGCATCCTCCAGACGCTAGAGCCCTTTGCGGAGTGCTTTTCCTTGGGTATCTCGAAGTCCTCAACGAGGAGCCACCAAAGTGCCAAGATGGCGTACATAACGGCGGCTGAGATAAGAAAGGCGTTCCTGACGGCGTCCCAGCCCGTGTAGGTGCGTGAGGCCCATTTGGCGAGGCTTATGCCGTATATCCCGCCCCAGAATATCCCGGATAGTATTATGCCCTTGGCGAAGGGCCTCTCAGCCAAGAAGAGCCTGCCCACCTGGTTGCTGAAGACCGCTATGAGGGCCACTATGAAGCCCTGGAAGAAGCGGAGGCCAACGATCCCCCACCAGTTGCCTACGAAGGGGATGATGAACTGCGGTATCGCTGCGAAGCTGACTATCAAAGCGACGCTCCTCTTGAAGGAACCCTTGAAGAGGCTCGTACCACCGAGGAGGAAGGCGACGAAGAGGCCGACGACAAAGGCGGTCTGCTGATAGCCCATAGCAGTTTCGGTGATGCCATAATGAGCGATGACGGTGTCCTTGAACTTCTCAAGCATGTGCATCGTGCCAAAGCCGGACGCGACGACCAGCATGTCCATGAAGGCGAACTCCCAGCGCTTATCCATGGTTTCAACCTCCGGGGGTCATTTTACAGGGGAAGCGGCCTTCTCCCTCTTAAAAAAGTTTCTCGAAGGGAGTGCAGTCTAAAAAAGCGAAAGAGGAACAAATTCCAGATTTTCCGGGTTACACCACAGGATTTTCAAAAACGACCGCCCCCGGCCTAAAGAGCGGGCTTCAGGAAGAGAAAGGCACGAGCAGAAGCCCGGCTATCCCGTTGAGGCTGTAGCGGAGCGTTAGGCCTTCGGAGTCAATTCCGACAATAGCCTTCAAGTGGACGTTTCCTTCCCCATGGTTCTCCACCATCCAGCCGGCCCGGTTCGCAGCAAACGAAGAGCGGTCGTGGATTATCAGATCCCGGAACTTGGAGGTGGTTGGATCATAGTCCAAGAGCTTCCCGTTTAGCGGAGTCACTGAAAATTCCGCATTTTCTCTTCCCGGAACGATTATTTTCAGGAGGAGCTGGTGTTTGTAAAGTTCGCCCCCTACTGCACTCCAGTTTCTATCAGGAGTTTCAGCTTGGAGCTCCCGAGTGCTCAGAAGAACCCCGGAGTTCCTGGAGTAGAGACCGAGATCCCAGTGGGACTCGTGGGCTATGATCCAGGAAACCCATTCTAAAAACCCTCCGAGATCACCCGATACAAGAAATATTAACCTCCCATTGTAAATTACAGCTGCCTTGGATGATAGGTTAAGAGGATCCATCTGTGGAGTCACATTGATGGCCTCAACGAGATTGGTAGTGTTTAACTTTCCTACAACGAGGATTGGCCTGCTTTCCCCGGGGTCCACCTTGTGGATATCCAAGGGGCTAACTACTAAAAGCTCTGGCCCATCGTTTGAGAACTCCACGTTAAGGGGAACTCTGGAGAGGTAAACCGGCCTGAAGCTTACCGCTTCCTTCTCCGCCGCGCCCCTCTTAAAGTAGAACGCCGTCCCTGCGATCATGAGGGCTATGAAAACGATGACGAACGCTTTTATCCAGGGGCGTTCCATGCCGTAGTCCTCCCTACTCATATTGTGGTTAATCGTTTATAAACCCTCTGCTCTTAAAATAGTCCTTCAATCTGTGAAAAATCGATAAAAAGGCGTTGCAACCTTTGGTACCGCTATGTAACAACCTTCTCAAGCTCACCCAGCTCAGCCGCGCGCTTTATCTCCAGAGCCACCCTCCTGCCGGTGCTCATCGGCTTTCTCCAGAGGGAGTTCCCGTAGGGATGTCCCATAGCCATGTGGATGTTCGTTCCGCCCCCGGTTCTCGGGGCCACATCGTAGATGTAGAAGTTCAGGTCTTTATCCACGGCCGTCTGGAGGGTGAACGGCCCGATTATCCCCGGCGGATAGTACTCCTGCGTCGCCCTGACATAGCGTTCCGCCATGTCAAAGACCTTCTCCAAAAGCGACTCGCGGAGAGTCGAGGCGGCGTGACCCGTAACCGTGTATTCGGGCTCGAACTGCCACTCGGGCAGAGTAAGCTGCTGACTCGCCGGAAGCCTTACGTGGCCGTCAAGGCTCGTCTCAAAGCGCCAGTCTATCCCGAGCAGCTCGATCTCCCCGTCGAGCGGAGAGTAGAAGAAGTCGAAGTTGAACACAGGCCCTATAATGTAGCGCTCGATTCTCGCCCTTGCAAGGTCTTCCTCCGTGATGACGCCGAGCTTTTTCAACCGCTCCGCCTTCTCGCGGAACTCCTTGTAACTTGCCGCGGTAAAGAACCCCCTCTCCAGCCTCTTCTTGGCGTGTGGGAGCTTTACAATGACGAGGCCGACATCATCGATTTCCTCGGGCTTTACCTCCTCCGGGTAGGGGAGCTTAGCTTTCTCAAGAAGCCAGTAGTAGCTCTTTTCCTCACTCCTCTCCTCACTTCTGAGCAGGTTCCTGCTCCCGAAGAGGGGAACGCGAAAGTCGTTTTCAACGCGGTCTATGCCCGTGTAAACGACGAAGGAGCGGTTTGGAACGAAGACCACGTTCCTCTTAACGAGCTCCTCCTGAACCTCCACGATCTGGGCGAACTTCTCAAGGATCACAACCTCGTCGATGAAGCCCTTGGTTAATCCGTCCCTCGTCTTCCTGAGCTTGAAATAGTTTGCATAAGTTCTGTGCCTTCCGCGCTGGGCGACAACGAGAACCGGTAAGCCCTCCTCCTTCGCCCCATCGGCTATGTCCAGAGCTGAGTGGCTCCCGATAACGCCCACTGTTATCCGCTCAGGATCGTATTTCTCAAGGATCCCCAAAACCTCGTCACGGCTTATCATTTTTGCCCACCTCAGCAGGGATTCGGCTCGAACTCCTTTCCAAACTCCTTCATAAGGCGAATCCTCTTCTCGACGCTCTCCCTCGTCCCAACGTCCCTTCTGTAAAACAGCTCACCTTTGATGTACTGAACAGCGCTTTCTGCAATCCTCTCGGCCTCTTCAATGCTCTCGGCTATTCCAACGACCGCTATCGCTCTTGAGCCGAGTAGCGTGAGGTTCTCGTCTATGGAGGCGTAGTAGAGCCTCGCTCCGGTCTCCTTTATAGCCCTCTCATCAACCTCCACTTTAACCCCCCTGACCGGGTTCACTGGGTAGCCTCTCGGCGCGAGGTACTTCACGACCGTCGCTTTGCCCTCGAACTCGGCCTTCCCCAGGCTGCCGTCAACGATCCCCTCGGCTATCTCCGTCAGCGGTGTCCTCAAAAGCGGGAGGACGTTCATCGCCTCCGGGTCGCCAAAGCGGGCGTTGTACTCGATGAGAACCGGCCCTTCCCTGGAGAGCATGAACTGTCCGTAGAGGATGCCCTTATATGGTATCCCTTCTCTCCTCATCGTCTCGATTGTTACCTTGAGAGTTTCAAAGGCTTTCTCGTAATCTTTCTTCGTCACGAAGGGCAAAAGACCGTTTGAGCAGGAATAGCTCCCCATGCCGCCGGTTATCGGCCCCTCGTCGTTCTCGTAGGCGTGTGGATAGTCCTGCGCGAGGGGCATTGGGATGACCTTTTTCCCGTCGCTGAAGACCTGGAAGGTGAACTCAACGCCGTCGGTGCGCTCTTCAACGAGAACTTTTCCATCCCGCCTTATCAGCTCCTCCGCGTAGGCTTTGGCTTCATTGTTGTCCTTCAACTGGTGGCCCACTACCTTAACCCCTTTCCCTCCGGTGAGGCCGATGGGCTTAACTACAACCGGCTTTCCAAAGTCGTCTATCCAAGAGCGCATCTCCTCGACGTCTGTAAATACCCTGAATGCCTTTCTCCCGGGGATTTCGTTGCGCTGCATGAAGGCCCTTGCGAAGGCCTTGTCCGTTTCAAGCTTAGCGGCTTCTCTGCTCGGGCCAACCGCGGGTATACCGGCCTCCTCAAAGGCATCAACGATGCCCCTCTCAAGCGGTGCCTCCGGGCCGATGAAGACCATATCAACCCCGAACTTCTCGGCGTAGGATAGAACCTTCTCCACGTCCGTTTCTCTGGCCAGGCCGTAGTCCTTTGCGAGCCCTGCCAGGCCGGGGTTCATGTGCTTTGAGACCGCGTAGAGCTCGGCTCCAGCCCTGACGAGGGCCTCGCCTATTGCGTGCTCCCTTCCACCGCCGCCGACGAGCAGGATCCTCATGATGTTCACCATAGAAATGTTAAAAAATCATATTTTTAAGCTTTATTTTAACTTTTAGATGGTAAGAATGGGGCCGGAGATTCTCGTGTTGTCATCAAGTTTCATTGCAGTATTAAAACGCTGTCTCAGGTTCATGAGTGTGTGGAAATGTTTTTATTCCTCCATGCCCAAAAGTTCATGGTGGGGTGAGTGAGGGACAGGGAGCAGTTACTCACACTGATCAGAAACGTCCTGAACTCAAACGGCATCGTCAGCATCATAGACCAGGACATGGCATCATTCGGTTACCTCCTCGGTCTGGAGGTCGCGGCTGAATACATTGAGAGCGGGAGCTACACCTGGCTGGTCTCCTACGAGCCCTTGCAGAGCCTCCTCCGGGATATGGGGAGGCTTGGTATAGAGTACGAGGAGCACTTAGGAAAGACCCTCTTCATCTTCGATGCCTTTGGCTCTATGAAGGGGATAGAGCCCGAGATGGATGGTGTGCTGACCCTCAGGGGGTACCTCGATGACAACGTCTTCGTCCTCAAGTACGGCAGGCTCGTGTCCGAGCTCATAGAGACCTTAGAACCGAGGCCGGAGAGCGCCATCGTCGTCGGGCACCTTGAGTCCGGAATCTGCAGGCTCTTCCAGAACCCGCTGAAGGTTCAGCGGAGGCTGTGGAACCTTTTCCTTGAGGTTCCCCTGCGGCTCTCAGCTGTGAAGACGTACCTCCTCCCAGAATGCCCTGGGATGGATGACTTGGCCTACTTCTACTCGGACCTCGTGATAGAGAGCTTTCTTGAGAACGACGAGAGAAAGCTGGTTGTGACGAAAGGTGGTGAGGATGAGCCTTAAACTTGGCCTAAAGCCCGTGGACAGGGTTTTGGGAGGCGTCAAGGAGAGGAGTTTGATCCTTATACACGAGGCCGACCCGAGGTCGCTCGGCAAGTCCCTCGCCCTTCAGGTTATGAAGGAAAAGCTCGAATCGGACAACCTCGTGGGCTACTTCAACATAGGCCTCCCCCTCTCGACCTTCACCGCCGTTGCCGAGCGCTTCGGAATCGATATTGAGAGGCACCTCCGGGAGAACAGGCTGATGATAGTGGACACCTTCGGCAGTCTCTACAACCTCAGGCGGGGAACCGGCAACGTGTGGTACCTGTCGCAGCCAATAAGCCTCGAAACCCTGAACGACAAGTACCTCGAAGTCATAGGAGCCCACAAGGAGAAGTGGAAGAGGCTCAACATGTTCGAGGGCAGGGAGCTCTGGGGGATCGCGATTTCGATCTCGGACTACCTCCACATGTTCGGGCCCCAGAAGACGCAGCGCTATCTTGAGATGATTGACCTCCAGAGGGCGAAGTCGGACGTCTACAAGAAGTACCCCGCGGGAACCAACGTCTGGGTCTATTCGGGAAACGACGTGGTGGTGCTCCCCCTCATCTACAGGAAGGCATCGTACGTCCTCAAGACGGAGAGCAGGATAACGGGAGAGGAGCGGGTTGTGAGAACGATGAAGATAATGAAGGCGCCCGACCTCGATGGGATACCCACTTTCGAGTACATCGTCAGGAGGAACGGGGTCGAGTTCCTTTGACATGCTAACGGCTATTTAATGCTAAAATTTTTAAATATTTGACGTTTTTATGCACACGGTGGTGTCATGAGGGTTCTCGTAGTTATGGGTAGCAAAAGCGACTCTCGTATAGCCGAGAGGGCAACGCGGGTTCTCGACGAGTTCGGCGTTGATTACGACGTCGAGGTTGCCTCCGCCCACAGGGACCCTGAGAAAGTCGAAAGGCTCGCGAAGAAGGATTACGACGTCTTCATAGCGATAGCGGGCTTAAGCGCCGCCCTGCCGGGGGTTATAGCCTCGCACACGACGAAGCCTGTAATCGGCGTCCCGGTCTCGGCAAAGCTCGGTGGCATAGATGCGCTCCTCAGCATCGCCCAGCTACCGCCGGGGGTTCCCGTTGCAACTGTCGGAATAGACAACGGGAAGAACGCGGCTCTACTGGCTGTTGAGCTGCTCGCCCTGAAGGATGAGAACCTCGGGGAGAAGCTCGCAGAATACAGGAGGAGAATGCGCGAGACTCAATAAAACCTGAAAATGAAGGGCTGAGTCCTCAATTCCACCCATCTTATTCCACGTCCGGATTCAACCCCCTGCATCCAGCTTCTTATTCAACTTTCTATATTCAGCAACTTATTCTATCCGTGGAACGTTCAAAGATGTGGACAACCAAATTTAAACTTTTTGGGTATTATACAGTTCATTGGATAAACCTACATCCCTGTTCACTGGCCCAGTGTACACAAACATCCCTGGCATTGACTTTCAAAAGGCTCCGTATTGCATCCCATGGTGCTTTCTCACCTCGTAATCCTGTCCATGCCAGTCAGAGGAGCGCGTTCTCAGCTCTATCGAGTGGGCGGCCATCTCCGCTTTTTTCTTGGCATCCTCGACGTTCTTGTCCCAAGCTATCGCCACGCCGAGCCTCCTTCCAGGGTAAGCCTCGGGCTTCCCGAAGAGCCTTACCGTCGCGTTGGGAACGCTTAGAGCCTTCGCCAGACCGCGGAAGCGCGGGGAGTAGCCGGAGACGTTGGCCTTTATGACGTGGGTTGCCGCGGGCGTGAGCATCGGAAAGAGCCTGTAGCCATCAACCCACTCCCCAGGGATTGGAAGCCCAAGGACGGCCCTCAGGTGAAGGCCAAACTCGGAGAAGCCCGTCGGGTGAGAAGCCAAAGTCACCATGCCAGTATCATGGGGTCTTGGAGAGACTTCGTTGGCCCAGACTTTGTCGCCCTTCACGAACATCTCAACGCCAAAGAGACCGAGACCGCCGAGAACATCCGTTATGCGCTTCGCTATCCTGTAAACCTCCCTCTCGGCTTTTTCGCTTATCTCGGCCGGCTGCCAGCTGGAATGATAATCACCATCAATCTGGTAATGGCCGACGGGTTTCGGGAAGGTCGTGACTATCTCTCCGTTCTCGTCATAGTGTCTCACAGCGAGCTCGGTGATTTCAACATCGAACTCGATGTGTTCCTCGACGATTATCTTGTCTGCACTACCGCGGGCCTTCATCTTTGCCTCTTCCCATGCCTTCGGGATATCTTCTCTGCTTTTCACGAAGTAGGAGCCCTTTCCGGAGGAGCTCATTATGGCTTTGGTGTGGCACGGGTAGCCCACCTTCTCGCAGGCCTCGTAGAGCTCGTCGAGCGTTTTCGCGTAGGCGTAGCGCGAGGTGGGAACCTCTGCCTTCTTCGCGAGGGTCTCTCTGGTGCGCTCGCGGTGCATGGCAATCCACGTTGCTTTCGCGTTCGGAACGACAAAGTAGCCGTCCTTCTCAAGCTCAAAGAGTGCATCGAGGTTTATAGCCTCTATCTCCGGGATTAT
>NZ_JALXBJ010000078.1 GCF_026991495.1 Thermococcus sp. | reverse complement strand
GGCGAAAAGCTCAAGCCGGTAGCGCTTCACCACCACCTCCTCCTCGGCCTTCAGGAACCGCCGGTATGGCCGATAGAGAGCGAGGAGCAGTTCAAAGAGCTGAAGACCCAGATGAAGATGAGCAAGAGCAAGCCCTACTCGGCCGTCTTCATCCACGACAGCCCGGGGGAGATAAGGAGAAAGCTTAGAAAGGCATTCTGCCCCGCTAAGGAGGTCGAATACAACCCCGTCTTGGACTGGACGGAGCACATAATCTTCCGCGAGGAACCGACTGAGTTCACGATTCACAGGCCGGCCAAGTTCGGTGGGGACGTTACCTACACCACCTTCGAGGAACTGAGGAGGGACTTCGCGGAAGGAAAGCTCCACCCGCTCGACCTCAAGAACGCGGTTGCCGACTACCTTATTGACCTCCTTAAGCCCATCAGGGAGTACTTCGAGAGGCACCCGGAGCCGCTCGAACTCATGAGGGAGATAAGGATAACCCGTTGAGCTTTTTTCCGGAGCGGTGTAGCAGATGGCCGGGATAGACGAGAAAGACGAGGAAATACTAAGGCTCCTCCGCAAAAACGGGAGGATGACGCTTACAGAAATAGGGCGCAGAGTTGGCCTCTCGCCGGCCAGCGTTAAGAAGAGGCTGGAGAAGCTTGAGGGGTTGGGGGCGATCCGCGGCTACTCCGCGGTCGTCGACCACTCCTTCTTGGGGAGGCTCGTCAAGATACTGTTCCTGCTCAGGCTGAAGGTGGAGGGGCCCGAGATAGACAAGCTCGTGCTCAGGCTCGCGGAGAGGGAGAACGTCCAGTCTGTCTACAGGATCAGCGGCCGTGCCCAGATAGCGATAATAGCTGAGTTCAAGGACATGAAGGGCATGAGGAGCTTTGCCGGCTCCATTAAGGGGATCTTCGGGGACACTTTGGAGTACATCGAGTGGGGGGTCATCTACGAGACTCCGAAGGAGTGCTGGGTGCAGTGGAGGGGATGAGGAGTGGACGTGAGGGCAGTGATCTTTGACCTCGATGGAACGCTGATAGGCGCCCCTCAACCATTCTCGGAGATCAAGGAGGAGCTGAGGAGAAGGCTTCTCGGGATGGGGCTCGGGGAGGAACTCATCGGCGATCTGACACCCATGTACGAGAGCCTCATCAGGATATCGAAGGAAACTGGGATGCCTTTCGAGGAGCTCCACTCCATCCAGGTCGAGCTTGAAGTGGAGAGGATGAAGGAGAGCTACGCCTTTGAGGGAACCCTTGAGGTTCTCGGCTTCCTGAGGGAGAGGGGGATAAAGACCGCCGTCGTGACGAGGAGCTGCAGGGAAGCTGCCCTCTACGCACTGGAGAAGAACGGGCTCGCGGGAATGATAGACGCCGTGATCGCGCGGGATGATGTGCCCCCGGATCAGCTCAAGCCAAACCCCGGGCAGCTCCTTCACGCCATGGAAGCGCTCGGTGTGGAGGCCTCGAAGACGATAGCGGTGGGCGACCATGGGTACGACGTCATCTCTGCGAGGAAGGCCGGTGCCATCTCCGTCCTTGTAAGCGGCCACGAATCCGGAAGGATGAGCTTTTCCGTGGAGGCAGAGCCGGACTTTGAAGTTGATACGATGGGAGATCTCCTCAGCCTCCTCCAGAGGCTCCTCTCGACCTACGTCGTTGTGCCGGCTTACAATGAGGAAAAAACGATAGGAAAGGTGCTCGACGACCTCCTCAGGTATTTCAGACGCGATGAGGTTATCGTCGTGAACGATGGCTCTAAGGACGGGACGGAGGGGATCGCGAGGTCGCGGGGGGTTCACGTCCTCACCCACCTCGTGAACAGGGGGCTTGGGGGTGCGCTGGGCACGGGCCTCTCCTACGCCCTCAGAAAGGGGGCGGAGCTCATCCTGACCTTTGACGCCGACGGCCAGCACCTTATCGAGGATGCCATAAGGGTTATGAGGCCCGTTGCGGAGGGGAGGGCGGATTTCGCGGTTGGCTCAAGGCTCAAAGGGGACGTGAGCCAAATGCCCGCTGTGAAGAGGTTCGGAAACGCGGTGCTGGACGTTGTAACGGCCCTCTTTGCAGGGAAGTATGTCAGCGACAGCCAGAGCGGCCTTAGGTGCTTCAGCAGGGACTGCGCGGGAAAGATAAGGATCACATGCGACCGCTACGCGGTTTCAAGCGAGATAATCATAGAAGCCTCCAAAGCCGGCTGTAAAATCGCTGAGGTCCCAATAAGGGCCGTTTATAGCGAATACTCGATGAAAAAGGGAACGAACGTGTTCGAGGGGCTTAAGATAGCCCTCAACCTGCTGTTCGATAAGCTGAGGTGATGACGGTGTACGTTGCCCAGTACATAGCGATTGTTGTTATACTCTACCTGCTCTGGAAGGTCTTCCTAGACTACAGGAGGGGCCTGATGGACTGGAGGGGTTTCGTATCCTGGGGACTCATCTTTGCGGTCTTCATCCTGATAGCGGTATTCCCGGTCAGGATATCCTACGAGGTCAAGGATATACTGGGCCTCGGCAGGGGACTCGATGCGCTCTTCGTGGTCTCTATAGGCCTGATATTCCTCCTCATGTTCGACATGTACCTCAGGATAGACAGGGCGGAGCGGGAGATAACCGAACTGACGAGGAAGATAGCGATAGAACTCGAGGAGATCAACGAGAGACTGAAGAAGCTCGATGGAAAGGATTAAAAGTCCTCACCGAATAGCTCCTCAAGGAAAAGCCTCACGCGCTCTTTGGGAAGCTTGAACTGCCTTATCTTTATTATGCCCTTCTCCTGCGCCTCCCTCAGAAGGATCTCCGTAGCTTCGTTCGGGTACATCTCCTCGTAGACTATCTCCCTTATACCCGCGTTTATGACGATCTTAAAGCAGGTGTCGCAGGGAAAGTGGGTAACGTACAGCGTCGCGCCTTCGAGGCTTATCCCCTTCCTGGCCGCCATTGCAATGACGTTCTGCTCGGCGTGAACGGCCCTGTGGCAGTGTCCGTCAACTATGAGACAGCCGACGTCTATGCAGTGGTCCATGCCCCTCGGGGCCCCGTTGTAGCCGGTGGCAAGGATATAGCCGTCCTTTACGGCAACCGCCCCGACCCGGAGGCGCGGACAGGTAGCCCTCAGCGAGACGAGCTTAGCTATCAGCATGAAGTACTCGTCCTTCGTTGGCCGGATCCTCTTTATCCTCTCAGCCCTCTCCCTGTCAAGAACCACCTCAACTCCCATTGCAACCACCGGTCAGGCCCTGGACCTGAGCTCTTCGAGGAGGGGAACTATGCGGAAGATCCTCTCCTCGTAGCTTGGATGGGTCGGGAAGAAGACGATGCCCGGCTTCCTGTAGGTTCTCCCCCTCCCGTGCCTCTCGATTTTAGGCTCTATACCGGGGTTGATCCCCTTCTTAACCCTCACCATGAGGTCTTCGTAGTTCTTCAGCTCTTCGAGGGCGTACTTGAGGGACATCGGAACGTCGAGTATCCTGACGGCGAAGTCGTCTGCCCTGAACTCTCTGCCCTTCAGGAAGCGGGAGCGTTCGGCCTCAAACCAGATGTACAGGGTCATGTAGAGCAGAAAGGCCAGAAAAGAACCTGTGAAAGCCCACATCACGAAGGGGAAAACGAAGGCAAAGATCCTGAAATACGCCAGCAGGGGAAAGAGCAGGGTGTCGCGGTTCCGTATGTGGCCGAGTTCGTGGGCCACAACACCTAACACCTCATCCTCATCGAGCACCTCGAAGAGGCCGAGGGAGAGGATGACCTTCTTCCCAGTGGAATAGGCGTTTGGGAGGTAGTCCTCGAGGACGTAGACTGAAACCCCCCTTAGCCCCGCCCTCCTCACGAGGTTCTTGATCCTCCCCGCTATCTCACCGAAGGAATCGGAGAGCTCAACGAGCTCAGGGCCGGAGAGGGCGGAGATTAGGAGGCCCAGGAAGACCACGCTCACGAGGATGAGAACCCCGCCTAAAAAACCCGCCCTGCCCGCGAAGAGGTAGGCGAGGAGGAAGGCGGTGATCAGGGGAAGCAGCGGTCTCATTGGTATCCCCTCAGAGCTTTCTCATCTGGGACAGGTAGGCGTAGGTGGCCTCCCTGAAGTTGCTCATCAGGGCGTCCAGGATGCGCTGGACAACCTTCCTCTCGAACTCCTCCCTGCTGGTTGTTACGGAGTAGACGTACCTCATGCCACCCCGCCCGTGGTCAACGCTCCTTGAGAGGAGCCCTTTGTCACACAGCCTGTTCATAAGGATGCTGATCGTGGAGCGCCTGAGGTCTGGATGGGCCTTCTTGAGGTGCTCGTACACCTGGCCCGCAGTGGCCACGCGAGCCCGCCACATGTACTCCATTATCTCCGCCTCAAGGGGGGGAAGGACGGCCCTTATACCATCCTCCGTGAGTTTGAATTCGTGCGGTTCCATCGCCCACCCTCAAATATACTCCACCGCTTTGGGATAAAAGCTTTTGCCCCGGGGCCTCAAAAGGTTTTTAAGGAATCATCCCCAACTATACATTGAAGTCCGATACATCGGGGTGAGATGTATGGACGAACTTACCGTCGTCACCACGGAGGGAATACCCGGTTATAGGGTTGTGGAGGTGAAGGGGCTCGCCCGGGGCGGCGTCGTCATGGCCACCCACATAGGCAGGGACATAATAGCCGGCCTCAGGAACCTCGTTGGCGGGGAAGTTAAGGAGTACACCGAGATGATGGCGAAGGCCAGGGAGATAGCACTCCAGCGCATGATGGAGAACGCCAGGGAGATGGGGGCCAACGCGGTTATAGGAATGCGCTTCATGACCTCGAACGTCGGCACGAGGATGGCCGAGGTCTACGCCTTCGGAACAGCCGTCGTCGTCGAGAGGGAATGATATGAGAAGGCTACTCCTCCTCTTCCCCCTCTTCCTACTGATTTTCTCCGGGACCGTCTGCGCCCTCACACCTCAGGAGGCGATGATGCAGGCCCTGAAAACGGGCAACTACTCCATTGTCGAGCCCTACCTGAGCCCCCTCATGAAGGCCGCCTTCACGAGGGGCGAGTTCAGGGCTATAAGGGAGGGTCTTATCAGGGGGCACGGCGCCATAACCGGCTATGAGCTCCTGAGGGTGAAAACGGAGGGTCCCTACCGTGTCTATTACTACCGCGTCATCGCAGAGAAGGGTGATTACACCGTTACCATCACCGTGAGGGACGGCAGGGTGGAGGGATTTCACCTCAAGGGCTTTTCCATAACCCTAACACCGGCCGTCCTCTATCCCCTCGCAGGTGCCATCGCCGCCCTCCTCTTAATCTGGCTCTACCTGAAGCGCTTCGGGGTCGCTGAAGTCCTCTTCGGGCTCGCAATTTTTCTGATAGCCATCGCCGTTCAATCCCCCCTCCAATCACTTCCCGCTTACCTCGGAGTCGCCGGTTCCCTCGGAACGATCCTCTGGGGGGGCTTCGTAGCCGGTTTAATCCAGGAGGGGGTCAAATACTACTCCGCCCGCGGAAAGAACCTCCGCGATGCCATATACATCGGTTCCGGCTTCGGTCTCACCGAGGCCCTTTACATCGGCTTCCTAACGCTCCTCCTTGGCTCGGCCTCTCTTTTATCGGCCCTTGAGAGGTTCCTCGCCCTGCTCTTCCACTCCTCAACCGCGGGCCTGTTTTCCTACTCCCACGTGAGGGGTTGGGGAAAAAGGGCGTTCCTGTTGGCCTTCCTGGTGCACTGGGCGGCGGATTCCATGGCACTGTATTGGCAGTACACACCCTCCACCTGGATCTTGGTCGTCACATACACCACCCTCGGGATCGCTTCCCTTCCCCTCCTCAAACTCCTTCCCCAGGCAAAGGCAGAGCGGGAGCGGAGGGTGAGGTGGTAGAGAATTGTTCGGAAATCAGAGGGAAAAGGCCCTTAAGAAGATCAGAAGGGAGCTTCGCGCCGGCCTTTACTCCTACCTGATTCTCTCTCTCCTTGAGAGGGAGGGAGAGCTCCACGGCTACGCAATACGGAAGAAGCTGGGGGCAATGAGCGGTGGGAAAATCGTGCCCAGCGAGGGCGCCCTCTACGACATCCTTAAGGGCCTCGGGAAGCTCGGCCTAGTTCAGTACGAGTGGGCAGAGGTCGGCGGCAGGCCGAGGAAGTACTACCGCCTCACAGATTTGGGAAGGGACGTTTTGGAGGAGCTTGGGGATGAGGTAAAGGGCATTGTGGAGGTCTTAAAAAAGATGGGGGGAGCGGAATGAACTCCTTTGAGGTGTCGATATCCATAGTCCTTCTGCTTTCAGGGCTCTTGACGCTTGCCTTCAGGAACAGAAGGAACTCCTTAGTTGGCTTCAGGATCGGCTACACCTACCAGTCCGACTTCGCCTGGAGGAAGGCCAACACCTTTGCTGGGCTCTTCATAACCGGGCTCTCCCTCTTTCTGCTCTTTCTGGCTTTCATAGGCGTGGCGCCAAATTCATTCGTCCTCATTATGCTCGCGGGGGTGCTTGTCCTTATACCCCTCGGGACGGCGGTGGCAAAGAGGGCCTACGAGCTTGAGGAGCTCTCAACAGAGGCCCCCGAAAAGCCCCAAAAGCCGATCGAGATCGATGTGAGGCCCTACCTCATCCTCCAGCTCCTCGTTCTGTTAGCTTACCTCCTCCTCGCAGCAACTCTCTGGGAGAGGCTTCCGGGGAAGGTTGCCGTACACTTCGGTCCCTCTGGAAAGCCGAATGGTTTCGCCTCAAAAACCGTTGGGATCCTCCTGTTCCCCCTCCTCATCCAGCCGATTTTGATAGCGATGACCTACCTCCTGAGGGAGCCGGGCTTCGCCCCCCTTCTGAGGTTCAGCAGGCTTGGCTGGAAGAGGGCCGCCGAGCTCTTCACCCTCCTCTCCGTCGGCGTGACCCTCCTGGAAACGGCGGTGCTCCTCTACAACGCGGCTTTTATCCCCTCCTCCTGGGTCAACTACTCAGTTTGGGCCTTCTTGGGGCTGATCTTAGTGGCTATCTACAGGATTCTAAGGGTGAAGGGAAAGGGGTGAGTTGCCCGGGCGACCGTCGCATTCTTATACCCCCTCTCCATCCTTAGATGGGTGCTGTGAATGGAGCTCTGGAGGATAGTTAAAGCGTTTATCATGGGGCCCCTGCTTGAGGCGGCCGTTCCAAAACCAGGCAACGTGAACCGCTTTGCCGATTTCGAAGACCTAACTTTATACCACTTCATCGCCGCCAGCACCGCGGTTCTGCCCCTCTACCACGAGGCCGCAAAAACCGGGGAGCTCCTGAGAAGGGGCCTCCTGTCACCGAACGAGGCCCGGATCGGGGAGCTGATAAGAAGGGCCGTGGAGGGCTCCAGGAGCGTTCAGGACGCCAACCCAAACTTCGGTGTAATCACGCTCTCGATCCCCCTCATAATGGGCCTCTCAATGGCCAGGGACGTTGCGGAGGCGCGGGAAAAGGCGAGGCTTCTCCTCAGGGAATCGACCGTCAGGGACACGATGGAGCTCTACCGGGCGATCAGGGCGGCCGGGCCCAAGGGCCTGCCCCGGGGGGTCAAGTACGACGTCTACGCCGATGGCTCCTTTAGGGAGCTCTTCGCCGACAGGGTGAACCTCTGGAAGCTCGCCGAGATCGGCTGCGAGCGCGAGCTTGTATTCTGTGAGTGGCTCGATGATTACAGTCTGTCATACAAAACGGCCGACAGGCTCATGGAGCTGTTGGGTGAGTTGCCCTTCGAGGAGGCCGTTGTAAGGGCCTTCGTCGAGCTGATGGCCGAGAGGGAGGACACCCTAATAGCGAGGAAAGCCGGCCATAGGGAAGCGGAGCTCGTCAGGGAGAAGGCAGGCGAGGTTCTCGCGGGAAGGCTTAAGCTGGAGGAGCTCGATGCCTTCCTACGGGAGAATGGAGATTTAAGGAACCCGGGAAGCCTGGCGGATGTGGTGGCCGTTTCCCTCAGCCTGCTCGCCCTCTCCGGGCTGAGGGTAGCAATGAGGGACGGGAGGGTCTTCGGGCTCATTGGATGACCCTTATCCTCTTTGCGCCGCCCCCTTCGAAGCCAAGGCTCGCGCTGTCGGCAACGACCGCGTCCCCGCCGAGCTCGTCAAGAAGCCTCACCCTGAGGCCAGAAAGCTCAAGGAGCTCCTCATCGCCGCCGAACTCTTCCCTCACCTGCTCTTTCATGAACTCGTACGCCTCACGCCCCATGAGAACAACGTCCGGGCTGTAACCGTCGAGTTTGAGTTCGTTTGCCTTCTCCTCGATACTGCTCAGAACCCTGATCAGATCACCGCGCATGGCGAACACCAACCCCCGTTGAACGGGGAGCTTAAAAGGGTTCTCATCTTCAGCACGAGCCCTAAAGGCCAGTCTCGTGGGTGCGGTTTGAGCGCGGGATTGCGAGGCGGTTGATAAGCCGCGGTTCCAGTGGGCGCTTTCAGAGCCTCCACGCTGCCGCCAAATTCTGACCTCCTCCCCACTTTGAAGGGCGAGGCCTTCGGGAGAAAAAAGTAACGGTGGGAAAGCCAGAGGCTAACCCTTTCCCGGAACTATCTCCAGCGAGTACGTTAAATCCGCACCGCTGAGCTTCACGTGGGCGCTCGCCGAGCAGTACTTGTCCTGGCTCAGCTCTATGGCCCTTTTGGCCTTCTCCTCCCTCACGTTCCCGTAGATCCTGTAGTGGATGTGAACCCTATTGTAAATCCGGGGGTGCTCCTCCCGCCTCTCACCGCTTATCTCTACCTCAAGACCCTCTATGGGCTCCCTCATCTTCTTGAGTATCGTAACGACGTCGTAGGACGTACACCCGGCGACGCTCAGGAGAAGGAGGCGCATCGGGCTTATACCGCCTTCCCCGAGTATGACCGAGCACTTATCTCCTTCGATCCTCCCCACGAACTGATAGTCCCTGAACCACTCAACCCTTCCCTTTATCGGCTCCCCCACCTTAACCACCGGGGGTAATGAGGAAAGCCCTTTAAAAGTCCTTCCCCAAGTGGAATCATGTACATAAGGCCCTTCGATCCGTGGAAGTCAAAGCTCTGCACCTGCCCCTTCAAGTACACCCTGAACGTCTACACCGGTTGCGACCACGCGTGCGTTTACTGCTACATAACGAGCTATATCCCAAAGGCCTTCAAAGTCAGAACCAAGGAGGGCCTTCTCCCCAAGCTGGAGAGGGAACTCAGAAAGTTCGACAAACGCTTCATAATAGCCCTTTCCTACTCCTCGGATCCATACCCAACGGTTGAGCGGGAACTTGGAATCACGAGGAAGGTTCTCCAGCTCTTCAAACGCCATGACGTCAGGTGCCTCCTCCTGACCAAGTCGGACATCTTTGAGCGCGATATAGACCTTCTGAGCGAGCTCAAGTGCGCAGTTGGGGTGACCGTTACAACCGTTGATGAAGGAAAGGCGAGGCTCCTTGAGCCGAACGCCCCATCGCCAAAGGCCAGGATCCGGGCACTGAAGAGGGCCAAGGAAGCCGGAATTTCGGTCTACGCGCGCATAGACCCGATAATTCCCTTCTACACATGGGAGGACTTCGACGAAACCCTCTCTGCCCTCGACTTCGTTAGCCATATAACCGTCTCGACCCTCAAGCTGAGGCCTGACTCGAAGAAGAGGATGTTCGCGAAGTTTCCAAGCCTTATGGAGAAACTCTGGCCCCTCTACGAACGGGGAGAGCGGATTGGTGGCTACTACTACCTTCCCAGAGGGCTCAGGTTCAAGCTGCTCAGGGAAGCCGAGAAAAAGATAGTGGAGAAGGGAATCACCTTTGGGTCGTGCCGTGAAGGCTACCGCTCCTTCCCAACCTGCGACGGCTCACACCTCGTTCCCCTCTGACTTAACCTCAATGCTTTCACGCTCTATTCTCCTGAGCTGGCTTTTCCTCGCGGCCGAGATAAAGGAGCGGTAGATACCCCTCATCTCCGGAAGGAACTCCGGGCACCACTGGACGCCGATGTAAAAGCCCTCCCCCATCTCTATCGCTTCCACCACTCCGTCTATTGAGAAGGCGACCGGCCTGAACCCGTCGCCGACCCTCTTCACTGCCTGGTGGTGGAAGCTGTTGACCTGGATGAAGACCTCGTTCGTACTTGAGACGTTCAGATCGTCCTTGACCATCTCGTAGAGGCGCGAGCCGGTCTTCATGCGGACGCTGTGGAGCCTCTGGGACGGGTCAACCAGCTTTGGATCCCAGTCGTGCTTTATCGCCTTTGGGATCTCCCTCGTCAGATCCTGGTAGAGGGTTCCGTTCGTGGCGACGTTCATGACGTGCATTCCCCTCCCAACGCCTAAAACCGGTATCTCCATCTCAAAAGCCCTCTTAAAGAGCTCTATCTCGAACTTGTCCCGGTCGTAGTCCGCAGTCTTCAGGAAAGGCGATGGGTCGGCCCCGTAGAAGTAGGGGTGAACGTCTGGCCCCTCCGTGAGCAGTATGCCGTCGGCTATTTCGCAGACGTCCCTCGGGTCCCCCCCTGCCAAGAAGATAACAGGTGTCCCGCCGCTCTCCCTCACGAGCTCTATGTGCTTTGAGACAGGCCCTGATTTCAGATCCTCCCGGCCACTGGAGACTACCGCTATAATGGGTCGCATAAGGATCACCGTTCAACAAATAGGTAGAAGGGACTAAAAAACTATTGGGAGCTGGATTTTCTGAGCTCCTCCCCTATAACCTCGGCGAGCCTCTTCACGCCCTCGCGTATCTTCTCCTCCGGGACGTATGTGAAGTTCAGCCTCAGGGCGTTCTTGACCTCCCTGTGGGCGAAGAAAGCCTCCCCTGGAACGTAGGCGACCCCCTTCGAGACCGCCTTCTCGAGGAGGGTCTTGGTGTTTATGCCCTCCGGAAGGGTTGCCCAAACGAACATGCCCCCGTCCGGTTTCGTCCACTCCACCCCATCGGGCATGAAGTCCTCAAGGGCTTTAAGCATAGCATCGCGCCTCGGTTTGTAGAACTCGATTATCTCCGGTATGTGCTCGTCGAGGTAGCCCTCCTCAACGTACTTCCAGGCTATCGCCTGGCCGAGGGTGTTGGTGCAGAGGTCTATGCTCTGCTTGGCTATCTCCATCTTCCTGATGAAGTGGGGGTGAGCCGAGACCCAGCCGAGGCGGAGTCCGGGGGCGAGTATCTTTGAGAAAGTCCCGAGGTATATGACGCGTCCCTCGCTGTCGAAGTGCTTTATCGGCGGGATCGGTTCACCGGAGTAGCGGAGCTCGCTGTAGGGGTTGTCCTCGACTATGATGAAGTCGTACTCTCCCGCGAGTTTTACGAGCTCTTTCCTCCTTTCGAGGCTCATGGTGACGCCCATTGGGTTCTGGAACGTTGAAACCGTGTAGAGGAGCTTTACGCGCTTGCCCTTCCCCTTGAGCTCCTCAAGCCTCTCCCTCAGGACGTCTACCCTCATGCCATCGTGGTCCATTGGTATGCTAACGAATTCGGGGCCGTAGTAGTTGAAGGCCTGGAGAGCGGCGAGATAGGTAGGTGCTTCGACGATGACGACGTCGCCGGGGTTTATGAATACCCTCCCTAAAAGGTCGAGGGCTTCCTGGCTTCCAGCCACCATCATTATCTCCACTTTGCTCATCGGTATTCGGTAGCGCTTCTCCATCCACCTGGCCAGTGCAAGGCGGAGTGGCGTAAAGCCCTTCGTGGTTCCGTACTGGAGGGCCTTGTCGGCGTGGTTCGTCAGGACGTCTTCCGTTATCTTCTTGATGACCTCAACCGGAAACGTCTCCGGGGCAGGGAGCCCTCCGGCGAGGCTTATGACGTCGCTCGTCTCAACGAGCTTTAACAGCTCCCTAATCTCGGAGGCCTTCATCCCGAGGGCTTTTTCCGAGAAAAATGACTCAAAATTGAGGGGTTTTGCAGCGAGTTTTTTCTTGAGTTTTTTCTCCACCTCAACCACCCCAATGAACATTCAAGTTCATCAGCACTGATGTGTACAGAGGGAGTTGGGGACGGGAGTTATAAAGTTTTCCTCCCGGCCACATCAACCTTTACTTTTGTAAAGGTCCTGGCCGAATGTAGAAGGGCAGAAGGATTTTGGCGCCGGGGCAGGGATTTGAACCCTGGCGGGCAAACGCCCACGGACTCTCCAGGCCCGCG
>NZ_JALXBJ010000077.1 GCF_026991495.1 Thermococcus sp. | reverse complement strand
GGTTAAGGTTGATGACCTTCCCGTTCCCGAGAAGTTCAAGGAAGTCCTGAAGAGTGAGGGCGTCAGCGAGCTCCTCCCGGTTCAGAGTTTGGCAGTCAAGAACGGTCTCCTCGAAGGCGAGAACCTTCTCGTGGTTTCGGCAACAGCAAGCGGGAAGACGCTCATCGGAGAGCTCGCTGGAGTTCCAAAGGCGATGGAAGGCAAAAAGATGCTCTTCCTCGTTCCCCTCGTCGCCCTCGCAAACCAGAAGTACGAGGACTTCAGGAGGAGGTATTCAAAGCTCGGCCTCAGAGTTGCCATTCGCGTTGGGATGAGCAGGATAAAGACGAGGGACGAGCTCGTTGTCGTTGATACTGGAATAGATGCCGAGATAATAGTCGGAACCTACGAGGGAATAGACTACCTGCTCAGGGCAGGCAGGAAGATAGGGAACGTTGGAACTGTCATCATAGACGAAATCCACACGCTGGACGATGAGGAGCGCGGACCCCGCCTGGACGGCCTCATAGCGAGGTTGAGGAGACTCTATCCAAGGGCCCAGTTCATAGGGCTGAGCGCGACCGTTGGAAACCCCGAGGAGCTGGCAAAAGAACTCGAGCTGAAGCTGGTGCTCTACGACGAGAGGCCCGTTGACCTTGAGAGGCACGTGATAATAGCGAGGAGCGAGGGCGAGAAGTGGAGGCACATAGCGAACCTCTGTAAAGCCGAGGCTATGAGAAAGTCGAGGCAGGGCTACAAAGGGCAGACGATAGTCTTCACCTTCTCGCGCAAGAGGACGCACGAGCTTTCAGCGTATCTCACGAGCAAAGGCCTCCGCGCGAAGCCCTACCACTCCGGTCTGCCCTACAGGCAGAGGAAGCTCACCGAGATGGAGTTCTTGGCCCAGAGGCTCGACGTCGTCGTTACGACCGCGGCGCTTGGAGCGGGTGTTGACTTCCCCGCTTCGCAGGTTATCTTCGAGAGTTTAGCTATGGGCAACAAGTGGCTGACCGTTAGGGAGTTCCACCAGATGCTCGGGAGGGCTGGGAGGCCGCTCTACCACGAGAAGGGGAGGGTTTATCTCATAGTCGAGCCCGGAAGGAAGTACTCGGCCGGGATGGAGGGGACTGAAGACGAGGTGGCGTTTAAGCTTCTGACGGCGCCAATAGAGCCCGTTCTCGTCGAGTGGAGCGACGAGTTTGAGGGGGATAACGTTCTCGCTCATTCCTGCGTCTTCAACAGGCTTGAGCTCATCGAGGAAGTGCAGGCTAAATGCTTGGGGGCCAACCAGAGCGCAGGGAAAGTCCTTGAGAAGCTGGAGGAGTTCGGATTTGTGAGACTTAAGGGGCCCATCGTCGAGGTTACGCCCTACGGAAGGGCTGTGAGCATGAGCTTTCTCCTGCCTAAGGAGGCCGGGTTCATAAGGGCCAACCTCGGGAAAAAGCCGGCCCGGTGGATAGCGGTTAAGCTTTTGCCCTTCGGGAACCTGTACATGGGGAGCGTCCTCCAGAGGGAGCTTGAGAGGGCCGTGAGGGGAAGGATAAGCGCCAACGTCTTCTCCCCGAGCTTTGCCTCCATCTTAGACGAGCTCGACAAGGTGATTCCGGAGCTGAGCCCCAACGCAGCAGAGAGGCTCTTCACACTCTACCAGGACTTCTTCATGTGCCCGGAGGAAGAGTGCACGGATTACGCTATGGAGAGGGTGAGCAACTTAATAATAGAGCTCCGCAGGAGCGGCAAGCACCCCACTCAGATAGCGGAGCACTTCAGGAAGGTCTACGGGCTGATAATCTACCCTGGTGACGTCTTCACGTGGCTGGACGGGATTGTGCGGAAGCTTGAGGCTGTAGAGAGGATAGCGAGAGTCTTCCGCGTTAGGGATGCCGAGCAAGATGCGAAAAACCTGAGGAAGGAGATAGAGGAGGGCAGGGTATTAAAAAGTCCAGTTAGCGCCGGAGCAAAGGGCTGAAAGCCGATTGAGGACTTTGGGCAAATTATATAAGAGGAAGGCCAGCATTGGGGAGCCGACTGAATTCTGAAGAAAAGGAAAAGCCTCATATCTGAAGAACCATCTGGGCCGGGTCCCTGACCGCCGGTCCGAGCCCGAGGATGTATATCGCGAGGTACCAGAAGCGCCTCTCCTCCTCGTCAGTGACCAGGTATTTCAGGGCGTAGTAGACCACTATCAGGATCACGGTTATCCAGGGGTAGTAGGCGTAGGCTCCAAACCATCTGACGAGGTGGCTCTCGACCCAGTGAACCTCGCGGTAGTGGTAAAAGTGTATTGCGGCGACAGTTGAACCCATGTCGTACATGTGGGCTAAAACGGCGTAGAGGTAGAGCTTATCGAAGGGCTTCCACTTGTAGAAGGCCATCACAACGGCCCAGCTTGCAAAGGTGTGGAGGAGGGTGAGCTCGTAGGGCCGCCAGTTCTTGGCGTTGGCAACGAGCATGTACGTCGCCCAAAGTGCTAAGAGGCTTCCCCAGCCGATCGTTATCTTTGGATAGAGCTTGAGCTTGGCGTCGAGGAAGATGGGGGGCAGTATGAGGAAGAAGGCTGTGAAGAATATCCCGGGGGTGAGGAGCCAGGGGTTCTCTGGAAGAACGCCCCCATCAACGAGGGCCCTCACTGTCGCACCGAAGACGACCATCGGCGTTACGGCCCAGAAGAGCCGCTCGTCAACCGGTATTTTCAGGGGTTTGATTATGTATTTGTATGTGTAGATAACGCCAAAACCGAATAAGAGTGCGTAAACGAGCGTGTTTATCGAATTATATCCGCTTCTCGTGTACATGGGCTGGATGAAGTACTGGTTGATGAAGTGCCACAGCGACTCAAGCATCAGCCACCACCGCTTCCGGTTGGAGCGGCCCCTAATAAACCTTCTGAACGACAATCTTTTAAAAGGTAGTACTTACTAACATTGGTGGTCTCGATGCAGGAGTACTCTCCCTCGCCCACGGAGGAAGTGATCGACATAAGCAGTGAGAGGAACCTTGGGCTGGTGGGTTCCCTACTCGCCCTCGCCGCCTTCATACCTAAAATAGGCGGCATCATCTCCCTGCTCTCCCCGATCCTCATCCTGATATCCCTGAACGGGATCGGGAACAAATTGGGGGACGAGGGGCCCTTCAAAGACTACCTGAAGGGCTTTATCATCGGCCTCGTCCTGGGATTCATCGGGGGCGCGCTGATCATAAGTGCTGCACTCATCTCTTTCCAAAGCCCAGAGCAGTTCCCAATGCATTTTACCTACGGTGAGGGGCACGGAGGACTCACTGATAAAGGAGAGGCCCTGATACTCTCCGGTCTCATCATACTCCTCTTGGCCATTATACTGGCGGCCTACTTCGAGAAGAAGGCTTGGATGGGCATGTACAGGATAACGGGGGTCAAAGAGTTTGAGAACACTGCCAAGTTCCTCTGGTGGGGTGTCCTGACGCTGGTGATCCTCGTTGGTGTAATACTCCTGCTGGTGGCTTGGGTATACCAGATAATAGCGTTCTCAAACCTTCCAAGGCAGATCCGCAAAAAGAGCCCTTCCCTGGAGGAATCCTTTGAAGAGGTCGTCTGGTGACCGTAAGATTTATAAAGTTCCTGTGGGAGGTGTGGGTGGTACGGCGGCCAGGGCGGCGGGGTTACACCCGGTCTCGTTTCGACCCCGGAAGTTAAGCCCGCCAGCGTTCCCGGTAGTACTGCCCTCCGAGAGGGGG
>NZ_JALXBJ010000076.1 GCF_026991495.1 Thermococcus sp. | reverse complement strand
CCCCTGCCCCGATCGGCGGTGATAACTAACATGCCCTCCCCCTCAACCAGCCCCTCAAAGGCCTTCAGAACCTTCACCTGCCCCTCGGTAAGGGCCATCTCGTAGAGTTCCCGCGGAAAAAGCCTCTCCTCCGGAACGGGGATGCTCTTTCTGGCCCTTATCCTCGCCTGGCTCTTGCTCCTCCTCGGCTTTTTCCTTACCTTTCCTTTCTCGGTGATTATGTAGATCCCATCGTGCTCCGCGAACTTCCGTATCAGCCTCCTGTTGAACCTCTTCTTCACGTCGTCTATCGTGTAGGGAGGGGTTACGAGGCTCTTGTGGAAGCCTGTCCACATGTCCTTCCACTTCTCCGGGGGATGACCGAGGATGAACACCAGGCCGCCACCGCGGACGGTCTCGATGATCCTGCCGAGGTCGTTCGGTGAGTAGTCGTAGCTCATGTCCAGGACGAGGAGGTCGTATGTTCTTCCAAGGATGTCGCGGGTGTACTTGAAGGTAATCGCCTGGACTTCGGCTTTTGAGCCCGCTATTACATCGAAGTGCTTTCTGAAGGCCTCGTAGCGCTTCCTCCCGAAGGTGTCCTCCCCAAGGGCGTCGGTGGCGTAGAGAACCTTCACGCTGTCCTCCTCCTCACCCCTCAGGCGCTTCTCGATGAGCTCCCCGAGGATCCCGCTGAGAACTCTCGCGGAGGCCCCGGCGAGGATTCCGGCCAGCTCCGCTTTTCTGAGCGTGTCCCCCTCGATGAGCACGATTCTCCTGTGGAACCTCTCAAGGGCCTGCGCCAAGGCCGTCTCGGTGAGCTTCAGCACCTGATCCTTGATCCTCTCGCCCTTAGCGTAGTCTCTCACTTCCTTATCAAAACGAACCTTAACCATCATCTCTCCTCCCCCGATAAAGGGAAGAGGGGGAACTTAAAAAGGTGTGCGTCAGCCTTCGAAGATGAGATTCAGCTCAACGCAGCTTGAGTTCCGGGCCCTCTCAACGTCCCCTTTGAGGTATCTCGACCAGCTTTCCTCCATGATCCTCCACGCGAGGCTTTCAGGTATCCGCCCACCGGACAGCTTTTCAACGTCGCCCACGACCTCTTTCGATACGGCATCGGGGTTCTCTATGGCGTAGCCGCTCACCCGGGTCCCCATGACCTTCACGACGCTCGTGTTCCAGAGGCCAAGAACCAGAGCCTTCTCGCGCAGGCGCTCAATGAGCTGGCGTGCCCGTTTCCAGTCGGTCACGAACAGAACCCCCTCCTTCCCATTGTACAGCCTGCTCTCGGAGTAGAGGGCCTCACTCCTGAATTCCAGTACGGTGCTGTAAGCGGCCCCTCCCTTTACCAGGTAGCCCAGTGAGCGGCAGGTTGCGTTCGGCATCTCGCCTTCCCTGAATTGGGGCAGGTGCGTGGACTTCGAATGGTAGAGCTTGACCCCGAGGGGCACGAGGAGGAGGATGATGAGCGCGGCGACAATAGCCTTCCTCCATCCTACTCCCCCACCCAGCCTGCCCACCAGCGTGAGGGGCAGCAGAATGCCCGCGGTGAGGAGGATCAGGAAGAGCAGGAGGGCCCAGAGGAGGTCCCAGTTCTCCCTTATGAAGAGGAGGGGCTGGCCGGGCTTTATCACGATGGCGGTTAGGTTGCTCCCCCTCTCAACCTCGTTCAGCCTGGCCCGATCAATCCATGAGAGCGCCATCTGAAACTCGGCGTCTTCGAGGGCCCTCTCGTTCCCGCTCGAAAGGTAGTTCAGGAGGGAGTTAACGCTCCGGTTCAGGTCGTGGAGATAAACGCGCCGCTCTACGTCAGAGGGGGAGTAGCTTTTACCGGTCCCCTTCCACCTCCCCCTGACGTAGACTACGTAGGCGGACTCTTCCTCGCTGTAGTGATAGCCCGCTATGCCTTTCAAACTATTGAAGAAGGCCGCGGGATCGGCCGGCTTTACCGTTTTGAAGTACCCGGCTTCAACACTCATGACCGGAAACTTTTCGAGCTCCCTGCCGACTTTCTCGTAGGAGATCTCCTGATAAACGGGAATTAACAACATTAAGGTGATAAGTAGGGCGATTAATACTATTGACTTCCCTTTGCCCATAAGCACCCCCAACTCGTAAGGAACGCCCGTATAAAAATTTCATTGTAATCCCCATCGAAACGTTAAGCTTTTATATGAAAAAATCGAATTAATTCGGTGGTTCCAATGCCGAAAGGCCTCAGCGAGAAGGACCTCGGAAAGTTCAAGCTCGTTGGAAACGTGGACTCCTTCAAAAGAAAGCTCGTCTTTCAGGTGACCGAGATAAGCCTTGAGAAGGACGACTACTTCTCAAGGCTCTATCTCTATGACGGGAGGAAAGTCAGGCCCTTCACCGCTGGAAAGAAGGACTCCAATCCGAGATTTTCACCGGACGGAAGGCTCGTGGCGTTTGCATCAAAGCGCGGCAAGGATGGCAAAGAGGCCGAGCTCTACGTCATCCCCACTGACGGCGGAGAGGCGAGGCTCTTGGCGAAGTTCAAGTATGGACTTCAGAACCTACGCTTCACGGAGGACGGGAAAAGTATAGCCGTTGTAACCCCCATCGATATCGAGAAGAAGCCCAGAGACGATGTTCACGTCATCAAGGAGATCCCCTTCTGGTTCAACGGGATTAGCTGGGTCTATGGGAAGAGGAGCGTCGTTTACCTCGTCGATGTTGAGACCGGCAGGAAAAAGCGCGTAACGCCAAAGAACCTCGACGTATCTCAAATCCGCTTCCACAAAGGGAAGCTCTACTTTACCGCCCAGGAAGACCGCGAGAGAAAGCCGATGGTGAGCGACCTCTACGTTATTGAGGGCAGGAAGGCAAAGCGCTTGACTCCTGGTAAATGGGACGTCTCCGACTTCATCCCGCTCGGTGACGGGACCTTTATCCTCAAGGCCAACACCCGCGAGCGTGGAATCCCCACAAACACCCACATCTACCACTACGACCCCCAAACCGGAGAGATGAGGAAGCTCACGAAAGACCTCGACCGCTCCGCTTACAACTCACTCAACTGCGACGTTCGCGGCTCTCAGAGGGCGGAGTTAGCTTTTAAGGACGGCTGGGTTTATTATATAGCCACCGATGGCCCGAGGGCGAACCTCTTCCGCGTGAACCTCGATGGCAAGATAGAGCGCGTTGTCGGCGGAGACAGAAGCGTCGAGAGCTTTGCCATAGGGGACTACATAGTCTTCACAGCTCAGGACGCCGTAACTCCGACGGAGCTTTACGTTCTCCGCGACGGAAAAGAGAAAAAGCTCACCGACTTCAACGGCTGGATTAAAGAGTATGCCCTCTCGGAGCCCGAGCACTTCAAAGTCAAGGCCAGCGATGGTGTTGAGATAGACGCCTGGATAATGAGGCCCGTTGGCTTTGAGCCCGGGAAGAAGTATCCCGCTGTTCTGGAAATCCACGGCGGGCCTAAAACTGCCTACGGCTACTCCTTCATGCACGAGTTCCACGTTTTGACGGCCAAGGGCTTTGTGGTTATCTTCTCCAATCCAAGGGGAAGCGACGGCTATGGAGAAGAGTTCGCCGACATAAGGGGCCGCTACGGCGAACGCGATTACCAGGATCTTATGGAGGTCGTCGATGAGGCTCTAAAGAGGTTCGACTTCATAGATGGGGAGAGGATAGGCGTCACAGGCGGTTCCTACGGGGGCTTCATGACGAACTGGATAGTCGGACACACCAAGCGCTTTAGGGCGGCGGTTACT
>NZ_JALXBJ010000075.1 GCF_026991495.1 Thermococcus sp. | reverse complement strand
TACTTTAGGAACGGGTCAAAGCTCTGGGAGAACGCCTCTGGCTACGTGGTCAAGCTCCTTCCCCTCCAGAATAACCTTATAGCGGGCACCCTCGGCGGCTTCGTCCTCTTCAACTCCTCGGGCTCTATAGTGGAGACCGTGCCAGTTAAGAACAAGCTGTACGACTTCGTGCTCTCCAACGGGACGGCCTACGGTGTGGACGGCGACGTATGGGTTGAAAACGGCAGCTTCTCAAGCTCCGGCGAGGTCTTCGCACTTCGCTGGAACGGGAGACTGGAGAACTCAAGTTTGTGGAGCCTCAGACTGCCGAGCATGCCCGACAGGATCCGGCTCGGACGCGTCGTCTACGTGGGCTCCGGAATGCCCTCCGGCTACTCGTCGAGCTACGCCTTCGGCTCCCTCTACGGCGTTTCCTACAACGGCAGCCTGCTCTGGAGAATAAACCTCGGACAGTGGGTCAGGGACGTTGAGGTCTGGAGGGGAATGGCCGTCGTGGGGACGGGCTACGGGAAAGACAGCGGCAGGATCCTCCTCGTTGATTCCAGAGGGCACGTGCTCTGGAATCTGAGCGCCTACTTTGTCGAGGATCTCCTCGTTTCTGGCGACAGGCTCTTCGTTTCTGGCTTCTCAGATGGAAAGGGAGTTGTAACGGCCTACGACCTCCCCTCAAGAAAACTCCTCTGGAGGCTTGAGCTACCATACCGGGCGAAGGCAATGGCGATGTCTAAGGAGGGGCTTCTCGTCGGCACAGGGAAGTTCGAAAGCAGGCACGAGGGCAACGTCACCAAGGTGTACTCAGAGGGTTCCCTCTACCTAATAGACCCCGGGAAGGGGAAGGTTCTCTGGGAAGACGATGGGACGGGCTACGTCAGGAGCATAGCCGTGAAAGGCTCCATGGCTGTTGTGGGGACGGGGAGTCAGTACTTTTACGTTTACGACCTTTCAAAGATGGGTTCGGCCGGGAAGAGGATCTGCGGGCCGGCATTTCTCCTGCTGCTCGTCCTCATTCCACTGGGGGGTGTCCTCCATGGAAGAAGAACTTGACGTCCGGGAAGCCCTCGCAACGGGGGAGAGGTTAGGGGAGCTCATAGTCAGGATTGAGCACGAGGACGACCTCCTCAGGCGGGTCATCTCCTACCTTGACGACGACCTCTGGATAGTCCAGAAGAACGCCATAATATCCATAATGGCTGTTGTTGAGGACAGGAGGGAGCTACATGAGCCCCTTCTCAGGAAGCTCCTCGTCATGATACGGAAGAGCGAGGCCGTTCCGCTGACCCTTGAGATAGCCAAGGCAATTGGGAGGTTCTCGAAGACAAGGCCAGATCTCGTCAGAAAGGCCGTCCCTGTGATCTTTGCCAACTTCAGGATAGGCGATCCCAAGATAAAGGTGAACATGGCCTACGTCCTTGAGGAGATAATGCGCCAGAACCCGATTCTCCTCGGGAACATCGTCAGGGAGATCATGGGGCTCCTCTCATCGCCTGACGAGATGGACAGGCTCGCGGCGCTCAACTTCATCTCGGCCCTGGGTGAGAACAAGGGCAGGTACGTCACACCTTTCCTCCCGCGTCTCTTTGCACTCCTGAACGAAAAGGATGAGCTTGTGAAAGTGAGCACCATCGAAACCCTGTCTGAGATCGCCGTGGCCAACCCGAAACTCAGGAAGATAATAAAGTCCAAGCTCTCCGAGGTTCAGGAGGGGAGTGAGTTAGTCATGAAGACCCTTCAGAAGGGCCTGACCCAGATAGCGCTCGCCGAGGCTTCCAGCGGTTCCTCTCCTTCTTCTCCCTGAGGTAGGGGAACCTCATAATGTGGCCGCACTTGAGGCACTTGACGACCACGTGAGGGTAGGGCCTGCTCCTCAGGCGAACCCTCGCGTTCACACCGGGCACGAGGAAGGAATGGCACCTCCTGCAGTAGCGCCTCCTCCACTTTCTCGGGATCCGTATCTTGGCCTTTCTCTGCACAGCGAGGGCTATCTCAACGTAGCGGTCCGACAGTTCGGGTTCGTAGGGGAAGACCCTCTCGGCGAGGGTGAAGAGTACATCAACCCTCTCCGCGGCCACCCTTTTCTTTTCCCTCTGCTCCCTTTTCCTTATCTCCCTCTTCCCCATGCCCATCACCGCACCAGCTTCAGGATCCCGACTACAGGTTCATAGGCGTAGCCCTCCGAGATCAGGGCTTTTATGGTTCTCTCAGCCCACTCCGGGCTGAACCCCCGTCTCAGAAGCTCCGTTCTAAAGGCTTCAACCGTCACCTCTCCGGAGGCGGAAGTAGCTGCAAGATCCCGGAGCACCTCAAGGGCTTTGGCGGCGCGCCTGTCTGACGGAACGTAACCTCTGTACCTGTCGAGGAGCCTCTGGAGTTCGCTCTGCGGCGTTTCCTCCAAGACCACCATCCAGTCGTTTACTATCTCCTCGTTGAGCTCCACAACCTCCCTCACCGCCCCCGAGTCCAGCCCGCCCCTGAACCTTCCGACGGACCCGAGGAGTCTGAAGCTGAGCTCGTACCTCCTGTTGAGGTCGAGAACGCTCCCAGGGATCGTCAGTAGGTCGAACTTCCAGCCGTATTCGCTCCTCTTCCTCTCAAGCCAGCGTTCGAACCTCCGCCTGAACTTCTCCCCCTCACCGCGGAACGCCGAGATAACACCTACCCTCTCCCTTTCGAGGAAAACCGTTGCCATCAGGTTGGGGGCGAGTTCTCTGAGTTCGTCGCTGCGCTCCAAGTACGGCCTCTCGTCTTCCTCTGGGATGAACACCAAGGGGGTCTCTGCGTTCTTTGGGAGTTCTGATGTCACGTCAGCCTTCTCCGGGAGCGGGAGGAGTCCAATGGCCTTTTTCCTTGATACGAGGGAGAGGGCCCATTTTGAGGGCCTTACAGGGTTGCCCGGCACGTAGTACCTCATATCGCCTTGCAGGGGGTTGAAGACAGTGAAGTCGAGGCCGAGGAAGTCGTCTTCAACAGCGCTTCTTTTCCCCTTCTTCAGCCTCACCTCCTCGGGCAGGGAGAGGAGTATAGACCGCGCCACCCTCCACAGGTCTTTTATCCCGCTTTCCTTTCCCCTCTCGCCGAAAACTGAGAACTCCGAGCCTTCCCCCCAGCCCGTGACTGATTCGAGGAGGGGGGCGCTGCCGTAGAGCGAGTAGAGGATCCCCCTCTGAAAGCTCCTCTCCGCGTACACCGTGTCCTCAATGAGGGACTGGACCTCCTTAGATGTGAGGGCGAAGTTCCGGTATTCCAGCCAGTAGGCACCGTAATCGCGAACCCTTATCTTTAGGGCTTCAATCATCTTGATGGTTCCCCAGGGGTACGGCTGGACTACCCCCCTAACCTCTGTGTAAGCTCCCGAGCGGATGCGGCCTTCGAGCCGCGTCTTTTCGCTTATCTTCACAACAAGGTAGGGCTTAAGGCGCGTTGATTTCAGTTCGCTCGGAGGAAGCCCGGATAGAAGGTAGTAAACCCCGTTGTCCGGCGCGTTGGGGGGCCTCCTCAGAAGGATGAAACCATGGAGATCGGCTTCCTCACCGGTTCTGAGCTCCCTCAGCATCATGAGAAAATCGCGGGCCCTCCTCTCGGGCGTCAGGGCCCTATCAGATGGCTTCCTCAGGAGGCTTAGGAGCTCAAGGTAGTCGGACATGTTGATAGCTTGGAGGAGGGGGTTAAGAAGTTAGTGGCCGGCGGCGTTCCCGGGTTCCCGCCCCCTCTCGGAGGGCAGTACTACCGGGAACGCTGGCGGGCTTAACTTCCGGGGTCGAAACGAGACCGGGTGTAAC
>NZ_JALXBJ010000074.1:3969-12423 GCF_026991495.1 Thermococcus sp. | reverse complement strand
ACCAAACAACAGTTCTTGAATAACTATAAGCGGATCCTCAAATGTCCCCCGGAGTTTCCCACCGGCTCTAGTCCAGCATTCACCCTCCAACACGCGCTCATCAAAAAGCAAAAGAACAGGAAAGGGAGAGTAACGTTCCCCAGCCCTGGACTTGACCAACTCGACCTCCAATCGGAGGTGCTTTCCCTTAATGACAATCTTGTTCTCCGCCAATGTTCATCACCCCTTTTGGATCCAGTTATTGCTCCAGCTCTGGTACTCGTACACTGCGTCCTCCTTTATCGGATAAGCAACCTTAAGACAAACTTCCCATACTCAAAGCTCAAGACTCTAACTTAAACCTCTTCTCATACAGCTCCTCTACTTCCTGGTAGAACTTTTGGAGGAAGTCGTAGTCATCAGACTCTTCCCCGTGCTCAAGCCTAATCTTCTCGATAACCGGAGCGTACTTTTCCAGGTACTTTCTACTAATTTCCAGAACGTCCTCGATAAACTCTTTGAGGGAAAGCTCGACAACACCCTTATACTTACCCTTGAATTCGGAGCAATCAGTGAATTCAAGGAGTTCGTTGTGATAGTAAATCCTCGCAATCCGTCCGGTAGAGCAGGCATAATAAATAGCATTCCTCTCAACCGCCTGGTACACAACAACCTCATCCCCCATCAAGTGAAACCCCTCATCTTCCACATTCTCTCTACCAAACTTGGTTAGTTTCTGAACGTGCGGATGCTCTGGCTGTAAAAAGTAATAACAAGCAGTCAACAAGTTCTCAAAAAACCTATAAACATCCGATTCATCCCCGTCTATTTTTCCTTTCCAGCAGGCTCCTAAGAGTAAGTGCTCGTCTATTGCAAAAATCAAAAAGAATGGATCAGGAGAGGAGAGATACCTCTCAAGGTCTATTTTCACCTCCAAGTGCTTTCCCTTCATTGTAATCCACATTCTCACCACCTCACTGCCAGCCACCCCTGCCAGGAATAAACGTCTCAACTGCCCCACCCTTTGTCGGATACGCCGTCTTAAGCACAAACTCCCCGTCCTCAAACTTGAACTCCAGCTGGACAGCATCGTCCAGTCATCGGCACATTGTCTTTCAAATTCTTTTTTGATGCAACTCTTTGATTTCCCTATACCATTCCCAAAGGACATCATGGTCATATGGCTCCTCTCTCTGTTTCATCATGATCTGTTCTACGATACTCGCATAGTTTTTGAGGTATTTCCTGGAAATCCTGAGCACATCTTCGACAAACTCCACAAGAGACAATTCAATGGTGCCCTTTTGCTTTCCTCTGAATTCCGGACAGTCCGTCTCGTCAAGTAGTCTGTTATAATAGTGCACTTTCACAATATCTCTTGTTCTTTCGAGGAAAATGTAAACGGAGTCTGCTATGGACGTTGCGGAGTAAATTAGCGAGTCCTCCTTTACACGAAAGCCGTACTCTCTAACAGTCTCCCTTTTCACACCCACGAGTTCTCCGGATCTTGCCCTCATAAAGAACCTGATGCTGTCAAGCAAGTCCTGCACAACCCCGTAAGGATCTCCAGGTGCTCCGGTTAGCTTTCCAGAACTCCATTTTTTCCAGCACATGCCTACAACAACATGGCCATCCAGTAACATAACAAGGGGAAACGGATACACTCCCCCATAAAACTTCCCCAAATCCGCTTCTATATGAAAGTGTTTGCCCACCAATTTGAGCGTGTTCATGTTATCACACCTCCCTCAATGAAAAAATGAAATGAGACTACCCAGTCACCACCCATTCTTTGCTCCACTCCCGGTATTCGAGAACTTTGCTGCCTCTCGTCGGATACGCCGTCTTAAGGTAGTACATGTTGGATGAGCCCTTCTTTTTCAGGAACACCAATTCAACCTGATCAATCCCTTCCACATTTATGCCGAGCTTTTTAAGATCAACTGGTAGCACAACCTTACCCCCACCGCTGAACTTCTCCGCATAGTCAGGGTCTTTGAGCGCCTTGCTCACCACTTCCCTCAGGAACCCCGCCAGCTCCTCCTCACTGTTAAAGACTTTGGGCAACTGCTTCGCCTGACCGTTCACCACAATCTTCTGGCCCATCGGCCAGAAGGTTGTTTTTCAATTAATGCTCAAAATCCAGCTCTGTTTTAATTTCCTGTATGAGGTTTTCTAAGTATTGCCTAAGCCGAGAAATTTCCTCTGTAAATCCGTTATATTGCATGGCTTTAGTCTCCATTTCTATTGGGAAGCATTTTTCAAGGTACTCCTCGCTTATTTTGAGAATATCGGCGACAAAGGCCTCAAACGGTAGTTCGATGGTGCCCTGAAGAGAGTTCTTCGAAAAAATATACTTAGGAGCTTCATTTATGAAATGAAAACGCAACAATTCCCCCTTTCTTTCAAGATAATACGTGTTAAAATCTAGGTCAAGTATTGGTCCGCAGACATAGCTATCAGGTAACAACTTAAAACCATCGTTCTCAGCGTTTTTCCTTTTGTTAAAACAACTTTCAGGGTACTTTAGGAGATCTCTCGTACAGAGAAGTAGATCCTGAAAGAGGCCATATGAGTCACCAAGCCATCCCTCATTGTGGTATCCTCCCACTTCATGCCCAGCCACCAAAAAAAGAATAGGAAAACGGCCGGGAAATGGGTCTGGCTCCAAGGATTCCAAATCTATTTCAACCTCAACAAATTTTCCACGAAGTTTGCACCTCATTGAAGTCACCCCATGCGTATCCATTTACCATATTGTTTTTCTCTGTCCCACACGTACCCTAAAACCTTCCTGCCCTTTGATGGATACGCTGTGATAAGTTGATAGGCACCTTTAGCTTGGTTGTATGAGAACTGGAACTCTACCGCATCTATCCCGTCTATATGCATCCCAAGCTTATCCAAGTTTACCCTTAGCTTCACGAAGCTCTGTCCCCTAAATTCTGTGTAGTACTCTTCCTTCTGAAGTGCCCTCTCCAGTACTTCATCGAGGAACTCTCTGAGCTCTTTTGGGAGCTTGCTAGTTTAGGTTCAGCGGTTTTCCAAGTCAAGCCTCTTCCTGTATAATTCCACTACCTCATAATAAGACTCCCACACGTAATCATAACCCTCAGGTTCTCCCGTATGTTCGATTATTATCCTCTCAATAATCGGAGCGTACTCGTCCAAGAATTCCTTACTGATCTTCAACACATCCTCAACGAACTCTTTGAGGGGAACCTCAACAACACCCTTATGCTTACCCATGTACTCAGGACAGTCTGTGAATTCAAGGAGCTCATTGTGATAGTAAATCCTTGCAACCCTCCCAGTAGAGCAAGCATAGTAAATAGCATTCCTCTCAACCGCCTGATACACAACAACCTCATCCCCCCTCAACTGAAACCCCTCTTCCTCAATATTCCTTTTATCAATCTTGGTTATTCTCTGAACATGCGGACTCTCCGGCCGCAAAAAATAATAACAAGCAGTTAACAAATTGTAAAAAAACCTGTAGACATCCGATTCATCCCCCTCAAGCTCTCCCCTCCAGCAGGCTCCTAAGAGTAAGTGCTCATTTACTGTAAAAACCAAAAAGAAGGGATCAGGGGAAGAAAGATACCTCTTAAGGTCTATCTTAACAGTCAAGTGTTTCCCCTTCATTGTAACCCACATTCCCATCACCTCACTGCCAGCCGCCTTTCCCAGGAATAAACGTTTCCACAGTCCAGCCTTTCGTCGGATACGCCGTCTTAAGCACAAACTCCCCATCCTCAAACTTAAACTCCAACTTAACAACATCAATCCCATCAACATTAACCCCAACCTTCTTAAGATCTACTGAAATTCCAAAGTTTGGTTTTGGCACTCCATTCTTAAAGAATTTTTCTTGGTAATCCGGATCCTTGAGCGCCTTGTTCACCACTTCCCTCAGGAACCTCGCCAGCTCCTCCTCGCTGTTAAAGACTTTGGGCAGTTGCTTCGCCTGACCGTTCACTACAATCCTCTGACCCATCGGCCAGAAGGTTGTTTTGCCTGCCTCGTCCATTTCGTATCCTCTAACGTGCCTGATGTAAGCGTGGATTAAACCCCACTTTTCGTTTCCCTTCTTTGCTATTTTTGACCTCGCTGAATTAACTCAAAAGTCTTCTCAATATTTCCTAACAGGATCTCCTTAAGACATTGTACGTCTTTCTCTAATCCAAGCAATTCTCCTTTAGTTATAATAAAAGGCCATTCACATCCGTTCTTTTTCAACTGCTCGTTTACACACTCCAAATTTCCTTTTAGGAACTTCAAAAACTCCTCAGACAAGTTAAGAACATCAAAAACAAAATCTTTAATTGATATCTCCAATTGGTCATTGTTAAAGTTCTCGCACTTAAAATGAAGTTTTAAATGATTTTTCACTGGCCTGAAGGAAAAGGCGCAGCCTTGGAGCATTAAACTAGCCGAGTATATCTTTATCTTCCCTTCAATGACGTCTTCTATTGGAACTTCATCCGCTTTATACAAGCCCGCCTCAACAGCTATATCCCTCCAAAAGAGAAAAGAATCTCCTTCAGCTTCTTTATGCTCCTCCAGGAAATAGATGCTCAACCTGACAAGGTCCCTAACCAGTCCAAACACATCCCCCAAAACGCCCCCCTGTTGGGGGGTAACCAGGCATCCCCAATTTTTAATGAAATCCTAAATGGGTACCTGCAGTTTACCCCGGTTTCAGACAGATATGCAACGACTTCAAAGAGCCTGCCATTCAGGTGTAGTTCCATGCTCTCACCCCAAATTTGTCTTTTCCAAGTAGATGGACTTTAGAGTCGCAAGAAGGCTCTTGTATTTGAGGAGTTCTTCTCTCGTAATAACCCAATCCTCACATCCAGATGATACCAAGAACTTGTTAATGTCCTCCAAGTTTGGGAGTAAGTAGTTCCAGAAGTTTTCCGCCATATTTATTACATCTTCAGCAAACTCCCTAAATGGAAGCCGGAGGCTTTTTTTAACTGGAACAACGGCTTCAACGTCTCCGACTGTCTGGCATTCCTCCGTCTCATAATATACAACCAACATTCCGTTTTCTATGGTGAATAAATAATGATTGGGGCCAATTCTTACACAGTAAGCTGTGCTAAGGAGTTCTTTACGGCCAGAGAGGAAGTGTTCACATTCCATCTTTGAAGGAGAGCTGAAACATTTTGCACAGTATGGATTAAGGGACATTCTCGGGCTGAGCAGACAGAGAGTAGCCTGCATAAGCCCGGTAGCTATCTCAAGGCCGCACTCATCATATTCTATGTAGCCCTCGATGACCCTACCAAACAGTGGTTCGCCGTCAATGGTAATAACTGAAAAAAAAGGCAAAGAAGCACTCGGGCAAGAGCCCGTGAGAAGGCGGCCCAATTTTCACATTTAGATGCTTTCCAACAAATCTGAACTCCTGAAATGGCATTTGGAATCACCTCACGGACGGCGTACCCACTTACTATTCCTGTATACCCACACTGCACTTCCATGCTCTGATCAAAATGTAATGAGTTTGTATGTACTCCCCAGTTCTCTTAAAGACATGTTATTAGATGGGACGGTTAAAATAATTGTGTCCGAGCAAGCTACCAGTTATCTTCAGGATTTAACTAGACCTTAGATCAGATTCAGATTTTAAATATTTCCTTAAACCTCATTAAGGTGTGTTTGTAGTTACTCCATAATTCATTGCACATATATTCTTCTGGTTTTTGGCCGTAGTCAGCTCTAATTTTCTCTACAACTTCCATATAATCGGTTAAGTAAATAAATACACTTCTCAATACCTCCTCAATAAACTCCCTGAGATTAACTTTAATCGTTCCATAAGGTGAATCATCACAGTTTATTAGCGAGTTATAATAATGAATCAATAAACTATCATCCTCACGTTCAAAAATTACAACACTACAACAACCAAAAGAGATTAAATAGAGTGGATTCTTATCACCAACTGAAAAACCAAGTTTTTTCGCATATTCCCTTAATTCGCCAGCATATAAACCCCCTTCTAAGGAATCAGGCTCCATAATCCAGGAAATAGCGTAAAGGAGTTCATTAAATACATATAGTGGTTCCATCATTATTCCTCTGATCCTTTTCTTCCCAGCAGTCCCTTGACATGTTCCTACTAGGATATGATTGTTAAACAAGATTGTCATAGGGAAGGGATTAAACGTTTCGTCTACATTAAACTCATTTAAATATATCTCAAAACGTAGATGATGGGTTGTAATGAGGATCTCATCATAGATATCCTTTGGAGTTTCATTATTCCATTTTTGCAAAACCCACTTGTAAAATTTTAACACTATAAATGCGTAGTTTAGATGAGGTGGTAGCATGAATACTTTATTTTTACTTTACAGATATCCAGCCAGCAATTTCTCTACCACACTTAACAATTCTTTAACAAATTTATCAAACTCGAATTCGATTGTACCATTAAGCCCCTGTAAGCTCAAAGATTCACCATAATAGTGGATCCTCAGCCTCTTGCCGTAACGTTCCAGAAATAGATTAATTTTTGGAGGTATTATGGTATGATATACCGAGCTTTCTTTTTGAATGTTAAATCCAAATTTTCTAGCTAATTCCACAGATCCTATAGGCAGCTCAACGCGATCTTGAAGCATTAACCAAGAGACTCCAGTGAGCAAAGCGTCAATGACCTTTAGTAGCTTTTCGTTATATTGTTTCTCAACTTTTGTCTCCATATCTTCAGAAGGGAGCAAAGGACTTATACCATGCAAAATAAGAAAGAGAAGAAAGAGGTAAAAATCATCACTAATCCCTGTACTGTGATGTCTAAGTGTGCTGTTAATGTTTTTCTTCTTCATGAGTTTTCACCCCAACTAAACCCATTCTCCTGTCGTGCTCCTATACTGCCAGACGGCCCATCCCCTTGTTGGGTACGCTGTTTTAGCTATGTACTTTCCGTCTTCGAGCCTAAGTTCTATTACTATTTCTTCGATACCGTCGACATTTAAACCGTATTTTTCTAAATTGATTCTTAAAGGTACATTGCTTTTCCAAGTCCCTTCCCTGCTAAGTAATTGCGTCATTATTAAGTTTTCATCTTCGCCAACACGGTTCAAGATTTCCCCGAGAAACTTCCTTAATTCCTCGGGACTACCAAAGATCTTTGACAACTTTTTCTTTATTTTATGATATTATTAACTATTATCTCCTAACCCATCGGCCGGACACTAAAAAATTAACAAGAAAATGCCACTTTTGAATCATAACCTCTTACTAGCTCCCAATTTCTCCCTCAAAACCCTCCAGTCCTCTAAATCTTTTAAATACTGTTTTATGAGCAATTTGCAGCCATCTATCCCATCATACCCATAGACTTCTCGTCTGACTTCTTCAACGCGCTTGTAATGCCTCTCTAAATACTCTCCAACAACTTTTAGCACGTCTTCCCCAAACTCAACCAAGGGAACCTCAATACTACCCTTATGCTTGCCCTTGTACTCGGGACAATCAGTCCCCTCCAAGAGGCCATTGTAATAATGAACCCTCACCACATCACCCAAACCCTCAAAAAAGACATACGATTGCATTGCCATTATGGCACAGTAGAATGGACTGTCGTCTGAGACATCAAATCCTTTCTCCCTTGCTATTTCTCTGGGATGGCTACATCCCCACTCCTCGTGTTCTGCATAAAGAATCTGTTCTAAACCATGAAGTAAGCCACCAATAACCATTACCGGGTCCGTGTATGTTCCCTGGAGTTTTCCACCATCAACACTCCAGCATTCTCCGACCAGAACGTGATCATCAAAAAGTAAAAGAACGGGAAAAGGCCAGTAAACTTCCGCCCCTCCCTCCCTATCAAGCCCAACCTCAAAGTAAACGTGCTTACCCTTAATAACAATCTTCTCACTTACCATGCTCCATCCTCTTTTCCCGTTTCAATGTTTCTAATTCTGCCTTGTCAGCCGTGTACCATCTTAAATACTCCTCAATGTCTTCCGACCGATCCTCATTCCAGTACTTTCTCCTCGCCTCTTCAACTTCTAAAGAGTACTTGACCAAGTATTCTCCAATAACCTTCAAAACATCCTCAGCAAACTCGAAGAACGGGACTTCAATAGTACCCTTATGCTTACCCTTGAACTCGGGACAATCAGTGAATTCCAGCAATTCGTTATTATAATGGATCCTAACAGTATCCCCAATTCGTTCAAAGAAAATATTAGCATAAGACAGCGTGGTACAATAAATCGGACTATCGTCCGCCACATTAAAACCCAACTCGCGCGCGTATCCTCTAGGATTACCGCAACCATGCTCGCTCGGAGTAAGGTCAAACACTTCTTCCAAACCAAACAACAGTTCTTGAATAACTATAAGCGGATCCTCAAATGTCCCCCGGAGTTTCCCACCGGCTCTAGTCCAGCATTCACCCTCCAACACGCGCTCATCAAAAAGCAAAAGAACAGGAAAGGGGTCATAGTTATC
>NZ_JALXBJ010000074.1:0-3959 GCF_026991495.1 Thermococcus sp. | reverse complement strand
TAGTTATCCACGTCATTGCACTCATTCAAATCAACCTCCAATCGGAGGTGCTTTCCCTCAATGATAATCTTGTTCTCCGCCAATGTTCATCACCCCTTTTGGATCCAGTTATTGCTCCAGCTCTGGTACTCGTACACTGCTTTTCCCTTTACCGGAAAAAAGCTTTCTAAAGTGTAGACGTTCACTCTCTTGTTTGTCTCCTGGTCAATTACCTGCTTGTAGCCAAACATTAATCTAACTTTCTCAATGCTCCCCGCTGGAATCCTAAGCTCCTCAGCCATTTCAGGGGGAATTGTAATATCCTCTTTGAAATTGTTCCTTAGGTTTCCTGTCCTTTGGCTAATAAAGTATTTCTGAGGGTTCTCTTCCATTTCTTGTAGTGTTTTCGTTAGGAGTTGAGCCAGTTGCTGTGAATCTTTAATCACGCAGGGAAGCTGCTTAGCCTCACCGTTGACAATAATCTTCTGACCCATCGGCCAGAAGTCTGTAACTGGCTTCTTCGGACTTGTCATTTCGTACCCTATGACGTGCCTCAGCCACCAGTGTATCAGCCCGCCGTCTTCGTTCCCCTTCTTTATCACGATCTTTATGGTTTTGAGCTCCCCGTTAACGTTAATAGTTAGGGTGGTCTCTTTCTCCAGTCTTTCTGCACTTCCAAGGAACATGTCAAGCCCCTGTGTGAGCGCGCTTGCAGTTGTGCCGTGCTCCGCCGCCTCGGCTATAACGTGCCCAACATTATCCTCCGAGACACCCATCTCGACGAGATCGTCGGCGTACTCCCTTACGGCCCTCGTCGTCAGCCCGTGCTCGACCTCGTACGCAACAACCTTCCCAACGCTCTCCTCGCTCATCCCGTGCTCGATGAAGTAGCCGACGTCCTCGACCATTTCACTCGTGCTTATGCCGTGCTCCACCTCTTCCTCAATGACCTCCGGGGGAATTTTCAGATTTAGGAGGTAGTCGACGTTGCTCTTGATCTCCCCCAGGCTCAGGCCCCTCTCGGTTTCCTTCGCTATGGTCTCCTCCGATAGGCCGTCCTTTTCGAGATCTTTGAGAATGTTGATGTTTTCATTGTCTTGCATTCCCTCATCAGCAAGCTTATACGAACCGCTCGGGATAACGTTCTCCGTTTTTCCGGTCTCGGGATTCTCGACCGACTTGATGACCCCGGTGTCCTTCAGCTCGTTAGCCAGCTCATCCGAAAGCACAGCCGCATCAGGTACCGATTTTGAGGCGCCCTCTTCCGCCGCTTTTTCTACTTCAGCTATGCCAAGGTGGTCAACGAGCTCCTCCACGCCGTCTTTCAGGAGATTTTTCGCAGCTCCTGCGTCCTCAGGGACGAGCATAAGTACTGCCGCTGTAGTACCGAGGTCCGTCCAGCATTCCCAGGATTTCAACCCATGATTAGTACACGTTGAGTACGCTGAGTAGACAGCATAGGCATCAGAAGCACCGGGCGCCACGCTGACTATGAACTTCAGCCCTTTCTTAATTTTGCTCCAGTTAATGCCGAATAAGTCTGGGCAGATCTGACCAGATCCAATTGCCTGCGGATTTGGAAGCCTGATCGAGACCGCCCCGGGAGGCAGCGAATACGGACTTACCCAGCGGCTTTCAAAGGTTCTCCCACCCGGGACTTTCATGACCAGCTTGAAGTAGTGGTACCTGGCGAGCCATATCACCGTGGCCACGTAGGAAACGTTTGCATTTGCCTGCGCGATGTGGATGCGTTTCGATGCGGAGACCCCATCGTCGCCGAGGTACAGGTAGTAATCCGCAGTTGAATAGCCCTGGGGTATCTTCCAGCTTACAACCGCCAGGGAAGTGTTGGGGTCGTAGTTCATATGGCTGACGAGTATCTCCCCCTTCCTGGGCACGTAAGGGGCCGCCGACGCCTCGGAGACGGGTCCGGCTGACAGCGCACTCGACACTACCGCCAGAGCCAGCAGGGTCAGTATTGCCGCAACGGATAGTCCCCTTCTCATCGTAGCACCCCCAAATCCTTCACCATTGGGATGGAATGCCCACTTAAAAACTTTATGATATTAACGAATATCATACATACATATCACTTATCGATTAATAGTAAATGCAGAACATAAACAAAAGGTTACACCTCACGTATGAAAAATCTCACAGAGAACGAGTTCAGAGGATCTTTACAGAAAAAAGTACTCCAACACCTTAGCATAACATCCTTCCAGAAAACCCAGAAAACGGACGGGATACAAAGGAAACATGGTTTAGAGCAGCTTCTTGACCTTGGCATGGTGAAACAGACCCATGGTGAGGTACACCAGGGAGGAGACAACCAGAGGAAAGCTTGCTAAATAAAACCCCGCCACGAGGAACAGGATGGAGGTACCCACGTAAAAGGCGCTCCAGCTTATGTCGTTTCTCTTAACAACCTCGAGGTAGACGGTCACGTCATCCGGGACCTGGAGGAGGGTGAGCCTGCCCCTCTTGAACCTGATAACCCCCTCCCTCTCCATCCTCGGGATGTGAGTCTGGAGGAGACTCACGTAAACGCTCTTCCTGTGCTTCCTGTCCGTCGAACCCTCCATCTCTGAGATGTAGTCAACGAGCTCCCTGAGCTCGGCAGAACCCTCCCTCTCCTGAAGGAACCTCACCATGAGGGTTCTCCTGCTGTTCCCGAGGATCATCTGGGAGTTGGGGACTTCTTCAATCAGAAGGCCCACCTCCCCTGAGCCTGTACTGCCTCCTGCGGTTTACAGGTGAGTAGGAGAACTCAACCTTCCCGGAGGAGACCATCCTCCTGAGAACCCTCTCAACCTTCTGCCTCGTGCAGGGCACTCCGCCCTCGTTCAGGAAGCGGGTTATAAAGGCCGTTCCCAACGACCCATGAACCTTGAGGAGGCCCTTTATCCGAGCCTCAAGCTCCTCATCAGTCATCCCATCAGCCCCCGTGTCCGCATTAAAACCCAACATTCTTTATTGGTTCTTCAACTACTTAAAGGTTCCTCAAAAGTCTGAAAAACGGACAAAGATTGACCGGGGAGTATGAAAATCGGAGGGTCGGAAGAAGCCCCACCAGCAACGAGGAGCTGGAAGCGCTGAGAAGATGATGGTTACGGGAAGAGTCTTGAGAACTGACCTCCTCGCCGCTCCAAAGGGCAATGCTCTCAGGAGAAAAAAGTAAATGAAACGGCCGGTAGAAACTGGAAAAAGCAATTGAGAGCCTATCAATGGGATCACATGGTGAAAATGAGCAAGCCAGCGGGGTTCGAAGTTCATCTGGAGCCCGGTTGAGTGGTAGCCCCGCGGGGATTCGAACCCCGGTCGCGGGATCCAGAGTCCCGCATGCTTGGCCGCTACACCACGGGGCTGTGCCCGTTGATAGCTTACGGGAGCGATTTATAAATTTTGCCCTCGGCATTGGGGACACAACTCTTATATCCCGACGGCTGCCCAAGTTCTGGGACTTATCAGACAAGATGAGGCAGACCCACGGTTTGAAGGAACTCCTGAGAAAAGAGAATACTTGGAGAACTCAACTAAATTGCACCAGTTAGATAAGAAATCCGCCTTCACTTTAGAATTCTAAAAACAGTTGATAACTTTCCGCCAGCGCTTTGCGAAGCAAGCAAACTTTGCTCTGCAAAGTTTGATCAAAGAGTAAACTTCCACCAAAACTGCCTGGAATGAGTTTGCATGTCCCCTCAAGATTAAAAACTCAAAGCGGGTTTACACTTGAAAAAGCAATCTAAAACAGGTTTCAACTTCCCATTAACGCCCTTTGAGCGTTGTACTCATAGTGAAACACTGCAGAACCAGCAGGTGAAAGAGCAAACCCCTCTAAAACTGAGAATCCCAAAAACGACATGCGAACTTTGATGAAACTTTGCGCAGGCAAAATTTCTGTGGCGGGCCCGCCGGGATTCGAACCCGGGGGTACCGGCTCCGAAGGCCGGCGCCATGTCCCCTAGGCCACGGGCCCT
>NZ_JALXBJ010000073.1 GCF_026991495.1 Thermococcus sp. | reverse complement strand
CGATAGAGGCCCAGCACGACCCGGAGACCGGGCAGAGTTTAATAGTGGTCAAAGTTGCCAACGTGACCCTTGAGGAGGCCAAGCAGATAAAGGAGCTGATAGAGTCAGGGTGTTCTTTACATGGAGTTCAACGGGGTGATCTTTGCGACTGGAGCGGAGGTGAGCGTCCCCTCCGGACAGTGGGGGCTCGACCCCCAGAAGTGCCCAACCTGCTGGCGCGTCGGCTTCATGCTCTCCGACAAAGCCCGCGAGAGATTCAAACAAGTGGCGAGCGGCAAAGTCGGCTGGCCGGTTGATATATTCCTCGACCCACCAACCAACGCACTCCTCGTAGTCTCCCCAGCCGTCTACCAGGAGCTCCAGAACACGCAGGACTTCAACGGCAACGCCGGGCCACAAGCCCCAACCCTCCTTGAGAGGATCGAGAAGGGCCTCAACATCAGCGTCCTCGTCTACACCAACCAGAGCCCGATGGCCATTGTAAACAACGCCACGGCCCTTAAGAAGAACAAGATAATCCTCGCCGACGTTCCAAGCGGGCTCTACAACAACATCAGCAGCATAGTGTCCGAGAGAAAGCTCGACATCAGGGTCTCCTACTTCAAGAAGAACCCCCAAGAGACGCCCAAGGCCTTCGTTGAGAGGGTCATCCACCTCTACGGCCCCTACGCTCTGGCCTTCGACCCAGCCCTGAAGTCACCGGAGTTCTTGGAACTGACGGGATCAGCGGCCACGAAGGAAGCGGCTTTAGCGGAGGCGAAGAGAATATACAGCGTCCTCCGGAGCGGTTCGCTGGCGGTCAAGCTCCACGTTATAAGCGAGGAGTACATATCACCAACGCTCGGGGAGGGCTTCAAGGAGCAGGCCGGACTCGCTGGCATAGGTGCGCTCATAACCGTCCTCCTCATAGTCTACTTCCACTACAGGCGCTGGAAGATAGCAATACCGGTTGCCAGTACGAGCCTCTTTGAGGTTACAATAATCCTTGGTATCGCGGCGCTGATAAGATGGAACCTCGACCTCCCGAGTATAGCAGGCATCATAGCGGCCATCGGTACGGGCGTCGACCAGCAGATCGTTATAACCGACGAGCTCCTCGGCGGCGGAGGGGGAGTCAGCAGGAGGATGGGCGTGCTCAGGAGGATGGCGAGGGCGTTCTTCATTATCTTCGCCTCGGCAACGACCACGATAGTTGCAATGAGCTTCCTCCTGTTCTACTTCGTCGGGACGCTCAAGGGCTTCGCCTTCACGACGATCCTCGGCGTTCTCATAGGTGTGTTCGTAACGAGGCCGGCGTACGCGGAGATAGCGAAGTACCTCCTATCGCTCGACTGAACCTTTCTTTTTTATCATCTTCCTGGGGTGATGGCTATGTTCGTCGTGATAATGGGCGCGGGCAGGGTTGGTTACCTCGTGGCCAAGCTCCTCGAAGGGGACGGCCACGATGTTACAGTGATAGAGACCGATAAGGAGAGGGCCCAGGAGCTCTCTCTTAACATCAATGGTCTCGTGATAGAGGGCGATGCCACAGATCCAAAGACCCTTGAGGAGGCGAACATAAAGCAGGCCCACGCCTTCGCGGCCCTAACTGGAAAGGACGACGCAAACATACTAGCCTGCATCCTCGCCAAGAACCTGAACCCCAACGTCTACACGGCCCTCAGGATAAGCAACCCGAAGAACAAAATGATATTCGAGAGGGTTGAGGATCTGAAGAAGTACTTCAACTTCATAATCTCGCCGGAGGAGATAGCGGCTGAGTACATATCGAGGAGCCTCGCAAACCCGGGCTTCAACAGGGTCCTCTTCCCCAAGGAGGGGGCAGAGATAGTTCGCTTTGAGATAACGCCCGAGAGCTGGGTGGCGGGCAGGGCCGTCCGCGACCTCAACCTCCCGAGGGACTCCCTGATAATAGCGATATACGACAGGAAGGGCAACCTCACGATACCCTCCGGCGATACAAAGCTCCCCGAGGAGGGATACCTGATAGTCTTCGCAAAGGCGGGAGTCCTGGAGGACGTGAAGGAGATATTCGAAAGGAAAAAGCCGGGCCCTTCTCCATCGTAGATCACCTGAGGGAGAGCCAGAGAAGGGCCCTCGCCGCCCTCTCCGGCGTGGGAAAGTTCTTGATGCCATCTTTTTCGAGGAGTTCAAGCCCATCCCTGACCAGTTCTCCAGCCATGAAGTTAACCACAATGGGCTTTCCGCAGTCGGCCTCAATGACCGCCCTTGCCACCTCCCCGCTCGGAACGAATATCGGCGGGACGCAGATCACGAGGATGGCGTCAACGTTATCGTCACGGCAGACAGTCTCGATGGTTCTCCTGTACCTCGTGTAGTCGGCGTCGGCTATAAGGTCGATAGGGTTCTTAACGGAGCATTGGGGGGGAAGGAAGGAGCGCAGTTTTTCAACGGTTTCGACGCTCAGGCCGGCCATCTCAAGCCCCAGCTCTTCAAGCTTATCCGCCGCGAGGACGCCGGGCCCACCGGAGTTCGTTATCACCACAACGCGCCTTCCCGCCTTGGGGTGCATCTCAAAGGCCTTAGCGGCATCAAAGAGCTCCTCCATCTCCCGAACCTCAATGGCACCCGCCTGCCTGAAGGCGGCGCGGTAGATTTCGTAGCTCCCGGAGAGGGAGCCCGTGTGGGAAGCGGCCGCTCTGGCACCGCTCGCGCTCTTTCCGGCTTTAAGAACGATAACGGGCTTTCTCACGCTCGCATACCTGAGGGCCCGTAGGAAGCGCCTTCCGTCCTTAACGCCCTCTATGTAGAGGGCTATTACCCTCGTGTTCGGATCGTCCGCGAAGTACTCCAAAAAGTCGCTCTCGTTCAAATCCGCCGCGTTTCCGTAGGAGACGAAGGCGGAAAAGCCTATCCCCTCCTCGTTCCCCATTGCTAAGGCTGCACCGCCGAAGGCACCGCTCTGACTTATCAGGGCCAGCCCCCCTTTCCTGACCCTGACCTCGAAGGAGCCGAAGAACTTCCCGTGGACACCAAAGATTCCCGCGCAGTTTGGCCCTATAAGCCTTATCCCGTGTTTTTTAGCCTTTTCGACCAGCTCACGCTCCAGTTCACGGTTCCCGACCTCAGAGAAGCCGGCGCTTATCACCACGGCACCCCTTACGAGCGGCCCGATCTCGTCTATTAGAGACGGGACTACCTTTGCCGGAACGGCGATTATCGCTACGTCAACCGACCTTTCAAGCTTCCTCACGATTTCGAAGGTTCTCCCGGCTACCTCAACTTGGCCACCCCGGGGGTTCACCGGCACAACTTCCCCCTCAAAGCCGCCCTCAACTATGTTCCTGAGGATCTCCCTCGCTATCGCGCCCTCCCTGAAGGACCCGAAGACAGCGACGCTCCGGGGGTAGAAAAAGTACTCGAGTTCCCGGCCCATGCTTTCACCTCCAGTGGCCTGTGGGGTATTGAATCAAAAACTTTGCGCTGCGAAAGGCTTAAAGGGAAGGAGGGAGAGTAAGGGTTTCAGGTGGGGCGATGAGGTTTGGTGTAGTCGCGAGGAGGGACAGGGAAGCCGCTTTAAAACTCGCGTACAGGGTCTACGACTTCTTAAAGATAAGCGGCTACGACGTCGTGGTGGACAGGGAGACGTACGAGCACCTGAGGCAGTTCGATGAGGGGGACGTGGTTCCGCTTGAGGAGTTCAACGTGGACTTCATAATCGTCATAGGCGGGGACGGCACGATACTCCGGGTGGAGCACAAGACCAAGAGGGACTTTCCAATACTCGGCATCAACATGGGAACCTTAGGCTTCCTGACGGAGGTCGAGCCGCACGAGGCCTTTTTCTCCCTGAGCAGA
>NZ_JALXBJ010000072.1 GCF_026991495.1 Thermococcus sp. | reverse complement strand
CTCTCAAGGAGCTCTCCTCCAACGGTGACCATCCTGACCTTCCCGATGCCCACAGTTCTCGCTTCGTCCATGTCCTCAACTATCAGGGTATCCCCGAGGGCGTAGGCGACGGCGCTGCCGAACTTCAGGTCGTACCTGACAACGTCCATCGCCGGCACGCCGCGGACCGGGTCAACCTTCATGGAGCGCGGTTTTATCCTGTTCAGGGGCAGGAACGTCAGCCTGCCGAGCTTCCTCTCCTTCAGGAGCTTTATGGCCCTCTCAGCAACCCGGTCGTCCTCGACTACCACGCTGTCGTAGTTTCTCCCGAGGGCCACCTCAACGGCCGTCGCGTACCTTCCGTCCGGGACGCTTATGAGTTCCCCGAGGGTGCCGTGCAGCCCTGGTATTCCCTGGGCCTTCAGGAACTCGACGGCCCTGTTGCCGCGGGCCTCCCTCTGGGCCTCCGCCTTGATCAGCTCCTCCTTTGCCTTGGACAGCTCCTTTTCCACGGATTTCAGCTTTCTGCTCTTCTCTTCGAGTTCTCCCTCAGCCTTTCTCAACTTAGCTTCGGCCTTCGATATTGCAGCGTCCACCTCGGTCAGCTCGGCCTTCTTCCCCTCAAGGGACGCCCTTAGGCCCTCCATGCTGCTCTTCAGCCCCTTTCTCTTTACCTCGGAGGACGCTATCTTCGATTTCAGCCTCTCTACCTCCTCCTTGAGCTTCTCGACCTCCGCTTCTTTCGTGTAGAGGTCCTTCTTTGAGTCCTCGAGCTCGCCGACGACCCGGTCGAAGTTCTCCCTCGCGACCGCGTAGCTCCGGTCTATCTCACCCAGCTTCACGACGAGTTCGTTCTTTGCCACCTCCCTCTCCTTGATCTCGGCCACCAGTTTCTCGCGGCGCTTTTTCCACCGGGTTATAGCACTCTTGCTCCTCTCTATCTCCCCCGAGACCTTCTTGAGCTCCTCCTTGGCCTTTGCCAGCCGTCTCTGGCTCTCCTCGATCTCCCTCTCGGCCGCCTGTATGTTCCCTTTGGCCACTTCGATCTTCGACTTAACCTCGCTCACCCTTCTCGTGACCTCTAAGATGCCGTCCTCGCTCTTTTCATCGAGCTCCCTCTCGACCTCGCTCACTTCCCTCTCCTTGGCAACGAGCTCCTTCACCATGGCCTTGAGGGACTCCCTTATCTCCTCCATCTCGCCCTCTATGTTAGTGTCCCTCTCCCTGCTTTCGGCGATGAGGTTTTCTATGCGCTTTATCTCACCGAGGAGCAGCGATACCCTCGCCCTCTCGACCTTTCCCTTTAGATCGAGGTAGCGGAGGGCGTCGTTCCTCTCCTTCTCAAGTTTGTCGAGCTGCCCCTTGACCTCCCTTATAAGGAGGTCGACCCTCGCAAGGTTCTCCTCGGTCTGTTTGAGCTCCTCCAGGGCCCTCTCCTTCTTGGCATCGTACTCGGCTATGCCAGAGATCTCGTCTATGATGAGCCTCCTCTCCGTTGGCGACATCTTGATGAACTTGGTTATGTCCCCCTGGAGGACGAGGTTGTAGCCCTCGGGGGATATCATGGCCGCGCTCAGCATGTCGAGTATCTCGCTTCTCGTTGCCCTCCGGCCGTTCAGCCAGTATGAACTCCTTCCGTCCGGATAAACGCGCCTCTTTATCACGACCTCGTCTTCATCAACCGGGAAGCCCCTGTCCTCGTTGTTGAAGTATATCGCAACCTCGGCGTACTTGGCGGGGGATTCCCTTTTACTCCCGGCGAAGATCAGGTCGCTTATCCTGCTCGCCCTCATGGCCTTTGCGGAGAGGCCGCCGAGAACGAAGAGAACGGCGTCGCCAATGTTGCTCTTCCCGGAACCGTTGGCCCCCACGACCGCGGTGAAGTTCTTTGAGAAGGGTATCACGACCTTCCTGTTACCGTAAGATTTGAAGCCCTTCATTTCAAGCTTTTCTATATAGGGCATGACGCACACCTAAGGGAGAACAACGTCCCTGCTTATATAACTTTAGCCACGCCCCTTCTATAACCATGGGTAATAAAGGTGCGGGTCCCCAATTACTACGAAACATGAAAAGGGTTAAATACACCCTGCTCCAAGAATAGAGTGGTGATGGTCATGGAGATAATCGAACTGGACGTTACCCTCCCCTACGAGGGCAGGGGCCCCCTGCTGAGGGAGATCATGAAGAGACTCCAGGGCAGGATAAGGGACATCCACTTCTTCCCCCCAAACAGCATGGGGCTGAGCAGGGTTAGGATGGAAGTGCTCGCAGATAGGGTTCCGAAGGGCATAGAGCGGTTGAAGGGGGTAAGGGTAAGGCTCCGAGTCATGGAGCCCAAAACGGTTTGAGCTCACCCCTTCGCCCGGGGTGGTCCTCCTAAGTTTTCGAAGTTCTGGAGTATGGCCACCGCCCGTTCAACGTCCCCCGGGGATCCGTTGAGGACTATGAGGGCGTGGTACCTGAGGCCGTAGCTCCTCAGGATCCTCAGGCTGTGGTCGGCCTTTCTCAGCTCGTAGGCGGCGTATTCTGCCTGGTCCTCCTTCGTGTACACGAGTATGAGGACGTCAACCCCTTCCCCGACTTCGGCCCTGAAGGAGAACTTGCCGAGGTACCAGTCCGGTAGGGGGCCCCTCCATTCGGCGTTTTTTACGGCGATTCCCTTGTTGGAGAAGAGGGCCCCGAGCTTCAGGCTTAGAGCCATCGCCTCCCTCTGGGGTGAGGGCGTGAGGAGGGTGCTGGCGTTGGAGGGGTTCTGGCAGAGCCACCTGCTCCCCGCCGCCCGTAGAACATCCTCTTCCCTTCCCCTGATGCCGAGAAACCTCTTTCCGGAGTAGGCTATGTAGTAGGTTCTGTTGAAGATGGGGTTATCCCAGACGCTCCACTGGCAGGATACGTTGCTCCAGTTGCCCATGAGCATTGAGTAGCCGAGGTCGAGGAGCTCGGTTTCGAACTCACCGTAAAAGCGGGCCGCGTTGCCGATGCTCTCCTCCGCGACCTGGACCCCCTTCCCGCTCCAGGTAAGGTTGTCCGCCGCTGGTGGGTCGGTGAGGCCCCACAGGGCGGGTCTCTGGGGCTTTTCCCTCCGGTTACTGTACTCCCACACGACCGCTCCAGATGCCACCACAACGACAACCACGATAAGCGCGAGCAGCTTCCTCATGCCACCACCATGGGCCCATAGGAGGATGGGTTTATATGCTTCACTAAAGGAGGTGCCTTCAAATGAGGCTTTCGAAAGAAAAAGAAGGGAAGTCAGGGCTCCTCTAAAGCAGGGAAGTAGTCGGGCTCGTAGTCTTCGAGCTTTCCATCTAAGTAATCCTCGTAGCCCTGGAGATCGAGCAGGCCGTGTCCGCTGAGGTTGAAGAGTATGACTTCTCCCTTTCCTTCCTCCTTAGCCTTCAGGGCCCTTTCTATTACTCCTTTTATGGCGTGGGCGCTCTCTGGAGCGGGAATTATTCCCTCCGTCTTGGCGAAGAGCTCGGCCGCCTGGAAGACCTCGTTCTGGTGGTAAGCTACGGGCTTGACGATTCCGTGGTTTATCAAAATGCTCAGCGTGGGAGCGAGACCGTGGTAGCGTAAACCGCCGGCGTGTATCGGCGGGACGTAGTAAGTGTGCCCCAAGGTGTGCATCTTCATCTTCGGTGTGTAGCCGCCTGAGTCGCCGAAGTCGTACTTGTAAACGCCGCGCGTCATGCTTGGCGCTGCCTTGGGCTCGACCGCTATGAACTCGTAGTCGGCTTTGCCGTCCAGTTTGTCCTTCACGAAGGGATAGGCCAAGCCGGCGAAGTTGCTGCCTCCGCCGACGCAGCCGATTATAACGTTAGGCTCCTCAAACTCCTTCATCTGCTCTTTAGCTTCCAGCCCTATAACAGTCTGGTGCATTAGGACGTGATTTAAAACGCTCCCAAGGGCGTATCGGGCATTCTCGTCGCGGAGGACGTCTTCTATAGCTTCGCTTATCGCTATGCCTAAGCCACCGGGATGGTTCGGATCCTCTGCCAAAAACTTCCGCCCTATCTCGGTCCTGTCGCTCGGGCTCGGGTAGATTTCAGCCCCGTAGAGGCGCATTATCGTCTTCCTGTAGGGCTTCTGCTGGTAGCTGGCGCGCGCCATGTAAACGCGAACCTTCAGCCCGAGGAGCGCTCCCGCGAGGCTTAAGGCGGTTCCCCACTGGCCGGCCCCGGTCTCGGTGACTAACCTCTCAATCCCCTGCTTCTTGGCGTAATAGGCTTGAGCCAAAGCCGTGTTTATCTTGTGGCTTCCAGTTACCGTCGCTCCCTCGAACTTGAAGTAGATCCTCGCCGGCGTCCCAAGGGCCTTCTCAAGGTGCGTCGCCCGGAAGAGCGGTGTTGGGCGGCCTATCTTGGCGTAGAGCCTCCTCACGTCCTCCGGTATCTCGATGTAGCGCTCCTTGCTCACCTCCTGCTTTACGAGCTCCCCCGCGAAAATCCTGAGCAGCTTCCCCGGTTCAACCGGTTCGTCCGTCTCTGGGTCGAGGGGCGGCGCCAAAGGCTCCGGGAGGTCGGGCAGGATGTTGTACCACCTCTTGGGTATCTTAGAGTCAGGAAGAACGGCTTTCATTCCAACACCTCCTTTTCAAGAATCCCCCCCATTAAGGGGTCGGCAAGTCCCAAAAGCGAGGGAATAATGAGCGTGACTAAATGGGCGGGTTTACTGGAGTTGAAACTGCCAAAAGCACTCCCTCCCGCTCAGCTCAGTGCCAAAAACGACCCCGCCCTAAAATTGGTGGACTAACGGGCTCTGCAAGGATGGTACCTTTAAAGCCAAAAACGATCACTCCTGGCAGTCATCGGGCATCACAGAAAGGGGGTCCGAAGGGAAATAAATACTTTTCGGTCCCGAGGCCGACATTATGATGAAAATACAGCGAAATAGCTGGAGGTTTTGACGTTCTTTTTGAACAATATCAGCGAAGTTTAACGCCCCTGTTGAGTTCTTCCAGTTTCTCCCTTGCCCTCTCAATGGATCCCGCCTTCTCCACCGCCGTCCCTGTGACGACGATGTCGGCCCCCGCTTTCACGGCCGCCCGCGCCTGCTCCCCGCTCCTTATTCCGCCGCCGACTATGAGGGGGACGTCTATGACGCGCTTAACGAAGGATATCAGCCCGGGCGGAACAGGCTGTGGTGCACCGCTTCCCGCTTCGAGGTATACCAAGCGCATCCCAAGGTACTGGCCGGCTAAGGCGTAAGCTGCCGCGATTTTCGGTTTGTGCCTTGGGATGGGCTTTGCATCACCAACCCAGCCGACAGCTTCCCCCGGTTCGACGATGAGGTAGGCCATTGGAATTGGCTCTATTCCGTAGCGCTTTACCTGGAAAGCACCGAGCGCCTGAGCACCGGTGATGAAGAAGGGATTGCGCGAGTTGAGAAGGCTCATGAAGAATATCGCATCTGCGTACCTGCTTATCCCGCCGTGCGAGCCCGGGAAGAGTATGACGGGCAGTGATGAGGACTCCTTGATGGCCTTAACGACGCCATCTAAAACCTCCCCCTCGGCCCCGGTGGAACCCCCGACCATTACCGCATCGACGCCGATTTCCTCACCCATCTCGGCTATCTTCCCTGCAGTTTCGGGCTCAACATCATCTGGATCGAGGAGGACGAAGTGGAGCTTTTCTTTCTTGAGTTTTTCGCGGATGTAGGATTCAACTTTGCCTATCTTGAGCATTCTCATCCCCCCATGAACGCTTTAATCACAACCGCAACCTTGGGAAGATCCACTTTTTTCCCCTCAACGAGGTCAAGAACAAGCCTGCATTTCGATAGGACTCCCTTTGAGTGTTTAAACTGGAGGTAATCAGAGCCGTAAAAGAACGCCCCCACAATGACGTTTGTATCAATAACGAACCCTCTCCCTTCCCCTGACATCCTCAAACACTTCTCCCAAGTTGGCCTTGACCTCTATACCTTCAATCTCTCTCATAAGGTCCCAGATGGTCTCTCCAACAATAACTTTCACCTTGGTCCCCTTCGGGAGCCGGGCCTTCTGAAGCGGCCTGAAAGACTCCCCATCGTAAACGGCCTCAATAACCGTCCCCATTTTCCCACCGTAGTTTTTTAATGTCGTTGACACTTTTAACCCTTTTCCACTTCAGGCCGAGCTTCCTCAGTATTCCCACTAAGACTTCGTCTGATTCCTCATCGAACCTGTAGAGGTTCGTGCTGACCTTGATATCACTGGCACCGAAGCCCTCAACCGGCTCGCCGTACTTTGCCACCTCAAGGGACAGCTTTTCCTCAAGCCTCTCCTCGCTCGGAATCAGGTAGGCCCTCAGAAGCTCGGCTTCCTTCAGGAGAAAATCTACGTGCCAGTGGAGCCTCTTCTCCTTCGAGAAGTGCCTCTTAACCCTCTTTTCGAGGGAGTTCATGGCGGAACCGACGTAGACGTAGTAGCCCCCCCTGAGGTGGAACTCCTTGGCCTTCGTTCTCACCACTTTATCCCCTTCCAGTCGTATAACGAGGAAGTAAGACCCTCTCATGAACCTTTCTTCGGCTCATCCTTTATAAACCCTTGAGCCGAGTATGACCCGGTGTGGATGATGGGTGAAGAGAAGAAGAAGCGGCCCGTTGACGAATTCGCCTGGCAGGAGTACGATAGGGAGGAGTTCGAAAGGGCCTTTCCAGCCCTTTCAAGGGAGCTCGAAGGGGCCGGGCTTTCCATAGAAGCGTACCGCCTCTCCGAGGGGGAGGCCATTGAAGAGGAAGAGTTTGAGCCCCAAGACTTCTCAGGTTACAATCCTACCGTGATAGACTTCCTCAGGAGATGCGAGACCGATGAAGAGGCCCTTGAGATAATCAACTGGATGGAGGAGAGGGGCGAGATAACCCATGAGATGGCCAGAGACCTCAGAATCACGCTGACGAAGAAGGGTGTTAGGGCCTTCGGACCAAAGAAGGGGTGGGGCTGGTACGAGAGGCACGGAAGGCGCTGACCATTAAGACCTCCATCGAAAAGTTAATATCTCTCTTTTGCCACCCTTCCTTGGTGGGACCATGAACTTTGATCCAGTTTCTGAGGCCAAGGGGATTGAGGACGAGATAATAGCCTGGCGCAGGGACTTCCACATGCACCCCGAGCTCAAGTACGAGGAGGAGAGAACGTCAAAAATCGTCGAAGAGCACCTCCGCGAGTGGGGCTACTCGATCAAGCGCGTCGGGACGGGAATAATAGCGGACATAGGCCGGGGAGAGAAGACGATAGCCCTAAGGGCAGACATGGACGCTCTTCCGATCCAGGAGGAGAACGACGTCCCCTACAAGTCGAAAATCCCTGGAAAAATGCACGCCTGTGGCCACGACGCCCACACTGCTATGCTCCTCGGGGCGGGAAAGATAATAGCCGAGCATAAAGACGAGCTCAACGGGAGGGTGAGGCTGATCTTCCAGCCCGCTGAGGAAGGCGGGAACGGGGCGGTTAAGATGATAGAGGGCGGTGCCTTAGAAGGAGTTGATGCCATCTTCGGCTTCCACGTCTGGATGGACCTGCCGAGCGGAGTGATCGGAATTAGAGAGGGCCCCTTCCTCGCTGGAGCGGGAATATTCGGCGGGAGGATAACCGGGAAGGGCGGTCACGGTGCTTCCCCGCATGAGACCGTTGATCCTATTCCGATAATGGCGGAGACCGTCCTGGCCTTCCAGACCATCGTGAGCAGGAACATCAATCCGATAGAGACAGGTGTTGTCAGCGTCACGAGCGTGCACGGCGGAACCGCCTTCAACGTCATTCCCGAGGAGGTAGAGTTCAAGGGCACCTTCCGCTTCTTCAAGCCCGAAATCGGTCGGCTAATCCAGAGGAGGATGCGCGAGATTTTAGAAGGCGTAACGAAGGCCCATGGGGCAAAATACGAGCTCAGCATAGAGGAGCTAACGCCCCCGACGATAAACTCCAAGGAGATGGCAGATTTCGCGGGAAAAGTGGCTGAGAAATACGGCCTCAAATACGGCGAAGTCCAGCCGACTATGGGAGCGGAAGACTTCGCTTTCTACCTCCAGAAGGTTCCGGGAGCCTTCTTAGCGCTGGGCATAAGGAACGAGGAGAAGGGAATAACCTACCCGCACCACCACCCGCGCTTTAACGTTGACGAGGGCGTCCTCTACCTGGGCACGGCAATGGAGGTCGCTTTAGCCTTCGAGTTCCTCAGGTGAGGGCCTTTCCTATTATCGGCACTTCCCCCTTCTTTTCCGCCCCTAACAACTCAGCCGTCTCCTCATCAAGAACCGTCAGAACCCTCTCAAAGCCCAGCTCTCCCGCCCTGTCGATTGCCTTTGGGATGTCCTCCTTCGACCCCCATAAAAAGAGGGCCACCTTTCCGGGCCTCCCGGGGAGGGACTTCAGAGCGTAGTATGAGCTCCCAGCTTTTCCGGCCTCTACGAGTTCTTGAATTCCAGCGAAGATGTCCCTGAATCTCGAAAACCACATGCTGTAAGAGCTCTGGAAACGACCGGCAACGAGCTGGAGGGACTTCACGGTCTCCCACGGGAAGTAGCGGAGGGGCTTAACCCCAGCCGGCTCGAACTCCTCGCTTGAGATTTCAACGAGAATGCCGTTGAAGACGAGCTCATCGAAGCCCAACTTCCTGTAAAAGTCCCTGGCTTCTTCATCGGGCTGCGTTGTTATGAACTCGGCTCCCCTTTCCCTCGCGACCTCCTCTATGAACCCGACGAGGGCCCTTCCAACGCCCCTCCTCCTGAAATCGGGATGAACCTCTATGACATCGAGGTGGGCTATCCTCAGCATTTTTCCTTCAAGAGACTCCTCCGAGAATAAGACCTCTGCCTCGCCGACTATCTTCCCGCCGAGTTCTGCAACAACCGGCAGCTGACCCTCAAGGAGGAGGTTGTTTATGTGGATTGCGAGGGTTTCAACGCTCATCCATGGGCCGCCGCGGAGGTAGCGCTCCTTCACTGAAAGACCGGAGAGGTCATCACCGGCGGTGTGGACACCGACTATGGCTTTGATGTCGTCAAGTGTCGCCTTCCTGATCTTCATAGCTCTCACCGAGGTAACCGAACTTTTCAAGGATGTGCAACACTGCCTCGGCACCGCCGTCGCCGTAGGGCTTTTTCGTTACGTAATCGGCCTTCTCCTTTAAGCTGTCCGGAGCCTGGGCAACTGCAACGCGGTAGCCGACGACGCGGAAGGCATCCAAATCGTTCTCGCCGTCGCCGACGTGGGCCACTTCGCTCGGTCTTATCCCCAAAAACTCGCAGGCCCTCTCTATTCCGGTGCCCTTGTTTATCCAGGGCTTCTTGATGTGTATCGCGAAGCCTGAATCGACCGCGGTAAGGTTGAGCCCGAGCTCCTCTACGAGCTCCCTGACGGCCTCGACCGGAACCTTCCGCGTTATCACGAGGCCAGCCTTCCTCTCCATCGTGGAGTAGCTCAGTTCCGCCTCGGGATAGCGCTTTTTGAGCTCGCTCCAGAGGATCCACTCCTCGTCCATGTCCGTCAGAAAAATCCTCTTCCTCATAGTTCCCTCGCCCTTTATGGAGAGTGCCCCGCCGTCTTCCGCTATTACAGGCCCGCTCGTTCCTATGAAAACTGCCGCAGCTTCCGCGAACGGAACGGAGTTGCCGGTAACGAGCATAACCGGGACGCCGAGCCTTTCCGCGAGCCTTATTGCCTTCAGGGCATCTACACTTAATCTTCTGTCGCGGTAGGTGATCGTGCCGTCTATGTCGAGAGAAATCGCCTTTACCCTCATTTCTTCCACCCGTGAATGGAGGGAAGGGGCTCTATTTAACCTTTCCCGCGAAGGCCGTGAACTCTTTCCCGCCAACCTTCACCTTATACGCCCTCATCTTTCCTTCCAAAAAGGCCCTTATGGCTTCCATCCTCTTCTCCAGTCTCCCGAGTATTTCCTGGGCTTCCTCAACTCCCACCGCTCTAAAGCGCACCTTCATTCCGGGCCTGCTCTGGGCCAAGAGGTGAAGGTCAGCGCTCACCACAGTCGCTATCTTCGCGTAGCCCCCGGTCGTCTGGGCATCTCGCATCATAACTATCGGCTTTCCATTAGCGGGAACCTGAACGGCTCCTGGCAGGAGCGGTTCAGTTACGATGTCGGCTCCCGCTTTGGAATGCTCAATAGCCGGCCCCTCAAGGCGGTAGCCCATTCTATCGGATTCGGGAGTTACGGTATAAGTCTCGCTTAGAAATGTCTCGATGCCTTTCTCCGTGAAGTGCTCAAGGTTCGGCCCGAGGACAACCCTTATTTCCCTCTTGTTGCCTGAATAATCCGGTCTTAGCTCAGGGGGCAGATAGCGCCCTTCCCTGCCCGTTAAAAGAGCGTGGCCGAGGCTTAACCTGTCTCCTGTCCTCAGCGGTCTTCCAAGGTTTGCCCTCGGATAGGTGGAGCAGCTTTCCAAAAGTCTCTCGCACTTTATTCCACCCGCGAAGGCAATATAGCCGTAGAGGCCACTTTTTAGGGTTCCAACCTCAAGAATATCGCCCCTCTTCGCCCAGTGGCTCGTCCAGGGCTCTATTGGAACGCCGTTGAGCCTGACCTCGACGTCTCCAACAACGGCAAAGACAGCCGAGGCGTTGAACCTTACACTCGGCCCCGCTATGAGGAACTCCAAAAGCGGAGTGTTTCCGGGGTTTCCGACGAGGTAGTTCGCTATCCTCGCGGAGTAATCGTCCATGTAACCGGAAACCGGGACGCCGAGCTTTCTGTAGCCTTTCCTTCCAGCATCTTGAATTGTCAGCAACGAGGGAACGCGGAGGAGCTCAATCAACGCCTTCACCCCATTCTTCCAGATAGATCTCCCTGAACTCGCTTTCCTCTATCGGGACGAACTTCACTCTATCGCCGGGCTGGAGGAGGGTTGGCGGTTCTTTTGCAGGGCTGAAAAGCCTCAACGGTGTTCTCCCGATGAGACGCCAGCCACCGGGGCTTTCGAGCGGGTAAATGCCGGTCTGCTTTCCCGCTATTCCCACAGAGCCCGCTGGCACCTTCAGGCGGGGCTTTCCTAAACGTGGAGTGGCTATTCTCTCGTCCATCCCGCCGAGGTAAGCAAATCCGGGAAGGAAGCCGAGGAAATAAACCCTGTAGACTGGTTTGGAGTGTATCTCGATGACATCATCGACGCTCAAACCGTTGTAGTTAGCCACGAACTCGATGTCCGGGCCGTAGGAAGAGCCGTAAACGACTGGAATCTCGATGAGCCTTCCCTCAAAGGCCCTCCCCTCAGCGTTCAGCAACGGCCCTATAGACACCTCGACTTCCGAGTGGGAAACCTTCAGCGGGTCGTAGATGACTAAAAGTGAGGAGTAAGCGGGAACCGTCTCGACCAGCCACTCGAAGTTTGACTCTTCTATTGCCCTCGCTATTGCGTGGACCCTGACGTTTACTTCATCGTCTATGACCTCTCCGAAGGAAACGAGAAGCGCGGAGTCGCCGAGGGGTTTGATTTTCATGGTCTCACCTTTTTCTGTCCCACTCCATTCTGAGGTCTTCTACGCTAATTTCTTCCTTAAATATCCCAAAAGCCAGTTCCAAATCCCGCCGGAATTCGTTGAGTTTTCTCCCCTTTAATCTTTCCTCGGCCTTCATCTGATAAACTCCCCCATCGGCACTACCTTAACTCCCTCCGCCTCAAGTGCTTTCCTCACCATCGAGGCTATCTCCACAGCTTTCGGATTGTCCCCGTGAACGCAGATGGTATCAACCTTCAGCTCGACCCACTCGCCGTTTATCGCTTTAACCCCGCCATCCTTGACCATCGAGACCACGCGCTCGACTATCTCCTCCGCGTCGCCTATCACCGCCCCGGGTTTCGAGCGTGAAACGAGCGTTCCGTCCGGGTTGTAGGCCCTGTCAGCGAAAACCTCGTGGGCAACCTTAACGCCCATCTCCTCCGCTATCTCCGCTGCTCTTGAGCCCGAGAGCGTTACGAAGATGAGCTTTCTGTCAAAATCCGCTATTCCCTCGATGACAGCCCTCGCGAGCTCTTCCTCCTTTACCAGTGCGTTGTAGAGGGCACCGTGGGGCTTAACGTGCTGTAGCTCAAGGCCTTCGGCTTTGACAAAGGCGTAAAGCGCTCCAATCTGGTAGAGGATGTAGTTCCTCGCCTCCTCCGGGGAGAGCTTCATGTACCTCCTGCCAAAGCCCATCAAATCAGGATAGCCCGGATGTGCGCCAACGGCTACGCCGTTTTCTTTCGCTAACCTTACGGTCTTCCTCATAACGAGCGGATCCCCGGCGTGCCAGCCGGTCGCTATGTTTGCGCTGGTTATGTACTTCATCACCTCCTCGTCGAGGCCGAGCTTGTACCTCCCAAAGCTCTCTCCCAAATCGGAGTTGAGGTCAACCTTCATACTCCCACCGCTTCCCTTTCGACGGAAATCTAAAAAAGGGTTTCCCCAAGGTTTGGCCATGAAGAAACCCAACGTCATAGACAGCGCAATCTTCATCCAGGGAGTGGACGTTGAAGGGGTCACCACCCCAAAGGTCGTCGGGGAGGTGAAGGACCCGGAGTCGAGGCTTTTCCTTGAGGGCCTG
>NZ_JALXBJ010000071.1 GCF_026991495.1 Thermococcus sp. | reverse complement strand
CTTTGAGTTGGGTTTGAATGAAGCCCCTCAAACCTCTCCGCCCTTAGCGAGGGGTTAGTTCGTTGGAACCCTCGCCCTTTAGGGCGGGGAGGAGGTCAGAAAGGCTTGGACTCCAAGCTTACAATTGGCTACATCCTGAGCGCGCTTAAGTCCATGAAGCCGGAGAACGTCAGCGTAAGCATTCCCAAATTCGAGTTCAGAACCGAATACCGGCTCTCCGACGTGCTGAAGGCCATGGGGATGGGTTCGGTCTTTACGGGAGAGGCGGACTTCTCGGGGATAGGCGATGGGGGCCTCTACATCTCGGAGGTCGTCCACAAGGCCTACATAAAAGTCGCGGAGAACGGAACCGAAGCGGCAGCGGCTACGGCAGCGATTGCCCTCACCTCCGCTCACGTTATCGGAGAGCTCCCCCGGTACATCGAGTTCCGCGCCGACCACCCCTTCGTCTTCGTCATAATAGACAAGGACACGAAGGAGATACTCTTCATCGGCAGGCTGGTGAACCCGAGGGAATGAGCTTTTAAGCTCTCCTCTCAACTTTTTCCATGCCGGCCTGGAAGGACGGAAGGCTTGGCCTGCCCGTGAGGGAAGCGGTTAAGCTCTTCCCCGAGCTCGAAAAGTATCTCGACGAACGTGGGAGGCTCGACCTCTCGAACAGAAGGGCGAGGATACTCTACAACAGGGCGGTAGCCAGGGCCATTTTCGGGCTCGATATCGAATACCATCCGAGGGGCCTCGTAACAACGCCTATCTCGCGCTACCTGTTCATGCGGATCTTCCTCCGCGGCGGGGAGAGGGTTCTTGAGATAGGGACCGGGCACACGGCCCTAATGGCCCTCATGGCGGCTAAGATATTCAACTGCGACGTTACTGCAACAGAACTGGATGAGGAGTTCTTTGAGCACGCGAGGAAGAACATCAAAAGGAACAACGCGCGGATCAGGCTGCTCAAGAGCGGGGGCGGGATAATAAGGGGCGTGGTTCCGGAAGGCGAGCGCTTTGACGTCATCTTCTCTGCCCCTCCCTACTACGAGGCGCCGACAAGGGGCGTTCTGACGGAGAGGGAAGCGGTCGGGGGCGGTAAATACGGTGAGGGGTTCTCGGTTAAGCTCATCGAGGAGGCACTCGACTACTTGGGGTCCGGTGGAAGGGTTGCCCTCTTACTCCCCAACAAGGAGCCGCTGATAAGGGCGGTGGTCGAGGAGGGGAAGGAGAGGCGGTACAGGATCAGGGACGTCCGCTTTAAGGCCGGGACGAGGTGGAGGCACGGTCTTGTGCTGGAGGTTCCGTGAGGGCTATGCGGTAGGACAGTTCCTCAGGTGTGCACCGGCCCCTTTCGGGCTTTGACTGGTCTCTATCCTGCCGGGAAAGGCCGTTCCTTCAGAAGGGCGGGTTTTGGGAGAAAGATAAGGTTTATATCCCCATCATTCAAACCCCCATCGAGGTGTTTTCCATGGCCGAAAGCTACCGCGAATACCGGGACAGGGTTTTGGAGTTTATTGAGGACCACGAGCACTGGAGGGCCCACACGATAAACCTCATAGCGAGCGAAAACGTGACTTCTCCGAGCGTTACAAGAGCTGTTGCAAGCGGCTTCATGCACAAGTACGCTGAAGGCTGGCCGAGGCAGCGCTACTACCAGGGCTGCAAGTACGTTGACGAGGTCGAGCTCATCGGTGTCGAGCTCTTCACAAAGCTCTTCAGGAGCGACTTCGCGGATTTGAGGCCGGTTTCAGGAACCAACGCAAACCAGGCCGCTTTCTTCGGCCTTGCCCAGGCAGGTGACAGGGCCATAGTCCTCCACACCAGTCACGGCGGTCACATAAGCCACATGCCCTTTGGAGCGGCTGGAATGCGCGGTCTTGAAGTCCACACCTGGCCCTTCGACAACGAAGCTTTCAACATAGACGTTGACAAGGCCGAGAAGATGATAAGGGAGCTTGAGCCTAAGATAGTCGTCTTCGGCGGCTCGCTCTTCCCGTTCCCCCACCCCGTCAAGGAGCTGGCTCCGGTCGCTAAGGAAGTCGGTGCCTACGTCATGTACGATGCGGCCCACGTCCTCGGTCTTATAGCCGGCAAGCAGTTCCAGGATCCGCTCCGCGAGGGAGCCGACGTTATAACAGCCTCGACCCACAAGACCTTCCCGGGGCCGCAGGGCGGTGTCATACTCTACAAGCGCTTTGGAGAGAGCGAGGAGATAGCCAGGCTCCAGTGGGCGATCTTTCCGGGAGTCGTCAGCAACCACCACCTCCACCATATGGCCGGGAAGGTCATTACAGCGGCTGAGATGCTCGAATACGGTGAGGCCTATGCTGCTCAGATAGTCAAGAACGCGAAGGCCCTCGCTGAAGCTTTAGCCGAGGAGGGCTTCAACGTCATCGGTGAGGACAAGGGCTACACTGAAAGCCACCAGGTTATAGTTGACGTCAGCGACCTCCACGAGAAGGCCGGTGGCTGGGCTGCACCGCTCCTTGAGGAGGCAGGGATAATCCTCAACAAGAACTTACTTCCATGGGATCCGCTTGAGAAAGTCAACGAGCCGAGCGGTCTCAGAATAGGCGTTCAGGAGATGACCCGCGTCGGCATGATGGAGGATGAGATGAGGGAGATAGCGCACTTCATAAGGCGCGTTCTCTTGGATAAAGAGGACCCGAAGAAGGTTAAGAGGGACGTCTACGGCTTCCGCGCCGAGTTCCAGAAGGTGTACTACTCCTTCGACCACGGGCTCCCCCTCAGGGAGTGATTCCTTAACTTTTTGCCAGGTGCTCAGGCGCTTTCCCATGGAGCATGGCGTAGGGGTCTCCCTCAAACTTGGGGAAGGGCCTATCCTCCCCCTTTTCAACAAGGATCCTTTCCCTTTTCTCGGTGAAGGTTCCTATCTCGAAGGCTAAGATCCCGTTCCTGTTCAGCTCTTCTATCAGTGGGCCAACCTTTTCGGGGGGTGTTATCGCTATCAGCGTCCCGCTCGATGAGACGCTCCATGGTTCAAGGCCGTAGAAGTCCAAGACTCTCCTAACGAGGGGATCGAGCTGAAGCCGGTGGGAGTACACCCTGAAGCCAACCCCGGAGTTGTCCGCTATCTCGTGCAAAGCGGTTAAGCCTCCTTCTGTCGCGTCGTGCATCCCCCTGACGAAGGGCCTTGCTATCAGCGCATCCGGGAGCACGGTCTCAAAGTAGAACGACCTCTTAAGCCTCATCAAGTCCCTCTTTGAGAAGGTCCCTAAGAGCTCCCCCTCCCTAAAGTACGCCGCTGAAACCGCGAACTCAAGGCCTACCTTCGCCGTAACCACTATCCTGTCGCCCGGTCTGGCGAGGGGAAGTTTTAGATCGCTTTTTTTGACGAGTCCAAGAGCTGTCGTCGTCGCCGTTGGTTCCGACGCACCCGGGTAAACTCCGGTGTGTCCACCAACTACGCTCCCCCCGAACCTTCTGCACTCCTCGTTGAGATCCTCCATTACCTCCCTGAGGAAGGCCTCTTCGGTTCCCTCCGGGAACAGCAGGTTGATGACGAGCCACCTTGCTTCGACGCCGAAAACCGCGAGGTCGCTTGCGGCAAAATGATAGGTGAAGAAGCCGAAGGCCTCTCGCGGAACACCCACAACGGGGTCTGTGGCTATCACGAGGTAGCTCTCATCGTCATACTCTAAGACGGCCGCGTCAAAGCCGCTCCTCGGCCCGTAGACGATCCTCTCATCCTCCACCCCTAAGTTCGGGAGGATCACCCTCCTCAGGGTCTCATCCCTAACCTTTCCAACGGGAAGCTTACTCATCCCGCTCACCTCCGATCGAATGCCGAGAGGGTTCGCTTTATCTCCTCCAGGGTGTCAGGATCACAGTCCCAGCACATTACCTCAAAGCTCGGGACCCTAACGCTCACGCGAACCTTTCTCCTCCTGGCGATCTTGCTCACCCCGTAGTTCACCCTGTAGGCCAAATCCATGAGTTCGGGAGTTACTACCTCCTCCCGGTCTATATACTGGAGCGGACAGCCCTCGCGCCACTGCCTCCTCCGCGCGTGTTCGTACATCCTGTAAGGTCTTATTCTGGCTTCCTCCGCGAGGGCCTCGACTTCCGTCGCGGTGTACCTTATGAGGGGCCTGAGGGTTGGTATTCCTATTCTTGGAATCTCACAGAGCCTTATATCCCCTTCGCACTGGTCGAGTAAAGCCCCGATTATTTTGTCGTTCGCGTTGTCTCCCTTCGCTAATATGTCGAAGCCGTTGTTTGCCGCGAACCACCTGGCGTTCCAGAGCATCACCTTCTTGCAGTTTATGCAGACCGGCCCCTTTCTCCCGACCGCTTCCCTGAGGAGGCCGTCGGTAATGTCAACGAGGAAGTGCTCGACGCCGAGCTTTTTGGTGAACTTCATTGTCCACCTTAGGGGCTCCTTCCAGCTCCAGCGGTGGAAGAAGGTTAAAGCGGAGACGTCTAAGCCCGCTTCCTTGAGGAGGTACAGGGCGAGTGAGCTGTCCTTTCCGCCGGAGAACAGGAGGAGTACCCTTTCCGCGGTTAAGCCGGTTTTTACGGCGAAGTTCTTCAGTCCTTCAACGGCGTCCCCCAACATCATAACGGGAATGGGAGAGGGGGGTTAAAAATCACCCCCTTCAAGCTGATGGTAGGCTATCGTTACCGAGAGCGCTGCGTATGGATCGATGATTATCGTTGCTATCGCTCCACCGATGTAGGGGATGAGGCTCAGGACGAAGTCCACCAGGGCCATCAAGACAACCAGCACGAGCAGGTAGAGGAAGACGTCGTTCAGGTTTTCCCTGATGAGGTTGATGCTCTCCCCTATCGCGGCGACTGCGTCGAGGTTTTTAACGACCATTATCGGTAGCGTGAAGGCCACGAACATGAGCCACAGCAGTCCGGGTATTATGAACAGCAGTAGGCCTACGAAGGTTCCAACCGCTATTATGACCGCGGCAACGGTGAAGTCGGCCCATCTCTCGCTTATCACCTGGAGCCCAACGTTGTAGTCAGGTCTGCCTCCCCTGAGTTGCTCCTCGGCCATACGTACGAGTCCGCCCATTACCCAGATCCCGACGAGGAATGCGAGGAAGCTGAGCAGACCGTAGGCCGAGAAAAAGAGCCCAAGCATGCCCCCGGGTCTCCTGACAGAACCGGTGAGAAGGTCTATGGCAGCGGGGATAAGGGGCAGGACAAAGAAGCTGTAGTTGTCCTCGAGTATCCCCACTGGTTTCTTCAAGGCCTCGTCTATGTCTATTGCCATGATATCACCCCGCAATGAGGTACCTAACGCTTTTTTCCCTATAACCCTTTCCCCGGTTCGAAGTTCTGAGCTTGAATCTCCTTAATTCGAACCGCTGAGTTTTGTTAGGCCTACCAAAGATTTATTAAGCGTCCGGGGGAGATACAGGTGATTAGGAGAGCCTAACGGTGATGAACATGATTGTTCCATTGAGCGAGCTCAGGCCAGGGGAGAGCGGCGTTGTGATCAACTTCCAGGGTGGGCCGAACTTCAGGAGCAAGCTCTACCCGATGGGGCTCGCACCGGGGGTTATAATAAGGGTTCTCGACAGGTTTCAGTTCGGTCCGGTTATAATCGAAGCCGGGGGGACGAGGCTGGCGGTGGGCAAGAACATGGCGGATAAGATACTGGTGAGGAAGCTCTGAGGTGGTAGAATGGCAATGAAGGTCGTGGCCCTCGCAGGGAACCCCAACGTTGGCAAAACCACGATTTTCAACGCCCTCACAGGGATGAAGCAGCACGTTGGCAACTGGCCCGGTGTGACAGTTGAGAAGAAGGAGGGGGTTTTTGAATACAATGGCGAGCGCTTTCTCGTCGTTGACCTTCCAGGAACGTACTCGCTGACCGCGCACTCCATCGATGAACTCGTCGCGAGGAACTTCCTCCTCAACGGAAACCCGGATGTCGTTGTCAATGTAGTTGATGCGACCTCGATACTGAGGAACCTCTACCTGACGCTTGAGATATTCGAGATGGGCCTGAAGAACGTTGTCATAGCCCTCAACAAGATCGACCTGGCCGAGAAGAAGGGCATAAAAATCGATGCTAAAAAGATGTCGAAGGTTCTCGGGGTTCCGGTTGTTCCCTTGGACGCAAAGGACGGCATCGGCATGAAAGATCTCAAGGACGTCATCGTAGCCGTTGCCCACGGGGAAGTTGAGGAAACACCGATAATCCCAACCTACGAACCGGCCGTTGAAAGGGAGATAGAGCACATTTCCAAGTGCCTCGAAGGAACCAAACTGGTCTCGAAGTACCCCGTGAGGTGGCTGGCCCTGAAGCTCCTCCAGCGCGATGAGGAGGTTATGAAGCTCGTTGAGAGGCACCTCGGTCAGGAGGGGCTCGATAGGGTAATGACCCATATAAATGAAGTTGAGGAGCGCTACGGTAAGGCGATGGATCTCGTGATAGCGGGGCAGAAATACGAGTTCATAGACGGCCTTACGCATGAGTTCATGAGCTACGGCCGAGCCGGGGGTGAGCCCTTCACCGACCAGCTCGACAGGCTCCTCGTGCACCCGGTTTACGGTTTCATAGTGATGGCGATCGTGTTCTACTTCGTTTTCAAGTTCATATTCGTTTTCGGCCTTCCCATTCAGAACTGGCTCGCCGAGGCCTTCACGGACTTCGGGAACTGGCTGGCCCCTCACATAGCGAACGAGGCACTCAGGGGTCTGCTCGTTGATGGAATCATCGGTGGCGTTGGAATGGTTCTGAGCTTCTTTCCCCTCGTATTCCTCCTCTTCCTCGCGCTCTCCTTCCTTGAGGATTTGGGATACATGGCGAGGATAGCCGTTCTCATGGAGGGCATCCTGAGGAAGTTCGGCCTGCCCGGAAAGGCAGTTATCCCGCTCATTCTCGGGCTCGGATGCAACGTCCCGGCCGTGATGGCCACGAGAACGATAGAGGATGAAAAAGACCGCCTCGTTACGATGTTCGTAAACCCATTCGTTCCCTGCTCCGCTCGGTTGAGCGTCATAAGCTTCCTCGCGGGCCTTTTCTTCCCCAAGGAGAGCGCCCTCGTTGCTGCGAGCATCTACGCGCTGGCCTTCACTGTTGCCATTCTCTCGGCCTGGCTCGTCAGCCATTTCGTTAAGGGCGAGAGCGGCCTCTTCGTTATAGAGCTTCCTGAGTACCTCGTTCCGAGCGGGAAGGCCCTTTTACTCCACTCTTGGGAGAGGAGCAAGGAGTTCGTGAGGAAAGCCGGCACTGTGATACTGGTGGGGGCCCTGCTGATATGGTACCTCAGCAACTACCCCGTCCCCATAGGAACTGGGGGGAGCTATGCGGAAAAGCTGGGCCACCTCTTCGGCCCCTACATGGGGCTCATGGGGCTCGACTGGAAGGCGGCGGTAAGCTTGCTCTTCGGGATAATAGCGAAGGAGAACGTGATATCCACCTACGGCGTCCTTTACGGAACGGCAGCCGCTATAAGAAGCGCGATGACTCCCCTTCAAGCTTATGTCCTCATGGCCGTTACGACCCTCTACATACCGTGCATAGCGACCATCGGAGCGATAAGGGCCGAGAGCAACTGGAAGTGGGCGGCACTGGCAACGGCCTACATGATAACAGTGGCCTCCATAGTTGGCATCCTGATATGGCACGTCGGCCTTTTACTGGGGTGGGGGGCGTGAACACCCTGGAGAGGATTTTAGAGCTCATTCAGGAGGGCAGGAGAACACCGGAGGAAATAGCAGGGGAGCTCGGGCTTAGAAAGGACGAGGTAGAGGCCGCGATAGAGATGCTGAAGGCTCTCGGCTACATCGAGGAGGTTCACAAGGGCTCCCCAGCCTGCGAGACCTGTCCCCTGAGAAAGGTCTGCGGCGGGAAGTGCTTCATGCCTGTGGGCGGCGGGCGGATAAAGGTGATGAAGGTGAAGGTTAAGGGGGGAAACCGGAGCGGCTCTCACCGGCGATGAAAACCTCTCACCCTAAGTTATATATTTTATGGGCGTAAAATATATAAGCATCTCCCGTGTAGCAACTACCGGTGAGTACCATGAAGGCAGTTATACTTGCCGGCGGGTTCGGCACGAGGTTAAGGCCCCTCTCATCGACGAGGCCAAAGCCAATGATACCGGTTCTCGGGAAGCCCAACCTCCAGTACATACTCGACGCCCTGGAGAAGATCAAGGAAGTTGACGAGGTAATCCTCTCGGTTCACTACATGAAGGGAGAGATAAGGGAGTTCATAGAGGAGGAGATGCCTAACTATCCGAAGGACATCCGCTTTGTGAACGACCCCATGCCCCTTGAGACCGGCGGTGCACTGAAGAACGTTGAGGACTACGTCAGCGACGACTTCCTCGTCATCTACGGAGACGTGTTTACCAACTTCGACTACGGGGAGCTGATAAAGGCTCACGAGCAGAACGACGGCCTCATAACGGTTGCCGTGACTAAAGTCTACGACCCTGAGCGTTTCGGTGTCGTCGAGACAGACGAGAATGGAAGGGTTCTCCACTTCGAGGAGAAGCCCCACAGACCGAAGACAAACCTCGTGGACGCCGGAATATACGTCGTGAACAAGAAGATCCTTGGGGAGATTCCGGCTGGAAAGGAGGTCTACTTCGAGCGCGAGGTTCTCCCGAAGTTCGTCGCGAGGGGTGAGGTGTACGCCTATAAAATGCCGCGCAGCTACTACTGGGTTGACCTCGGAACGCCGGAGGACTTCTTCTACGCTCACCAGATAGCCCTTGATGAGATGGCAAAGGAGAACGGCTACTTCAGCATCAAAGAGACGGCGGAGGTTCCGGATGACGTGGAGATCCAGGGGCCGGCCTACATTGATGACGGGGTTAAGGTCGGCCACGGCGTCAAGATAAAGGCCTACACCTACATAGGCCCCAACAGCGTGATCGAGGACAGGGCCTACCTCAGGCGCTCGATACTGCTCGGAAACGACATAATCAAGGAGCGCGCCGAGCTCAAGGATACGATACTCGGCGAGGGCGTGGTCATAGGGAAGAACGTGATAGTGAAGGAAAACGCCGTCGTTGGCGACTACGCCAAGATAAGGGACGACCTCGTCATCTACGGCGCCAAGGTGCTGCCCTGGAAGAAGGTCGAGGAGTACGAGGCCTACATAAAGATAAAGCTCGACCCGACCAAGGTCAGGCCCGGCCAGTACCCCGACCACTGCCCGCTCGGCCTGCCGGAGTGCATCTACAAGAAGTTCAAAGCAATAGCCGGAGAAAAGCCGCCGTGCGACGAGTGCATTGAGAACCAGTGGCTGTTCTGAGTTTTTTGTATCCTCTTATCTTAATATTCCCAGCCCAACTCGAGGGGACTCCTTTTAGTACTTCATCCTCGGGTTGTACTCGAGGAGCATGATCCCGTTTTTAAATATCCTGATGGTTCCGCTCTCGGACAGGCTTATTGCGATCGCCTTTGTGAGCTTTGTTATCCCGGCGGCCGCTATGTGCCTGCTCCCCAGCCCCTTCGGCAGGCTGAGGTCGAGCTTCCTGGGGTCAACCTCTATGTAAACGCCCGCGGCCACTATCCTGCCCCTTGAGCTGACCACGAAGGCGCCGTCGATCTGGGCGAACTCCTTTATTATCTCCTTGCTGTCCCTGTTGAGGACGCTTATCCTGTGCCCCTTGAAGGGGTTTGGGAGCATGGGGTGGGAGTGCCTGAGGACGTTTTTGACGTCCCCGATTACGAAGAGGGTGCCGACTGGGTAGCCCTCTCTGCCTTCAACGCTCAGCTCTATGGCCACCTCGAGCAGTCTTTGAACAACCGACTGGTGGTGAGAGAAAAAGCCGTTTGCGGCGAATATGTTCTTGCTAACGCTCTTAATTCCAACGGAATCCTCTGAAACATACACAAACGGCTCGCCCTCGCGAAGAAGGCCCTGCTCAAGGAGGAAGGCCGAGATCAGGTTTAGCGAGCTCTCGAGGTCGAGGTTGGTCGGTATGGAGACCTGTATCAAGTCCCTCCTCCTGACCTCAAAGGAGGGGCCTACTAGGAGCACCCTGAAATCACCTTTGGGGAGCAGAGTGGAGAGAACCTCTTCCGGCGGGCTTTTGAGCAGGACGAGAACCTTAGCCCCGGTCCCCTTGAGGAGGGTGAGCGCGGCCTCTATTAACACACTTATTGACATTTTTCCAACCCTAACAGGATATATCAAAGGTCTATTAAAGATTTTGCCACCGGTTGAACCATCTGTGAAATTAGGTAAGCTTAAAAACCCGAAGGTGAGTATAAGCCACAGGGATACGGGATGAGGGTAGTCGTGGCGATCACTGGGGCAAGCGGTGTGGTGTACGGCATCAGGATAGCCGAGAGGCTTGAGGAGCTCAACAGCGAGGTCATCCTGCTCGCCACTAAAACCGCGAGGTCCATCGCCCTCCATGAGCTCGGCACCGACATAAACCCGGACTACGATGAGGGAAACCTCTTCGCCCCGATAGCCTCGGGTTCATACCCCTTCGATGCGATGGTAGTGGCACCGTGCTCTATGAAGACCCTCTCGGCCATAGCAAACGGCTACGCCGACAACCTGATAACCAGGGCCGCCGACGTCGCCCTCAAAGAGGGAAGGAAGCTCGTCCTGCTCATCAGGGAAACCCCGCTGAGCGTTGTTCACATAGAGAACATGCTCAAAGCCGCCAGGGCCGGTGCCGTTGTGATGCCCGCTTCCCCAGGCTTTTACACAAAACCCAAAACATTGGAGGATATGATAAACTTTATAGCGGGTAGGGTTATAGACCAGTTGGGGGTCAAGGGTAATGAGTACAGGCGATGGGGGGAGTAAGCGTGCCGCAGCTTGACGACCTCGATAGGGAGATATTAAGGCTGCTCAAGAAGGATGCAAGGCTTACAATATCGGAGATAGCCGAAAGGCTGAACAGACCGGAGTCAACCATACACTTCAGGATAAAGAAGCTCATGGAGCGGGGGATCATAGACCACTACACGATCCTCCTCGGGGAGGAGTTAAAACCGAAGAAGACCGCCCTCGTGGTCATCCAGGCCGAGACTCCAATAATAGAGGACTTCCTTGAGAGGTACGTCAACCACATAACGAGAACCCTCTCGATGCTGCCCAACGTACTCTTCGTCTCGAAGAGCGGAAGGGACACCGTCCTCGTCCTGATAGGGGAGGAAAACGAGGAGAAGCTTGAGGACTTTATAAACAACAACATAAAGACCCTCCCCACACTCAAGAGCGTCTACGTCTACCCTCTCGATGACATACGGAAGGGGGAGGATGTAATAGGCTTCCTCGCAGAGGTGTAGCCCTTGGAGGTCGAGGTCAAGTTCAGGGTGGACTTTGAAGCTATCAGGGAAAAGATAGAGGAACTCGGCGCCGATCTTTCCCATGAGGAGCTCCAGGAGGACGTCTACTTCTCTCTGCCATACCCGCGTCTGCTCCGCGTCAGGAACGTGCCGAATCTCGGGAGGGCGTTTTTGACTTATAAGGAGGTAAAGGATCCCGGGAGGAACGAGGAGTTCGACGAGCTCGAAGTCGAGGTTTCGAGTTTCGGAACAACGGTGGAGATCCTCAGGCGCCTTGGGTTCAACGAGGACGTCGTCGTCAGAAAGCGCCGCCTCGTCTATAAACTTGGGGATGTGACCTTTGAACTGAACGACGTTGAGGGACTTGGAGGCTTCCTCGACATAGAGGTCATCTCCGATGACGTCCCCGAAGCGAAGGGGAGGATCTGGGAGGTTGCCAAAGCGCTCGGCCTGAGTGAGGAGGACGTGGAACCGAGGCTTTATCAGGAGCTCATGAAGGAAAAGCATTTGTAGGTCTGCGTCTAATTTTAAACGGTGAACCCTATGGGGAGGGGTCAGTCCGCTGTAGAGTATCTACTGATAATCGCGGTGGCTCTCGTTCTCCTCGGCATCACAATTCACTACCTCCGGGGGACGGCGGAAAACGTCCCTCAGAACCTTAAGGTGAACGTTGACCCATACATAAGCCCGAACACGACAGTAAACACAGGGGATGTTAAGATAGAGGCCTGGGTTGAAAAAGTCTCCAGCGATGAATACAAGGTCTGGTACAGGATATGGGCCCTGAGGAGTCCAATAAGAAAGGCCCAGCTCGCACTCGTCTGCATGAACAAACCTGCGAACGTCGCTGGCTATCAGGTGATAACGCATACCGGTCCTTTGGAACCCGTGAACTACTGGTCAAACTACTGGACACCCGTTAAGGAGGATTACTTCCCCTGCTATCTCGATGTCTACATCTGGAAATGAAGGGGAATGGCGGTGCCCTTAAATGTCCCGGTGGGTTGAGCTGTCCTTCCTCCTCCTGTTGCTCCTGTTTTCAGCAGTTCCGGTCTCCTCATCATCTTTTGCAGTTTACTACGGTCAGCTCGGGAATGAGACCCTCGGGGAGCTTGGGCGTTTCAACCTCCTAATACTCTCTCCCACCGTCGAGCCCAGCTACGTCTCCCGGCTGTCCAGGGAACACACGGTCGTTGGCTACCTGAGCCTTGCAACCGTCGGCGGTTGGGAACCCTGGGCCGGGGACGTGCCCGAGAGCATAATCATCGGCAAAAATCCCCGCTGGGGTGAAAGGGTTGTTGACTTCTCGTCGTCCATATGGCGGGAGGTTGTTCTCAACAGGGCTATCCCGTACATTCTCTCCAGGGGCTTCAACGGGGTCTTTCTCGATAACCTGGATTACGTAGACGTATATCCCAAAAAGAGGAACGCCATGATCGAGCTTATACGTGAGATAAAGGAGCGCTACCCTGGGATAGTGATAGTCGCCAACCGGGGCTTCTCAATAAAAGAGGAGATAGCGCCCTACGTGGACTACTTTCTCTTTGAGGACTTCGTCACCTACTACAACTTCTCAGCCCGGAGGTACGAGATCTTTAAGGGGGCCGAGCTTGAGTGGGAGCTTAAGCAGCTGGAAGAACTTCAAAAGCTCAACGTCTCAGTGCTCGCCCTCGGTTATGCAAACCTCAGTAATGAAAGACAGGTTGAGAAGTTTGGGCGAATTGTCTGCTCCTACGCTAAAAAATACCATGTGTCCGGAGTTTATTTGGCCGGAATAAGCCTGCAGAAAGTTGGGGTCGAGCCCTGTCAAAACTCCCGGCTGAAAGGGGGAGGGAAGAGCAGCAACTCCGGTGGGAAAGTAGGAAAGGTATGCGGGCCGGGCTCCATCCTCCTTCTCACGCTCATTTTGCTGTGGCGACGATTTTTATGATGTCGTTGAACTCAAGCTGGTAGTCCTCCCCGACGCGCCTGTGCGTCCTCGCGTTGACAGCGTATAGAAACGTCCTTCCGAGATCCGTGTGAACCTTGTACGCCAAGTTCCGGGGCGTTGAGCCCTGCGGGAGGAGGTAGACGTGCGGCAGAACGTTGCCGAACTGGTCGGTTAGCTTGTGCTCGTCCTGGACTGGGTAGACGGGTATGAGCTTGAGCAGTTCGAAGACCGCCCTGTCTATCACCTCCTGCACGCCGGTCGAGCCGAACCTCTTTAGGACCTTCTCCCTTATGAGCTCCAGGGCCTTCTCCTGCTTTGGGGTCAGGGGCTTTAGAATCTTGAAGTCACCCGAGCCGGGGACGTAGTCTATGAAGCCGGCCCTGGCGGCCTTCCTCAGGGTGAGCTCTGCAACGGCGGACGTCGGGACGACTATGTACCCCCTGCCCTTCCCCTTTCTGATGAGGCGCTTCAGCTGGGCGTCGGCGGCTGCGTCGGCCTTGTTTGCGGCTATGATTATTGGCTTGTTGATCCTCCTAAGTTCGCGGACGAAGGCGAACAGGTCGTCGTCAGTCCACTTCGTCGGGTCCCCTGGAAGGCCGAGTCCGTGGACTGCCTCCCAGACGTCCTCCTCCGTCACGCCTATTCCAGAAAGGTGGTCCGCTATGGCGGCTTCGAGCTTCATTCCCTGGAGTTTTATCCTCTTCGCGAACTTCTCCCAGCCCTTCTTGAGTATTCCAAGTATCCAGTAGTCTATCTCCCTCTCAAGGAACTCGATGTCTTCAAGTGGATCGTGGTGCTCCGTCGGCTGTCCCTCCGCGTCCGTCCTCCCGGTGGCGTCAACGACGTGGATTAGAGCTGAGGCCATCCTGAGGTCGTCGAGGAACTTGTTCCCAAGACCGCGCCCCTCGTGTGCCCCCGGGACGAGACCGGCGACGTCTATCATCTTCACAGGGATGAGGGCTTTTCCGTCCCTGTACTCGTAGTTCTGGGGGTTTGGAGTGCAGCCGAGCTCTCGGCAGGGGTGTTCCGCTATCGCGTACGTGACGCCGACGTTTGCCTCTATCGTGGTGAACGGGTAGTTCGCTATATCAACGTCCACCAACGTCGCCGCCGAGAAGAAGGTTGACTTGCCGACGTTTGGCTTTCCAACGACACCTATCTCCATTGACTCCACCGGGGTAAGTTCGGGGGAGGGTTTTAAGAGGTTTTGGAAAGGAGTAGGTTTATTAAGTCCGCCCTCCTATAAATAGCCGGCCTTTAAGGGGCCGGAGGCAATAGAGTTAAAAGCATGAACGCACTTAGGAGTAATGAACCCCACGTTGGGAGGTGAAGGGTTGTGAAATCCAAAGAACTTAAGGGTGCATGGCAGGAAGGACTTAAGGCACTTCCACTGATAATTCTGATGCTCGGAAGCCTGCTCTGGTTCAGCGTCCCCGTTACCGCTTTGAACCAGAAACCCAGCAATGCCTTCTGGGCTGCTACGTACACCACCGAGGGTGGGTTGATAGGCAGTATGGCCTACGGCGGCTCCCCCGTTTTCACCGGCTGGCTCAACGGTGCCGGTGTTAAGCACTCCGATGCATGGGTGGTCAAGCTCAGCGATGACGGGAGCATAATCTGGCAGAAGGCGGTCAACGAGACCTCCGGAGGAAGCTACGGGCTGAACTCCATAGAGAGCGCTGGAAACGGCTATATAGCCGCGGGCTGGGTCAACGGTGCCGGCTTGAAGGGGTACGACGCATGGGTTGTGAAGTTCGACGGCAGCGGAAACGTTGTCTGGCAGAAGGCCATAGGAGGAGAAGGAGACCAGAGGGCGGAGGCCATAGCCTCTGATCTCATAGCCGGAACTGAGAACGGGAAGCCCTTTGCGATCAACTTCAACCCCGACAACGGGAGCATCAACTGGCAGGAGATCCTCAGGGGGGACGGCAAGTACGAGGTGACCTACGCCCTGAAGGACTACAAGTACTACTACCTCGTCGGATGGGCAAACGGTGCCGGCATCTCCGGAAAGGACGGCTGGGTGGCCAAACTCAGCCCGACTGGCAAGGTCTACTGGCAGAAGGCCGTAGGTGGGGAAGGAGACCAAGTGGCCACTGCGATAACCCACGTGAACAGGGGCAGCTTCCTCGCGGTCAAGGCCGGCAACGGAACCTACATAGTAAAGTTTGACTACTACGGACACTTCAAGTGGGCCAAGTTCTACCCCGAGGTTGCCATAAACGCCCTCGCCACGGTCGGCGATGAGGTCATAGCCGCCGGAAGCTACGAGGGGGACGCCCTCGTAATGAAGCTCGACCAGGACGGGGCTGTGATAAAGGCGGTGACCTACGGTACCGGAGTCCCATCGTACTTCACCTCGGTAAAGGTGGCTGATGGCACGGTTTACCTCGGCGGCCGGATGGGCTCGCAGGCCTTTGCCATGGCCGTACCGTTAGGTAGCCTCAGGATACCGGTCTGCAAGATAGCCAAAGAGATCAGCGTAACCGCTGAGGACGCCAACGTTTCAATAACCTCCACGAGTCTCTCGCCGGAGAACCCAAGCTACACCGAGATGGACACCAACGCCACCTTTGTTGACACCAAGGCAAGCCCCTCCTACATAAAGCTAATGAAGGAGCTCTTCAGCGTTTCGGATGCGGTTGGAGACGACCACGGGCCCGGGAACTACACCTATCCAACCAACCCCGTGTTCAACCAGACAGGTCTCTTTGACATAACTGGAATGACGGTTTACGAGACACCGCACAGCTACATAGTGTCCGTTCACTTCAAGAACCTCGGCGGCAACCCGTGGAACGGGCCGAACGGCTTCAGCCTGCAGATACTTGAGCTGTACTTCGACTACAAGCCGGGAGGGAACACGTCAGCCATCAAGCTCGCGGACAACGGGCCCGGAGCGAACGTCAACCTCAACAGGCCCTGGGACGTTGCCGTTAGGGTGACAGGGTGGACGAACAAGCTCGTCTTCCCGAACATGAGCACCGTCAACATAATGGCCAAGGCAGACCTCTCCACGAACACTATAAGCGTGGTGATCCCGAAGAAGTACCTCAAGATAACCCCTGACACTTTCTACGCTGTTTTAGCCGGCTCTCAGGATGGCTTCGGCATTGACGAGTGGCGCGACGTCCAGGTCAAAGCTGCTGAGTGGAGGCTTGGTGGCGGAGACCCGGACGCGATCATAGCCGGTGTTGCCCCGCGCGTTATGGATCTCCTCGTTCCGAGCTGGTTCAAGCCGACCCAGGAGGAGCAGCTCAAGAGCTACGACGTTAACAACGGCAAGAGGGCCACCGTCGACATGATACCCGTTGGAGACTACGGTCTGCTGACGGTTGAGAGCACGCCCGCCGGGGCCCAGGTTTACATCGACGGGAAGCTTGTGGGGACGACACCCCTCAAGTACTACCTCGTAAAGGCCGGCATTCATGTGGTGATGGTGAAGAAGAACAATTACATAACCGCAGCCTACTCACTTCAGGTCAAGACCCATGAGCTCAAGACCCTCAACGTTACCCTTACTCCCGAGACCGGGAAGCTGACGGTTAAGAGCAATCCGAGCGGTGCGGAGGTTTACATTGACGGGAAGAAAGTCGGTACAACGCCGCTCGAAAACTACACCCTCAGGGTTGGCATCCACGAGGTCGTTATAAAGAAGGACGGCTACTTTGAGAAGGTCTACGCCGTTCAGATAGGGAACAATGAGGTTAAGGAGATAAGCGCGAACCTCACTCCGAAGCTCGGCTACCTCTCAGTCAACAGCAATCCGAGCGGTGCGGAGGTTTACATTGACGGGAAGAAAGTCGGTACAACGCCGCTCGAAAACTACACCATTCAGGTGGGCACTCATAAGGTTATCATTAAGAAGTCAGGGTACGTTGAGAAGATCTACAATGTTTCAATAGAGTACAACAAGCTCAAGACCCTCAACGTTACCCTTACTCCCGAGACCGGGAAGCTGACGGTTAAGAGCAACCCGAGCGGTGCGGAAGTGTACATCGACGGAAAGAAGGTCGGAACTACTCCCCTCGAAAACTACACAGTAACCGTGGGAACGCACACGCTCAAGCTTGAGATGAACGGCTACAAGGAGAAGACCCTCACAGTGATTATCACTGCCAACAGGCTCACCATGGTCCGCGCCGAGCTTGAGAAGGTTCAGAGCAGCACCTCCAGCAGTTCAAGCAGCAGTTCATCGAGTTCAAGTTCCAGCAGCAGCTCAAGCTCTTCGAGCTCTTCCTCAAGCTCCAGCTCAAGTTCGAGCAGTCCAAGCTCAACCAGCACGGGCGGAACCAAAGTCTGCGGGCCGGCCGCGATAATAGCCCTCGCAGCACTCCCGCTCCTCCTCAGGAGGAGGAAGTGAGCTTTCCTTCTTTTCTTTCAGTTCTTTTCTAAAAGCCCTAAAGAAGGGGTTTTATCAGGCCGTCAACCTGTATCGAGTGGTCTCCGATTCTGCCGAGGTATTCTGAGGGGGCCTTCAGGATCGAGAGGTTCAGCCGGTAGTGACCCCTGTAGGAGCTCGTTCTCGCAACGAGGAGGTAGTCGAAGATCTCCGGTACGTAGAAGTGGGATCTGAACTCGCCTGGCAGGTCGAGCTCGTTGAGGGAGAGGGAGAAGTGGGAGAGCACGAGGGTGAGGCCCCTGCCATCGGCGAGGTCAACCAGCTCAAGGATCCCCTTTGGACTCAGATCCGGGAGAAGGGAAAAGCCCGAGATGAAAACCGCTGATCCCTCCTCTATTGACGAGACTGCATCGGCGATCTCCGAGAGTGAGTAGGCCCTTCCGAAGTAGAACTCACTGAGGTTCTTCCCGAGCTTCTCCATGGCCCCGGGGGAGTAGCTCCCGCCAACGCTCACGTGGTAGACGGGGAGCTTTTCAAGGAGGGCCAGTTGGAGGTAGGACGTCACGAGGGTCGATGAGTGGACGTCACCGTAGAGAACGGCCGATGAGCTGCCGAGCTTCACCTCAACTGGGAATCCCTGGAAGGGTAGGATGGACTGGGGGGCCTCGGGTTTCTCGAATATCAGCGGCATCAATGGGACTACGGCTCGGTGGTATTTATCTTTTTCTCCAAAAACCTCCCCGAGAAGAAAGGAAAAGGGGTTCAGACGAGGCCCCGTACTAAGAGAACGGCGGTACCGTAGACAACGACCTCTATGATACCAGCCAGCAGGAGGGCCACGAAGGCCCTCAACCAACCTGTATCGAAGACGGCCTTAACAACCCAGATGTAGACTATCAGCGCCACGATGACGTTTATGCCGGGCAGGAAGAACAGCACCGCCGCTGTTATAGCGGCCAGTATGCCTCCTCCGACTATCGCTATGAAGCTCTTCCCCACGGTCGCGTTGTGTATGCCGACCATCTTGGCCCCGAGGTACAGGAAGAACGCAGCTATCAGGAAGGCCACGATCCAGACCAGGATGGCGGCGCCAAGGCTGAGGCCCATGAGGGCAATCCCAAAGCTGTGGGCATTTGCCGGGTCCATCACCCGCTATCACCTCTACCTATGAACGCTTTCGTGGTTAATTAAGCTATCGCCCCGAAACTCCCCTTATTACGTCCACTACAGCGCTTGGAGGAGCAGTCGTCTTTATGGAAGTGGGCGAGAAGTGCGTCCTCGTCGTTAGGTAACCGAGCTCTCTAAGCCCCTGGATGACGGCAGACACCTTTGGGACCGCGGTTCCGATGGCCCCCGCTATAACGTGGGTGTCGTAGTGGAAGGGGACGTCGAGCTCCTCAGAGAGCAGCCTCAGAAAAGGCAGGCTCTTCCCGCTCGCGAGATCCGATCCTGCCAGCTCAACCATCTTCTCCACGAAGCCTTCATCCTTTAATGGGCCGAGCCACATTGGGCCGTGGGCGTTGGCCCTCGCCGGCAGGAAAGACTCTTCGTATTCGAATTCCCATTTTCCGGTCGTATATAAGTAGCCAAGCTCTCCAAGGCTCTTGTCCGCTCTTTTAGCGCCGCTCGTGAGTCTTAGGAATGCCCTGAAGTAGTGGTCGCGGTAGTAGGCGAGCAGAACCTCCACCCCGAGGTCGTACTTGGCGGCGTACCTGACCGCTGAGCCCAAGAGGATCCTCAGGCCTGCCTCATGGCAGAGATACCCCCTAACCGGCTCCGCGAGATATCTGCGCCTGCAGGCATTTCTGTAAGCGCCGCAGAGAACTCCTGTATCTGTGGCCGTTATTCCCAGCGCCCCCCTTCTCCTGACGCTCCTGAGCGCTGAATCGAGGAACTCCATCGGGGAACCGAAGGGGTCGAGGTCTATGAAGTCGAAGTACCTGAAGGCCCTGCCCATGATTCCGTTGGCATCTGCTCTTGTAACCACCAGCTTTCTGCCCCCTGCCACGAGCTCCCTCCTGTCCCCAGCTCCCGCGGCCTCTGCCCCGAAGTTGAGTCTTACGTTCCTCAGGATCAGCTTGAAGGCCTCCGGTTTTATGTCGTTGAGCCACACCTCCCGGGCGGGCGTTTCGAGGGCGTACCGTATTCCCCTGACCCCTGTGGCGGACAGGGCATCGAGAACCCTCTCGGGGGAGAGAACCCTTAATGCGAGAACGCTCAGATCCCGGTTGAGGGCCATCACGGGGTTGTAGAAAACGGGGGCGTCGTATATCCTCGCCGCCCGGGGAACGAGGAGGCGGGCCTTCCCCTCGGTTATCTCAACGAGCTCCATCTAATCACCTGAGGGAGTAGGGGGTCGGGTTTAAAGGCTTTCCAGTGGGGCAAACCTTTTTAAACTTCCCGGCAATCCCAACGCGAAGGGACGGCCGGCGAGAGCTGACCGTCACCCGGAGGTGTTTAGTATGGCAAGGATTCACGCGAGAAAGAGGGGTAAGTCGGGCTCCAAAAAGCCACCGAGGACGGCCCCACCCACATGGGTCGACGCCACGGCTGAGGAAGTGGAGGGGCTCGTTGTAAAGCTCAGAAAGGAAGGCTACAGCGCGGCCATGATAGGGACGATTCTGCGCGATCAGTACGGGATTCCGAGCGTCAAGCTGATAACCGGGAAGAAGATAACCAGGATCCTTGAGGAGAACGGGCTGGCATCCGAGATACCCGAGGATCTCATGTCCCTCATCAGGAGGGCCGTCAACCTCAGAAAGCACCTTGAGATGCACCCAAAGGACAAGCACTCCCGGAGGGGACTGCAGCTCATAGAGAGCAAGATAAGAAGGCTCGTCAAGTACTACAGGAGAACGGGCAAACTCCCCGCGAAGTGGCGCTACGATCCGGAGCAGGCGAAGCTGCTCGTGCGCTGATTCCTTTCCTTCTTCTCAGGGTGGTATCATGGACAGGGATGCCTTCTTGGAGAGGGCTCGGGAAGCGGCCGAGCTGATCAAGATGCACATCGAGTTAGGCCACACCATAAGGCTCATCTCCCACCGCGATGCCGACGGTATAACAGCAGGCGCGATTCTGGCCAAGGCCGTAGCGAGGGAGGGCGGGAGCTTCCAGCTCAGCATAGTCAAGCAGGTCAGCGAAGACCTCATCGAGGAGCTCGCCAAGGAGCGAAGGGAGATCTACGTTTTCAGCGACCTCGGAAGCGGCTCTGTTAAGCTGATAGGGGAGAAGCTCGACTTCAGCACGGTGGTCGTCGCCGACCACCATCCCCCGGAGGGCGATTTCTCAGACGACTCTCACATCCTCGTCAACCCCGTTCCCTTCGGGGCCAACAGCGTTAGGGATCTCAGCGGTTCGGGGGTTGCCTACTTCATCGCGAGGGAGATGAGTCGTGACAACAGGGACACGGCCTACATAGCAACCGTCGGGGCAGTGGGGGACATGCAGGAGATAGACGGAACCTTCCACGGCCTCAACCTTGAGGTTATTGAGGACGGCAAGAAACTTGGAATCCTAAATGTCAGGAAGGAGCTCAGGCTCTTTGGAAGGGAGAGCAGGCCCCTCTACCAGATGCTCGCGTACTCCACGAACCCCGAGCTCCCTGGGATCACCGGTGACGAGAGGAAGGCCATAGAGTGGCTGAGGAGCAAAGGCTTTGAGCCGGAGATGCGCTACTGGCAGCTGAGGGAAGAGGAGAAGAAAAAGCTTCACGATGCGCTCGTTCTCCATATGATAAAGTACGCCGCCCCGAAGGAGGCAATAGACAGACTCATCGGGGACGTTGTCATAAGTCCCCTTTACCCCGAGGGGGATCCAAGGCACGAGGCGAGGGAGTTCTCGACGCTCCTCAACGCCACGGGGCGTCTGAACGCCGGCACGGTTGGTGTGGCCATATGCCTCGGCGATGATGAGGCCTACAGGCAGGCCCAGAAGATGCTCGAAGAGTACAAGAGGGAGCAGATAGAGGCGAGGAGGTTCATCATCCAGAACTGGAACATGGCGGATGAGGGGGAGCACGCTTACGTCTTCTACGCCGGCGGGAACATACGCGACACCCTCGTCGGCATAGCGGCCAACATGGCCATAAACGCAGGGCTTGCAAAGCCCGAGAAGCCCGTTGTCGTCATAGCCGACAGCGAGGAGGACGGGAGGCTGGTGAAGGGCTCTGCGAGGACAACTGAGAAGGCCGTTAAAATGGGCTATCACCTCGGAAATGCCCTCAGGGAGGTTGCGGAGAAACTCGGCGGCGAGGGAGGGGGGCACGCCATAGCGGCCGGCATAAGGTTCCCCAAGGACAGGATAGACGATTTCATAAGGCTCTTCAACGAGGCCCTCAAAAAGCAGGTGGAGGGAAGGGAGTGAGGGTTGAGGTGGTTGGGAGGATAGTGTGGCGCTACGGGGACGAGGAGAGGGCCAGGGCCGTTGCCGAGGCCGTGGAAGTGGACAACTTGGCGATGCCGCCGGGCCTAAAGAAAAGTTTAAATTTGGAAACTGCATGGGTTGATGGGAAGGTTATAACAAAGGTTAAATACTCGGGTGAGATTGAAACACTCATCAGGGCTCTCGATGACCTTGTGTTTTCGGTCAAGATCGCAGAGGGTGTTACCGGAAAGGTGTGAACTGGAGGTGTTGAGATGGCGAAGGCTAACCCAAGGAGAAGGGCTGCCGCTACAAAGGATAAGTGGAAGATGAAGGAATGGTTCGCAGTTTACGCTCCGGACTTCTTCGGGAGCAAGGAGATAGGGCTGACCCCCGCAGACGAGCCCGAAAAGGTCTACGGAAGGGTTATAGAGACCACCCTGAAGGACCTCACCGGGGACTTCACAAAAGGGCACGTGAAGCTCTACTTCCAGGTGTACGACGTCAAGGGCCAGAACGCGTACACCAAGTTCAAGGGGCACAACCTTGCGAGGAGCTACATCCGCTCCCTCGTTAGAAGGAGGAGCACGCGCGTTGACGGCATCTTCAACGTCACCACCAAGGACGGCTACAGGCTCCGCGTTATGGGAATGGTGATCGCCTACAGAAGGATACAGAGCAGTCAGGAGAAGGCCATAAGGCGGATCATACAGGACATCATCTACAAGAAGGCCGGTGAGTTGAACTTCGCCGATTTCGTCCTGCAGTCCGTCAGCGGTCAGATAGCCAGCGAGATAGCCAAGGAAGCGAGAAAAATCTACCCGATCAAGAGGGCCGAGGTAAGGAAGATCAAGGTTCTCGCCGAGCCGGAGGCCTGATGGCCTTCAAGCTCTTTTTCTGAACTCCCGCCCTTTCCCCAATGCTTTTGCCGATCCTTTCTCCCACAACCCTTAAATACCCATGCCGCAACATTCAGATGGAAATTTAAATGGAGGCGGAGGCCATGGTGAACCTTGAACTGCTTAAGAAGGTCGTTGAGGCACCCGGGGTTTCGGGCTATGAGTTCCTCGGGATAAGGGATGTGGTCATCGGAGAACTGAAGCCGGTGGTGGACGAGGTAAAAATCGACAGGCTCGGCAACGTCATAGCCCACAAGGAGGGGGGCGGGCCGAAGGTGATGATAGCCGCTCACATGGACAAGATCGGCGTCATGGTTAACCACATTGATGAGGATGGCTACCTCCACGTCGTCCCGGTTGGGGGAGTAGATCCGAGGAGCCTCGTCGCCCAGAGGATAAGGTTCTTCACCGAGAAGGGCGAGCGCTTCGGTGTCGTCGGCCACATACCGCCCCACATTCAGAAGCCCGAGGACAGGAAGAAGGCAGCGGACTGGGACACCATAGTCGTTGATGTCGGTGCCGAGGGTAAGGAAGAGGCTGAGGAGCTCGGCTTCCGCGTCGGCACCGTCGGTGAATTCGCTCCAGCTTTCGTCCGGCTCAACGAGAACCGCATAGCTACCCCTTACCTCGACGACCGCGTCTGCCTCTACGCAATGATAGAGGCCGCGAAGGCCCTTGAGGGCCACGAGGCCGACATCTATTTCGTCGGCAGCGTCCAGGAGGAGGTTGGACTCAGGGGGGCGAGGGTTGCGAGCTACTCGATTGAACCAGAGATCGGCATAGCGATGGACGTCACCTTCGCCAAGCAGGTCGGCGATAAGGGCAAGATCGTCCCGAAGCTCGGCGGCGGACCGGTCATGGACGTTGGACCGAACATCAACCCCAAGCTAAGGGCCTTCGCCGATGAAGTCGCTAAGAAGTACGAGATACCCCTCCAGGTCGAGGCTTCACCGAGGCCGACCGGAACCGATGCAAACATAATGCAGATAAACCGCGATGGTGTCGCAACCGCTGTGCTCAGCATCCCGATACGCTACATGCACAGCCAGGTCGAAACGGCCGATTTGAGGGACATCGACCTCACCGTAAAGCTCGCCAAGCACTTCCTTGAGGAGCTTAAGCCGATGGACCTGATTCCGTGATTTCTCTCGAAAACTTTATTGGCCCCCTCCCCTAATTTTAGCCGATGCCGATGATAGCCGTCGTCCCCATAGGCGGGGTGAAGGGGGAGCTCGTCAAGGCCGTCGCGGACTTCGTCAAAGGATATTACTCAAGGTTCGGGATGGGGGTGAAGATCCTCCCCGAGATCCCCTTGGAGCCTTTCTCCAGTGCTTTCAACCTTCTCCGGGGCCAGTACCTCGGGAGGGCCTTCCTGCCAACTCTCTTTAGGCTCGGGGAAAGGACTGGGGCAAGGGCCGTTCTCGGCATCACGGAGGCGGACCTCTACGAGGAGGGCCTGAACTTCATCTTTGGCCTCGCAAACCCCTCTCTTAAGGCCGCTGTTGTCTCAGTCCATCGCCTGAGGCCTGAGTTTTACGGCGGACGGCCGGATGACGGGCTTTTAAAGGAGAGGGCCGTGAAGGAGGCCATGCACGAGCTCGGGCATCTCTTCGGCCTCGGACACTGTCCCAATCCGAGGTGCGTCATGCATTTCTCGAACTCCATCCTCGACACGGACTTTAAGGGGCCGCTCTACTGCCGGGCCTGCGAGGGAAAGCTCTCCAAAGCACTGGGGGTGTTGAAATGATAGAGGTCGAACTTAAGGGTTACGCCGACGACGAAATCTTCAACCGGGTCAGGCGGAGGTACGAATTCCTGAGGCGGGAGCTGCACGAGGACGTCTACTACAGGCATCCCTGCAGGGACTTCTCCAAAACCGACGAGGCCCTGAGGATAAGGGTGAAGCGCTTCGACGGGCACTTTGAAGCCTTCATGACTTATAAGGGGCCCAAGCTCGATGAGGAATCGAAAACGCGGGAGGAGATTGAGGTTGAGCTCACCGAACCGGATGTGCATGCTCGGATACTCAAAAAGCTCGGCTTTACCGAAGTCCTCAGGGTCGTGAAGAGGAGGGAGAAGTACTTCGTTGAAAAAGGAGTCGTTGTAACCTTGGACGATATCGAGGGGCTTGGAAAGTTCATCGAGATAGAGAGCCTTGTTGAGGACGAGAGTGAGGTACCGGAACTCGTGGAAAAGCTGCGCTCGGTTCTTCTGTCCCTCGGCGTCAGGAGGTTTGAGAGACGCTCTTACCTTGAGCTGCTCCTCAGGGAGGCAGGAAATGGGAAGGCTTGATGAGCTCTTCGGCACCAGCAGAGCCCCGGGAGAAGGTGGATCCGACCTCGAGAGACTGGAGGGCATCGAGGAGGCCGCTTCCAGCGGGGAGTTCCCAGTCGCGATAGACCTCCTCGATCATCTCGAAAAGGAGGAGAACGTTTTTCTCGGGGTTCAGATGGTATTGAGATCCCTGATGGATTACTTCGAGGAGCTGACTCCGGAGGAGGTCTCCAGCTACCTCAGGGAGCTCATCCCCATCATAAACGGGATATCCACATGGAGGTACAGGGCCCTCCTCCTGGGGAAGGTGGCCGTTCTGTACTACAGGATTGAAGACGACTTCAACGGGGACATCGCGCTTAAGTCATCGATAAACCTAGCCTATGCTGCCGGGGAGGACGTTCTAATCGAGATCCTTGAGGAGCTTATAAAGTTCGGCATCCTTGAGAAGGCCGCCCACGCTTTCTCCCTCGTCAAGGACAGGAAGAAGGTTGACTACCTGCTCGGAAAAGTGGCTGAATACTTCTACCTAAGGGGCGACGAGGAGAAGGCCTTGAAGGCCCTGGACTACATAGAGGATCCCTTCCACAGGGCGGTCACCTTTTACAGGCTGGCCCTTATAGAGGCCGAAAGGGACAGAGAAAGGGCCCTGGGCTTCATTGAGTTAGCCATCGAGAACGCGAAGCGGATAGAGAACAGGTACGCCAAGATCGAGCTCCTCATGAAGCTCAGCGACGTTAGGGCGAAGCTCACGGGCGAGGGCATCAGCCTGGGTCAGATACTCAAGGAGTCACTCGGCGAGCTTCCGAAAGATCACAGCAACGCTAACGAGGAAGACCAGGACCGAGAATATCTCCAGCCGTCCAACCCACATCAGGAAAATTAGGAGGAGCTTAACGTCAACGGGCAGGGCAGGGGAGGTTATGCCAACGCTCAGCCCAACGTTGCCCTGAGCCGAGGCCGCCTCGAAGAAGGCGTCCACAAATGGCGCGCCCACCCGGAGCATTATGTAGAGCGTCCCGGCGAGGAGGAACGCCAGGTATGTGATGGTGAAGCCGCTCACCTCCTGGAGGTCCTCCGTGGTAAAGATGTAGTTCCCCACCTTCCTCCTTATGATGGCCCCCTTTGGAAGGAGGGACTGCTGAACAGTCCACTTGAGGCTCTGGTACATGAGGGTAAATCGGATGAGCTTGATTCCTCCCGCAGTGCTCCCGGCTCCTCCACCCACCACCATGAGAAGTCCTAAGATTAGTTTGGAGAGCTCAGGGTACTTTGAGAGGTTGGTTATGTCAAAGCCCGTGCAGGTTATCGCCGAGACCGAGTGGAAGACCGCCTGCCTGAAGGAGTCGGCCACGCTGTCCCCGACCTGGATCAGGCCGTAGGCCACGAGGGCTATGGCGGGAATGAGGAAGAGGAACATGTACCTGACCTGGACGTCATCGAAGAAGGGTTTGATCCTCCTGTCCCTGAAGACCCGGTAGTGAACCGTGAAGTTCACGGCGCCCATTATCATGAGGAACACCGTTACAGCCTCGATGCTCATGCTGTGGAAGTAGCCTATGCTGGCATCGTGGGTGCTCATACCGCCGGTTCCGAGGCCGGTCATCGAATGGGTGAGGGCATCGAAGGGTCCCATTCCGTTCACGTAGTAGAGGTACGCCCCGAGCAGGGTCAGGGCGAAGTATATCTCGAAGATCACGCGGGCGGTGTTCGCGAGGTTCGGCAGGATCCTTTCGCTCCTCGCCTCCGCTTTGTAGAGCCTCGCCGCGGCAACCCCAGGGCGGATGAGGACGGTGAGGGCGACGAGAACTATGCCTATGCCGCCGAGCCACTGCATCCAGGCGCGCCAGAAGAGGAGTATCTTGGGATAGGTTTCGAGGTGGCTCATCATCGTCAGGCCCGTACCGGTCCAGGCGCTCATGCTCTCGAAGTACGAGTCAACGAGGCTCATGTGGGCTATCTCCATGAAGGGAACGACGCTGAAGAAGGAGGCCGAGAGCCAGATGAAAGCTGCTGATATCATGGCCTGCCTCAGGTTTACGTCCTCTATTCTCGACTGGTGCCTTGAGAGCCAGTAACCGAGGAGCACACTGAAAAAGCCTGGCCCGATGAAGTAAGGGACGTACGAGACCTCGTTAGGGTACACCCAGACGAGGAGAACCGGTATCAGGTAGGCCAATCCAAAGCCGACTAACAGAGAACCTATCAGGTTTCGTACGACGAACAGATCCTCTGCGAGGTTTATGTACTTCCTGAGCTCAAACATCGGCTCCCCGGCATATAGTGGAGTGAGCCGATAAAAGCCTTTCGAACCGAAAGGGTTTAATGTTTGGGGGCCCTAAAATGCGCCGGTGCTTGAAATGGAAGGAATCGAGGCACTCATCAAAGCGGGGGAGATAACGAGGAAGGTCAAGGAAGAAGTGGCCCGGATGATAAAGCCCGGAGCAAAGCTGTACGATATAGCGGAGTTCGTTGAAAGAAGGATCGTGGAGTTGGGCGGGAAGCCAGCCTTTCCCTGTAACCTATCCGTAAACGAGCAGGCGGCCCACTACACTCCCTACAGGGGCGATGAGACCGTGCTGAAGGAGGGGGACTACCTGAAGGTAGACCTCGGCGCCCACGTCGACGGCTACATAGCCGACACAGCCGTGACCTTCAGGGTCGGAATGGGTGAGGATGAGCTGATGGGGGCCGCTAAGGAGGCCCTTGAAAACGCAATAGCAACGATCAGGGCCGGTGTAACGGTCAGGGAGGTGGCAAGGGCCATAGAGGAGACGATAAGGGGGAAGGGCTTCAACCCGATAGTCAACCTCAGCGGCCACAAGATCGAGCGCTACAAGCTCCACGCCGGGGTCAGCATACCCAACGTCTACCGCCAGGCCGACACCTACGAGCTCAAGGAGGGCGACGTCTTTGCGATAGAGCCCTTCGCAACGACCGGGGCGGGGCACGTTGTGGAAGTCCCTCCTACTTTGATCTTCATGTACGTCAGGGACAGGCCGGTCAGAAACGTCCACGCGAGGAGGCTCCTCATCCACATAAAGAAGAACTACAAGACGCTGCCCTTCGCCTACCGCTGGCTTCAGGGTTTCCTGGCGGAAGGGCAGCTCAAGCTCGCCCTCAACCAGCTCGAAAAGGTCGGGGCGGTGTACGGCTATCCCGTCCTGCGGGAAGTCCGCGGCGGCATGGTGGCTCAGTTCGAGCACACCCTGATAGTGGAGAAGGATGGGGCGTATGTGACCACGTGAGCGAATCAGGGGAGGAATCCGAGGCTCTCCCGTACCTTCCCCTCAACTCTTTCAAAAGGATACGTGCTGACCTCCACAATCCGGAGTTTACCGGAGGAGTAGTCGGCGTAGAGGGCCCAGCCGTAACGGGTTCTCAGCGGAAGGGCCTCCCACTCGCCACCCCTGGCCCTTGCAATCTCTACAAGCTCTCCAGAGGTCTTGCCGGCCATTTCCTTTGGTGAGAGATAGAGCCTCGCAAAACTGTTCTTCGAGTTCCTCACTGCGTCCTTCCAGCGCCAGAGGAAGTAATCCCTTACGTCGCCGACAGTTTCGAACTGAATCACCCTGGAGTCAAAGTTCGCGGGCTCACTCTTCTCTGGGATGTATTGGGGGAGGAACCTGTTGAAGGTCGCCGTGAAGATTGAGGCGCTCAACGAGAGCACCTTGTATACCTTGCCACCAAATATCGGTTGGCTGTTCGGGTGTAGGGGGAAGAATAGTAATGAAACCTCATCACTCTGCCCGTAGGCAAACCTCAAATTGTCAAGTTCCCGGAAAAGGGCCTTTGTCGTTTCAATGAAGATGTTTACGAGCCTCATGTCGAAGGGTTTTTCAAGGCCCCCAGTCCAGCGGGAGAAAGACCTGCCGTCAAGGCGAATTACAAAGGGTTTTCTTGGGTCCAATCTTCCACAGTGGTACCTCCTCTCAATCGAGCGCATTCTCCTAACCAGTGGGTTGCCTTCCACCCTTCGCCCCATGAGAACCGCCCGAAAAGCTGTGAAAGGGCTCGGCAGTTGGCGCCGGGGCAGGGATTTGAACCCTGGTGGGCAGAGCCCACGGGATCTCGAGTCCCGCGCCTTCCCAGGCTAGGCTACCCCGGCGCTTCCCAACAACCAACACTCCCTCACGGAGGAGCGTTACAGCCGTCACGACCTCCTCGACCGTCAAATCCTCAGACAAAGCCACCTCAAGGAGCTTCGCCACGATTTGGCTCACGTTATCCCAGCGCTCCTTGGCCTTCCTGTACACCTCCGCAGGTAGCGTAATGTGCAGACGCGGTGAAAGGCGCCTAGGCCTCCTCCGCTTCCGCGCTCCGGCCAGCTCCTGCTCCCCCGCATGGGAGTGTCCGGACACACCACTCGATTTTACCATGACGAAAACACCCACGAGACTTTATAAATTTTTACCTAAAAAGCCTTGCGAATTGAACAGCCGGCACTCGACACCCGCCGTAACGCTCTATTATGTGCACTAAAAAAGCCTTCTCGTGCCTTCTTTTTGTCCAGGTCCCGCAGCAGCTCGGCAGCAGGTCCCTCGACCAAGAACGACAGATGACGAAATCTAACAAGTCTCCGTAAGGAAAATGATTATTTGCCTAGATGATTCTTAACAAACTCCAAAAACCCAGCAATAGACTGCTCCTGAGAAGCACTGGCAGGAACTTTATTACCTCCAAAATGCTTGTGAAACGGCCACGTAGAACTCTCAGGATGATACGGCTTATTATCCCACCTGACAAGAATAGAGGCACCTTGATCCTCAGAAAACGCTCGGTTAAACTTAACAGACCGAAACTCCTTTTTCAAATCCTTCACATTTCTCAGCACTCTACGCGTCTTCTCATGAGGAGAAATCCAAGAAAAACCCACATCACAAAACACCATAATCCCAGAACTCACTTCCTCCACCTGAAATCCAACCCTTAAGGCAAACACAGTCCCATCCCTGAGAACACCTCTAACATCCAATCCAGGATTGATACTAAGAATCAGGTAGTCCTGAACAACCCCACTCCTCTTGAACATTTCAACATCCGCAATAATATCCCTAATCTTCCCGGAAATCCAAGAAGAAACTGCCTCATCAGACTTCAACGGTCGAGAATGAACCTCAAACACTGAATCCATCGCTCATCCCTTGAGAGCATGATACATCCTCAAATCCCAAACGTGCTCCTCAAGCCACAAATCCTCGCTCTCCTTGGCAAGTCTCTCCAGCTCATCAGGGTCATCAGTCCCATACAACTTACGAACATCCTCAGCTAGAGCCTCATAGAACTCAAGAGCATCCTCAGGGGGGAGAGTCTTCTCACTAATCAACTTATCCACCTCCTCCGGAGACGGCCGAGGACCAGAGATAACTATTTCAACCTGAGTAGTCCTCTGGATAGTAACCACACCCATTCCGGGGACAGTTGGGTGAACAACCGAAGGCATTGCACGAGCTTTCTTCTTCCTCCCCATTGCTCTCCCCATGAAAATCCTGAGATAAACACCATAAAAGACTATCCCCAAAACAGCTGACACTCCGCTAACAAGACGACCAAATAGTCCCCATAAAACATGCAAAAATGACAATCCTCAATTAAGAGGATTGACACAAAAACCTAACGGGAAAAAAGAAACCCCCACGCGAGGAGTCAGGCCTCACTCCACAGGAACAGACCCCAATCCTTTTCTAAGAAGACATCAATAATTATATGGTGATGGCATGCCAGAAGGAAACATCATCCAGTTCACAACAACCCAGTTCATCCTCCTCCTACTGACCATAATCGGAGCCTCCGCGGGAGCCTCATGGAAAATCGGCAAATACCTCAGCGAAAAAGAAATCAGAAGAATAGACAGCAACCTCGCTCAAATAGATAAGCGAATAGACAATACCCTCACCCAGATGGATAAGAGATTAGACAGTAATCTTTCTCAGATAAACAAGAGAATAGACGACAACTTAGCCAGAATAGACACCACATTCAGAGAAATTAAAACCGAACTCTCCAACCTACGCGGAGACATAGCAGGACTCAAAGGCGACATCAAATACCTCCAGGGAAAATTTGATATGTACCTCACCATAAAAACCGGAGGTGAAAACTATGAGCCTAACCCCAGAAGAGAGGAAAAGGTATAAAGAACTCCTCAAAAAGTTCGAAAAATACGGGATGACAGGCCTAACCCCCCAAGAAGTAGAAGAGCTCCGCTATTACATCAAAAACGACGACCAAACCGACGAAGACTTAAAACTCCTCGTCCTCTTCCTCCTCGGAGCACTCGCCGGCTACCTCCTCGCCAAAGGAAAATAAAGAACCCCACGCGAGGAGTCAAGCCTTACGCGAGGACTTTGCCTTTTTGGCAATTCAGGTTTCAATGACCTTCACGATCTTTAGCTTAACAATGCTTCCTCTCCCTATCCCCAGTTCCTCTCTCAGCTCCTTGGGAATTGTTATATGGCCGTCCCTTCCAACCATCACAATGAACTCCGTATCTCCTGTTATTTTAGCGGTTTTTCTCCCCCGTCCCATCTACATCACCAAATAATAATCCGAAATTAGAATTTATAGGCTTTTGCATTTCTGACAATTTCCATTTCTACCATATTATCATAAAATCAAGAAATTGTTATTATCATAATCACAAATCCAATTTTCTGACAACAACGTTTTTATGATTTTATGATAAAATCATTTTTGCAGAATTTGATGAGGTGGCAGACCATGCGTGTTGTGTCTGTGTTTGAGCTTCGGGAGCTTTCGTTGGAGGAGGCTCTGAGGAGGCTTGAGGATGTCGAGTGGGTGCTTGAGGAGGACGGGAGTTTCTACCCGGCAGAGTTCTACCGGGACATACTGCCAGCGACCGGGTTCACCCGCTTTCACCCGAATTCTGCTCTACACCCTAAGAGGCCTCGCACCAACAAAAGGAGGGTGAGACCATGAGGAAGCGAGGCAGGCCACCAGTAATGAAAGCCTGGCGCGTGAGGATCAACCACCACGGCGAGAGGAGGGACATCATAATCAAGGCCAAAACGCGGGAAGAGGCCGAGAGAATGGCGCGCTTCATCGTCAAGCAGAGCTTTCCTTTTTCGGACTTCTCAGTCCGCAGGTTTTACGGGAGGGTTGGAGAATGAGCGAGGAGATAAACGTAATATGGGTTCTCGCGAGCGGCCTCGGCTTCAAAAGGCATGAGGCTGATTCTTACTGGGTAATAAGGAAATATAAAAGGAAAACTGGGTACTCGGCCAAAGAGCTTACAGTGTTCTTCAGCAACTTCAAGAAGAGCGGGAAGACAGAGAAGTTCGAGAGTTTTGAGGAGCTCGTTAAGTTCCTCAGCGATGAGCATCCAAACCGGAAGAATTACGGGTTCTCGGTCTCGCCAGAGAGCCTCTTAGAGGCTCTTGAAAAAGCTCCGGAGGAAAAGCGCGAGTTCTGGAGTTATGAGATTGCCTATCTCAAGGAGCTTGTGGGGAAGGAGGAGAAAGGGGAGAAGCGCGAGCTGCTTGAGGAGTTGCGGCAGGCTACTCTTGAGGGGTGATGATGATGGCGCTGCTGGTGGATTATTATGACTTAGAGGACTTGGTTGGGTTCAGGGACGCATTGAAGCGGGTTGAAGCATTGCGCACCATACTCGGTGTTGAAGTTGTGAATATTGCAGTTGAGGGAGGAAAGATTAAGCTGGTGCTCAATGTGCCGGCTGATTCCATTAGGCTTGCAAGGGAAACCTTCCCGACCGCGGTGGTGATAGCATGAGCTGGTGGGAGCCTGAGCCTCTCGAAGATTTTGAGGAACGGTTAGCAAACAGGATTATCATTCAGCTCTTGGAGGAAGGATATCCCCTAGAGGAAGCAGAGGCCGTAGCTTGGAAGCGTGTAGAAAAGGTTCACTTGGAACTCATTAAGGAGGAATGATAACATGATCCACGTTTACGGCGATTGTCCGGGGTTTGACATTGACTCCTCCGCCATAGAAGCGATCTCATTCTACTACAACTCCAAGACTCACAGGTATGAGGTTCACCTGAACTATGGGAGCGAGAAGAAAACCTTTGAGGTCAGCAAGGCGAAGGGAGAGACCATCGTTGAGTTCCTGAGGTGGCTCGGCCAAGAGTCGAAGGAACTTTCGCCGAGGTCCTCAACGAAAGAACTTTCGAGCGAGATCGGGAGCGAAGATTCTTTCGACTGGGAGGACTTCGGGGAAATTGACGAGTACTTTGTCGATCCCCAAGAGCTTAGGGAATTCCTTGGGGATCTGCCAGAAGACGAAGATTCTTTCGCCGAGGACCTGAGCGAAGAAATCTTCGACTCTCAAGGAGAAGAGGAGGGAGATGCATGACCGACGGCGACAGGCGAAACCTCATCACAACCAGCAGGGAACTGAGAAGACTCAGGCGCAGAACCGTCTCGGCCATCATCAACCAGCTCCACGGCTTCGACGCTCACGAAGAATTCTCCGACCTGCTCGAAGAAGCAAAGAAAGAATACGGCCTCACCAGGCTCGGCCTCTTTGACATCGATTTGATTCTGTGGGACTTCAAGACCGGCCTACCCGCGGCCATCCTCGAGGTCAAGAGCAGGTACCAGCTCCAGGAGAGCGACGGTTATGCAATGTTCGACGAGCCTCAATTTACTTTCCTCGAAGACTTCTCCAGCTACATCGGCGCTCCAGCATACTACATCGTGAAGACCAGGACGAAATGGCTCGTCTGGAAGGTCGAGAGAGGCCTCGCCATAAGGCGCGAGCTGGCCGACGGGAGGAAGATAGTTCTCCTTCCACTGGAGAAGGCGAAACGCTACTCCCCGAGGGGAATGGTGAGGTTCATCCGCGAGCTGGTGGGGAGGTGAGAGAATGGCGGACGACCTCAAAAAGTTTGGCCTCGGCCTTTTGCTGGGGATTCTGATTGAAAAAGAGGCTCCCGGAGCAGTTGAGGCTATCGAAAAGGCTCTTCTAAAGCCAATAAAGGTGATGGACGAATGCCTGAGGAAATGGAGGTGATGGCATGAACCCAATACTCTTCATGATAGGCTTCCTCTTCGGCATCTTCCTCGGTTTGCCTATTGGACTGCTCCTCAGAGAGACATGGAGGGAGGAGAATTGACGGAGTGGCTTGTTATCAGGTACAGGTTCAACGAGAACACTCTCCTCTGGGAATACGACGACACGATGGTGTTCGGGAGCGACGAGCTGTTGTTGAAGTACCTGCGCGAGCAGTCCCACACCGCGAGCAATTACCGCCACGAAATAACCCGCCTGATGAGAGCTGTGCAAGGTGAGAACCCGTGACCCTTTCTTTTCTTCCCCGCGAGACGGAGGTGGTTGAGATGAGCGAGATAAACGTCCAGTTCGCTTTAGGAATAATCCACATGCTGAAGGAGAAGGGGAAGACCGAGGTGGAAGTGAAGACCCTGCCAAACTCACTCATCAATGTTGCTAAGGCACTCGGGTATGACGAAGACGACACAGTCCCCATCGCCGAACTGGAGGAGTATATACACAAGGTTGGTGGGACAAATGTCCCCACCAACAAAGACTTGGATATGGATACTAAAAATATCCAAGTATCCAAGAGTATCCAAAACCCTTTGGATACTTTCTCCTCTGAAATATCCAAGTATCCAACAGGTGGAACTTCCAAAAACTCGGACGAAAATGCTGGAAAAGAAAACATTTCATTGCTTCTTAAGGCAATCAGAGAAATTATAGACACGATAGACAGGCCGTATAAGGTTGTTCCATTCTACGTCCTCCTGACTCATGATGAGTTATCAGCACAGGAACTGAAAGAGCTGACACTCCAGTGGTCTGAGAAACTGCTCGGCCAACAACTTTCTCACAATTCTCTCAAGATGGCAATGGTTGCGGTGAATAACTCTTCCATGGTCTATAAGAGGAAGGATGCCATTACTGGGGTCAGATACTATCGCCTGATGGAGAAGACGAAGGAACTGATTTGGGACAAATACTTGGTGCTGGCTAAAGAGCAAGAGGTTCTCCAGAAGGAGGAAGAACTCAAGAAGGCCGATGAGGAGGAGTTAATCAAGGCGTTCGTGGATTTCTTCAGCAGTTACGTGGATGATGAGGGCAGGTATGTTTTCATTGACCAGCTTAGGGACCTGCTGACGCTCGACGAAAGCAGGGGTTTGAGGGTGGATTGGAATGTCCTCAATGCAATTAACCCGACTCTTGCTGAGAGGCTTCTTAGTGAGCCTGAGGCTGTGATTTCTGCGGCGGAGGATGCTGTGAAGATTGTCCTTAGGGAGCAGTTGTTTGAGGAGAACTCTCCAGAGATTCATGTTCGTTTTGTGAATTTGCCTGGGACGTTGAGTCCGCGGAGGCTTAGGAGTGAGCATATTGGTCGGCTCGTCCAGGTGAGGGGTGTTGTTTCGGCCATTGCTGAGGGTGAGAAGAGCAATGGTGTGAAGGGGTTCATTGAGAAGGCCGTCTTCGTCTGCAAGGACTGCGGCAACGAGATGACAAGGCTTCAGAGGCCGTATGAGAACTTCATCGTCCCGCAGAAGTGCGATGCTTGTGGTTCCAGGAACATTGAGCTTGACATTGAGAAGAGTACTATCGTGGACATGAGGGAGATTTTTGTCCAGGACCCCTCGGATGCTCTCCACGCTGCCGGAACGGCTTCTTATGTGAGGGTGATTCTTCTTGATGACAACGCCAGGATGGATGTGAACCCTGGTGATGAGGTCCTCATCACGGGGATTGTCCGGGGGGTTATGAGGAAGAAGAACGGGAAGCCTGCTCTCGGGTGGGTGCTTGAGGCCAATTCCCTCACGAAGCTGACGAAGGACGTTGAGGACCTTGAGATAACTCCTGAGGATGTGAGGAAGTTCAGGGAAATGGTTCAGGACAAGGAGTTTGATTCGAAGCTCATTCGCTCCCTTGCACCAGCTATCACTGGCAGGGAAGTGGAGAAGAAGGCGGTTTTGCTGGCGCTTTTCAGCGGGGAGGATTATGACATTGCCGGGACGCACGTGAGGAAGCGTTCTCACGTGCTTCTCTTCGGTGATGCGGGGACTGGTAAGTCCGAGATTATCCGGCATGCGGCTCAGATTGCACCTGGTGGGGTCCATTCAACGGGAACGCACAGTTCCGGAGTAGGTCTTACGGCGGCGATTGATACGATGGATGGGGTCAGGGTCCTCAGGGCTGGTGTTCTTGTTCTCGCGGACCGTGGCGTTGCGGCTTTGGATGAGCTGGACAAGATGAGGGAGGAGGATTATGACAAGATGCTGGATGCTCTTGAGCAGGGGTGGTTCCCGTACAATAAGGCGGGTTTTAACACGAGGCTTATGGCGAGGGCTGTGGTTGTTGCGGCGGCTAATCCGCCGGGGGGTGAGTTTGACCGGCACAATTACAGGCCGTTTGATGAGCTTAAGCGCCTGTTCGACCAGCCGTTTTACAGCCGCTTTGACCTAATCATTCCGGTTTTCAAGGACGAGGATGAGGCCACGCTTGAGAGGATTGCGGATGCGGTTTTGGATAAGCATGTCGGCGAGATTGAGCCTCCGTATGATTCTGAGACGCTCACTAAGTTCATTGCTTATGCGAGGCGTGAGATTCCTCGCGTGTCATTGCCTCCTGCCTTGAGAGAGACTATGAAGGAGTATATGGTCGCTCTCGCAAAGACAATGGGTTCTGCCGCTCCGAGGGCGATGGAGGCGATTATCAGGCTGACTGAGGCTCATGCGAGGATGCACCTCCGTGAGAAGGCTACTCTCGCTGATTTTCTCGCGGCGAAGGAACTGTTTGATGAGATGATTACGCGCCTTGCTGGCTCATCTGATGAGGAGGAGAAGGAAGAGGTGATGAAGGGACTTGCGGGGGTCATCTGGACTGAGGAGAAGAAGAGGATGGTGGACAAGCTCTGGAGCATTTTGAAGTACTACGAGGGTCTTGATGAGCGTGGGGAGGGTGTTCACATCAATGACATAATCGAGGAGGCTAGGCAGTACGGAATCGAGCGGAGTGAGGTTTTGCTTCTTTTGGAGGATATGGAGCGGGTGAATATGGTTGAGCAGTCCAAGTCTGGCTTTTACCGTCTCAGGAGGAGGTGAGTGTGATGGAGCCTTTGGAGAAGCGGTTGGAGAAAGCCAAGCGTGAGCTGGAGGAGGTTAGGCAGGAAGCTGAGAGGGAGGGGTTTAAGAGGTCTGTGGAGTTGTTGGATGAGGCCATCGAGAAGGTGGAGTCCGCGATTGCATGGGTTATTGGGGAGGATGTGCTTAGCCAGGTGAAGAGAAGACGCTCGTGAGGTGGTTGTGATTGAGGAAAGTTTTATTTTCTCCTGCTCATAACATTTTGTGGTGAGGGGAATGGAGAAGAAAGTGGTCAGGACGGAGAGGGTTAAGACGATTGACAACAGGACGCTGGTTGTGGAGTACTACTCCGACGGGTCCTGGAAGGTCGTGCGTATTGAGCCGTCAAGCTCCAAGAGGAAGGTGAACGTCTGGAGGAAGGTGCTTCGGGTGGTTCCATGAGGATTCTGGTTGATACCAACGTCCTCGGACAGTGGATTATTCTCAAGTCCTCCATCGGGGACGATCAGGAGTTTGAGAGGAAGATACTGGAAGCGTATGGAAAGAGAGCTCAGTCGTATGAGTTCATGGAGTACATCCTTAGGGAGGAGGTTCTGGAGCGTGTTGAGGTCTTTTACACGGATATAATTCTGGTCGAGTTGATGAACGTTCTGGTGGAGGATTTTGTCTACAATTCCATGTGGCTTGAGGGAGTATCCCCTATATATTTCCAGAGGTATTATCAGCGGTATCTCCCGAACTGGGAGGAGCTTGAGGGGTTGATACTCGACGCTTTGAACGCCGTTAGCGTAATCGAGCAGAAGTTTACCAAGCTCCCGTGCGAGGTTGAGGCTCCCGAGGATTATTACAACCTGATGTACCTCCTCGGCAGGGGTGGCCTGAAGACCCAGGATGCGTACATAGTTTCCCTGGCGATGAAGAACGGGGTTGAGTTTCTGGTCACTATGGATTCCGACCTTTTGAACCTGAGCAGGAAAAGGGACGTTTACGAGTTAATTCGGAATTCTGGCCTTGAGATTGTGAAGCCAAAGACCATGTTTAACATCCTCAGGAAGCTTTGAGGTGGCTGTGAGTTCACCCGGTTTCCCCCGTTTTCACCCGTTTTCTGCTTTAGTGCTTAAATGGTGAAGGGTGAAAATTGGTGATTGAGGAAGTTCTCTTGCGAGACCGGTTGAAGGGTGGTGAGATTGGTGGAGGATGCGAGCGGGAGGAAGCTTTACGTCTGCCTTCGTTGTGGGAACAAGTTCTGGAGCAAGGCCAAGAAGCCTCAGTGTTCCGTGTGCAAGTCCAAGAGAGTTGTTCCCTATGAGGAGTTTCTGAAGCTTCCCGAGGAGGAGCAGGAGAAGATTTTGGGGAAGAGAAGGCAGGAGAGTGGAGAAAAGGTAGAGGCTGCGGGGTTGAAGGAGGGTGAAACTGGGGGAAAATCGGTGAAATCGGGTGAAGTTTCCCCCGGTGAAGGGGTGAAAAACGGTGAATCACCGGGTGAAAACGGGGGAAATTTGGTGAAATCTGGTGATTCACCCAAAATCACCGAGAATCACCCGGTGAAAAAGGGTGATTCACCCAAAATCACCCGGGTGAAATCGGGTGAAAAGTTGGGTGAGAAGGTGAAGGGTGAAAAGGTGAAGCCGGCGCCGAAGCAGGAACCTAAGCAGAAGAAGCCGTTAAAGCTTAAGCTTCCTAAACTGGGGTGGAAGGCTTACGCGGTCCTGGCCGGCTTGGCGTTTGCCTACTACCTCTATCACATTGGCTGGTTCGATGAAATGTTCAGGCAGTTGAAGCGTCTCGGTGTGGTTAAGGACATGCCGGAGCCTGAGGGGAAGGAGAAAAAGCCGATCGTTAGGAGTCCTGTTCTCGGGAAGATTGAGAAGAACCTCGGGAGGGGTTGAGGGTGTTTGATAAGGCGAGGCTTGCTATGGCAATGGCTAACCCGGTTATGGCCGTGAAGGTGAAGAGGCTCAGCGAGTGGGTTGATTCCCTGCTGGAGGCCTTGAACGAGACGGACGTTGAGCCTCCTGAGAGTGGGGACTTTCAGGATGCCGTCATGACTCTCCTCGGCAAGGCGAGGGTGAAGCATGTTGCCGAGAAGAATTCGCTGGTCCTCGAGCTTGGGAAGGAGAGGAAGCTGAGGCTGGTGGCGAGCTTCAAGGTGATTGGTGATGAGTGAGGAAGTCAGTCAAGAGGTCGTCCTGGACGAGAAGGACATCACTTCCCTGGTCGAGGATGTGGATAATGACCTTGAGGAGGTTGAGGAGTTACTCAACGAGGAGGCCGAGGTTGAGGAGGTTGCCGAGCGTCCTGGTCTGATGAGTGAAGAAGAGTTCAACGCGAGGCTGGATGAGTTTGCGGAGAAGGACCACCAGCTTACGGTTTTAGCTAACTATTACGTGAAAACTCTTGAGAGGAAGGTGAAGGAGGCCGGGGTGGATGTGGACTTTTCCATCTGGTGGGAGATTGGCCGGCCGAGCCTTAACTCCGGCCTCTGGTACATGGAGAAGGTTGAGGGTCAGGTCCTTCAGGTGAGCGGGAAGTTTGGCCTCCTGGTCGGCGCTGGGTCCCTGTTGTTCCTGACGTGGATGTATAAGAACGCGGTGAAGGGGAAGAAGGTTAAGGCTAGCGGGAAAGGCCAGGGGTCGAAGGAACTTTCGCCGGGGACCTCGGCGAAGGAACTTTCGAGCGAGACTAAGAAAGAGGAGAGGCCTGTGAAGACTGAGATGGAGGCTTTGCGTGAGAAGGCCAAACCCAAGGAGCCTGAGAGGCCTGAGAGTGAGCTTCTGGCTAAGATTCGGAAGAACCTTGGCTCTTAATCTCTTTTTCTGGAGGTGATACCTTGGCGATTCTGGACGTTGATATTCCGTCTTGGTTGATTGACCTCATTTACGGGAACACTGGGAGCGGGAAGAGTTACTTCGCTGGCTGGCTGGTTGAGCAGGCGTGGGAGAGGGGGAGGCGGTTCATCGTTCTTGATACTAAGGTGAAGAACCACATCGGCCTCGTGCAGTTGAAGGGTGTTAGGTTGCTCAAGGTTATCGTGGGGAAGCGGTACAACTGGCGTAAGCTCCTCGACTTCGACCAGGTGCTGGTGGTCCCGACGAGGGGGACTATCAACAGGATTGGTGTGGATGGTCTGGTCGACCAGTACTACAAGCCTCTGCTGGACGAGATCTTCAGGCGGGACAGGGACAGGATTGTCGTGGTGGAGGAGGCTCACCGCTATAATCCTTCTTCAAGGAGGCCGGGGAAGGAGCTGGAGCAGTTGTTTAGAGAGGGAAGGGATGGAAAGTTATACACGGTGGCCATAACGCAGTCCATTGCTGATTTCCCGAAGTTGCTCTTCCGCCAGGCGCAGCGGCATTTTATTTTCCAGCACTACGTGCCGAATGACATCATTTACTTGAACCGTATGGTTCCCGGCTTTTCGGAGTTGAACAATAGGTTGAGAGAGCATGATTTGATCGAGTTCATTCCGCCGAATAAGACGAGAATCATTAAGAGGGAGCTGGTGATTAGGAGGACGAGGCATTTTGGGTGATGGTCTTGGCGAGGGTTTACATTTTTCTTTTGAAAGCCTCGCCCTTTAGGGCGGGGAGGAGGTCAGCTTTTTGATGATCGGAATTCCATCTTCCATGTGGTCCTTGGGTTTTTGAGTGCTTTTTTGCTGGGTTGGAGCCTGCTGGTTCTCGTGGTTTTCACGGCCTATGAGGTTAGGGAGCCTGAGGATCCTGTGGCGACGCTTGGTGATGTGGTGGAGTTTTTGATCGGTTATCTCTATGGTCTCGTGGTGGTTGTGTGGCTGGCGTTAGGGTTTTATAATTTGCCGTAGAGAGTGGGATGAGGGAAAGTTATGGCGTCCGATGTGGAGAGGGTGATAAAGCTTTTCCAGAGGAGGGAGACGCAGGAGGCGTTGGGTGAGTGGATTGTTCAGCTCGCGAGAAAGATTCACGAGAGGCCGGAGGATATAGTGTGGTTCTTCAATGAGATGAAGAGAAGGGAGGAATGGGAAGAAAAGCTGAAGGAATTTGAGAGAATGACTGAGGACGTTCCTCCCGAGGGGTTATTTGAGATTGCAGTTAAAGAGGCTGAGAGCTCTGGCGAGCTTAAGGGGAGTGTGGAGGACCTTCTACTCAAAGCTAGAGAGGATTTGAGAAAGTTCGAGAGGATTGAGGCGAAGCTAAAACGCCTTGGAGTGATTTGAATGGCCAAGGCTAAAATTAGGGTGGTTCTTGATACGTCGATTCTTGTTAGTGCCTTGAAGTCGAAAAATCCAAGACGTTCTCCTTCGTGGAGGATTCTAAAGGCTCTTGTTTCTGGGGAAATTGAGAACTACATCAGCAGGGAGATTTACTTTTTTCTTTTGAAAGCCTCGTCCTTTAGGGCGGGGATGTAGTAAACCACCAGACAACCATTAAACAGTCGAAACCCTTTTAAGTTTTTGCAACTTAATAAGGCCTCGAAG
>NZ_JALXBJ010000070.1 GCF_026991495.1 Thermococcus sp. | reverse complement strand
GGCAATAGCCCCAATCCGCTTTGCGGTAGGGGTAACGGGCACGAGACCGTGCCTTCGGGCTGAACCGAAACCGGTAACGGGAGTAGGTGGATGAGTGCCCGTAAACCGAACCGCCCTTGGCGAGGGGTTAAACCGTTGGAACCCTCGCCTTTCAAGGCGGGGAGGAGGTCAGCTGAACGCAGGGTTCGGCAGGCCCCGTGCCTTCCCTCTTCCCGGTCTTTTCCTCCTCGTTTCTGGCCTGGCCCTCTGGTTAGTCTGCTACCTCCAGGTTTCGAGGGCATACACTAAGGGTGAGCTCCTGAAGAGGGGTTGCTACTCAAGGGTCAGGCACCCGATATACTCAATATGGGGCCTTCTAATCCTTCCGGGCTTTTCGCTCGTGATCGGCGGCTTCATGCTCCTCCTGCCGGTTGTCTACTGGCTCTCGGTGGGGGAGTTTATAGGCGAGGAGGAGAGGGCCCTTGAGGAGAGGTTCGGCGATGAGTGGCGGAAGTATGCGGAAAGAACGCCCCGCTTCATTCCGAGGCCTTGAGTTCCTCCCGGTTCACCTCTACGTCTTAGTCCATCTCAGGAAGGCCGGTGTTGACTACGCCAAGATGATGGCGAAGATGAGCGAGCTTCCGCCTCCCCTCATAGAGGACGCGGTAAGGGAACTTATGGAAGCCGGACTGGTGCAGAGGGACTCCGGGAGCGCGATAAAGAGGAGCAGGGCGAGGTTTAAGAAGGCCTTCGAGGTTCACAAGCACCACACATACTACAGGCTCTCGCGCGAGGGAGAACTCTTCGTCCGGTCAATCGACGAGAATTGGCTGAGGAATTATTTTAACTCGCTGTTTCAGGATGGATGGAAAGTTGTTAGGGCTCTGGCAGGGGTTAAAAGCTTCAACGAGCTCCCGAAGGATTTCAGGGGCGACAAAATAAGGGAAGAGCTCCTCCTTCACCGCTTCATAACACCGGCCGGGAGAAAAACGGCGTTCTTTAAGTTGCTGGTGGAGTTCCTCGGGGGCGGGTGAAACGTTTTATAGGGGTAGTCCCAAGAGTCCTGTGGAGGTAAAACCGTTGAGGAGCGAGTTCGCCCCAAAGTTTGCCTTCTGGTTCTCATGGTGGGCGGTGATAGTTTTAGTGGGCATTTACACTGGGGAAAAGCCCCCCGGTAGGGTCAGATGGTTCACCGTTCCGTTCGGCCTCTTCCTGATGGTCTACGGCCTCCTCCTCAACGCCCTCGCGGGGAAGACGCTAAAGAGGTACGGTCACTTCGACATAAGGAAGGGCATCAGAAAACCCGAGAGGCTTGTAACGGCTGGAGTATACTCCTGCATGAGGCATCCTGCCCAGTTCGGCTCGATTTTCTTCGGCTGGGGGCTGGCTTTCATCACCTCAAGCGTCTACGCCATCCTGTTAGCCGGCTGGTACTCCTTCTCGGCCCTCTACTTCATCCTCGCCATCGAGGAGAGGGAAACGCTGAGGGAATTCGGGGAGGACTACTGCAGGTTTTTGGAGGGGAGGCCTCCATTCAATCCCTCAGTCAAGTGCCTGTGGGAGGGTCTTAAAGCCTTGAAGCAGATGGGAACCGATTCCACTGGAGAAGATTAAACCTCAAGGACGCTCCCCGTTCTCACTTCCACGAACTTCTCCGGGTAGTTTTTTCTCACGTAGGCCTTTGCCTCATCGCCGGAGCAGTGTGCTGGAGCTATGAACTCGGCCATCCCGGCGAGCCTCTCAAGCGTTCTACGCGATGGATAGTGGAAGCCTCCGATGACGAGGTGAGCTTTCTCGTAGCCGAAAACTTTGAGTATGGCCTTGGTAAGCCTGTCAGCTCCGGGGTGGGAGCAGCCGACGATGGCGGTTAAGCCGGAAGGAGTTTCAACGCCAACGGCGTGCTCAAAGCCGTCTAAAGCCCCGGAAGTCCAGATTTCTTCTGATATCTCACCCGCGCTGTGGATCTCCACGACTTTTAACCCCTCAATCCTCCCGCCGGGAGGGGCGTAGAGGCTAAGCCCGGGATTAAGCTCCGCTATGTACTCAAAGCCACCGTAGTGGTCGTAGTGCCAGTGGCTCAAAACGGCGAAGTCGAGGTTTTCGAGAGAAACTCCTAAGACTTTTGAGTTGTGGGCTAAAACTTCCCCCCTCGTATCGGCGTCGAAGAGGAAGCGGCGCTTTCCTTCAGCTAAGACGCTCCATCCCCAGTCGTTGAGGAGGCCTTTCGAGGGCACGTTGTCGTTGAGGATTGTGAGTCTCATCCAACCCTCACCACGTACTTCCTGTTCCCCTCCTCGAACCCCTTGAACGAACCGAGCTTGAGGCCTAGGATGGCCCTCTCGATGTCAACCACTTTCATCGAAGCCAGATGGGTAACGCCCGTCCCCTTCAGGAACTCGGGCAAAAGCTGGCCCGTCGGGCCTGTGAGGACGAAGAGTTCAGCTTTTTTCGCCCTGTCAATGAGCATATCAATGGTTCCGTTGACGAGACAGCTTGCGCTCGCTATAACTGCGTCCATCTCCGGCAGGAGGTGGTACTCAAGGGCGTCGCTGTAGGTGTCCTTGTCCCAGAGCTTGGCGTTCCTCTCGAAGACAAAAACTTCGAGGTTCTTCTCGCGCAGCGCCTTAGCCAGAGGGGGCATGTTGCCTATCAGAGCGATTTTCCCCGCGTTTTCGGGCAGAAGCTCAAGCACGTCAACCCACTCAGCGTCGCTCAGGTCGATGTAATACTGCGAGACCGCGTTTATCGCAGCTAACCCGAGGGTTCTCTCTACTACGTTCAGGCTGTCGGCCCTCTCGATGAAGGCCCTAAGTGAGGGCTCGCTTACCGAGTTTCTGTATCTCTGCACTTCCTCAGGGAGGGTCATGGCAACCCCTAAGGCCTTCCCCTCCGGCCCTTCAGCTAAAACCCACGTGTACGGCAAAGCAAAGCCGAAATCCACCAGCTCAAGGCCCTCGGCAAGTTTAAGGGCCTTTTTCTTTATCCCCGAGAGCAGCATACCCATCACTTCACGGCCTTTATAACGACGAAGCTCCCCTTACCGTAGCCGGGCTTAACGGGTTCGACCTCTTTCACTTCGTCAAGCCTATGGAACAGCGTTTGGACTATCTTGAACTTTTTGAAGCCGACTTTTCTGAGCAGTTCGAGGAGTTCCTCCGTCGAGAAGAACCTCGCTTCCCTGTAAAAGACGCTCTCCTCCCTGTGCTCTTCATAATACCTTCCGATTGGGCTGTCCCTGTCAACGAAGCCCATTATCAAAGCCCCACCCGGCTTCAGCACGCGGTAGGCTTCCTTTAAAGCCTTCTCGGGGTCGTCAACGAAGCAAATAGTCGTGACCATCAAAAGGTAATCGAGGCTCTCATCCGGGAAGGGGAGGTTTTCGGCAACGCCTTCGATGGCCTCTATGCCCCTCTTCCTCGCTATCTCCGCCATCGCTTTAGAGGGCTCGACGCCGAGCTTTATCCCGAGCGGTGCCGCAAAGCGACCAGTTCCAACGCCTATCTCGGCACCTCTGCCCTCCTTCGGCAAGAGTTTCCTAACTGCCTCAAGCTCGGAAAGGTAAGCGTAGCGGTGCCTCTCGAACCAGTTTTCATAGCGGTCGCGATGCTTCTCGAAGGGCCCTATCTTCGGCATAGCCTCAGCCCCGCTTTCCCTTCGTGAACTCCCCGTAGTACTCATCGAGGATTCTCCTTATCGTCCTTCCTATCGTGAGGTAGTCCACCTCGCGAAGGTTCGCCAGCGAAACCCTTGCTGAAGGATGAGGAACCTCGAAGCCCTTTCCCGGCAGGAGGACGACACCCGCTTCCTTAGCGAGCCTTATTATGAACTCCTCGGGCGGGAAGTTCTCCATGAACCAGCGGGAGAATTCCTTTCCGTAGAGCCTCTCGCTCAGCCCCTCCATGTCGAGGAGGGTGTAGTAGTAGGTGCAGTTCGGGTTCTCCTCTGGTTTGAGGCCAATTCCGCGATAGAGGGCGCTGTAGCGACGCCTCAGAATCCGGCGCACGGCCTTTTTGTACTTCTCCTCCTCGTCCATCAGGCTGTACAGCGCGAACAATACCATCTGAACCTGCTGTGGCGTTGAGAGGCCGGCGGTATGCCTCAAAGCCACGTTCCTGCTGTCTGCAACGAGCCGGTCCATGAACTTAAGCTCCCTCGGGTTCGGTGATATCGGCGCGTACCTCTCGTCGAGCTCCCTCTGGATTTCCTCAGGGAGGTTCGCTATGAGTTCATCGAGGACGTTTTCCCTGTGGAGCCCTATGACCCCAAGCCTCCAGCCGGTTGCCCCGAAGTACTTGGAGAAGGAGTACACGAGTACCGTGTTGTGGGGCAGGAGGGAGTAAACCGATTTGAAGCCCTCGGCGAAGGTCGCGTAGACGTCGTCGGTTATTATCACGAGGTCGCCGCGCTCACTCTCCACGATTTCCTTGAGCTTTGTGAGGACTCCCTCCTCCAGCTTCACTGCCGTTGGATTCCCCGGGTTTACGAGAAAGAATGCCTTTATCCCGGGGTCTCGGAGCTTTTCAAGTTCTTCCTCCGGTATCTGATAACCCTTCTCTGGATCGGCTCTGACCTCAACTGTCACCAGCCTGTACGTGTCCAGCTTGGGTATCTCAAGGTAGGGGCTGAATATTGGAACGGCCAACGCTATCTTGTCGCCGGGGTTCAGTATGTGATTCGCCCTGAGGGACTCGAAGAGGTAGGCCATCGCCCCCGTTCCCCCTTCAACAGCGAAGAGCTGGGTCTCGTCGACTATTGAATAGCCCAGCTCGTAGCCGGCCCCCATCTCCTTCAGGAGGTATCTGACCACTATCTTCTCGGCCATGGGGAGCATCCTTGGCGGTGAGGGGTATTCACATCCCAGGTACCCCTGAACCATCTCGCAGAGGAAATCCCCGGCCGAAAGGCCAAGGTAGTCCCTCACATAGCTCACCGCCGAGTTCAGGAACTTAGTTCCTCTCTCCTCCCAGTGGTTCCTGATGAACACCTCGAAGCGCGCCTCTATCCCATCCCTCTCACAGTGGCCCCCGATAAGCCTCATATAACCGAAGTGCCTCTCGGCCTCGTCCAAGGCGAACTTTCCAAGCTGAATGTAGGCGTATCTCGGTTCCAATGCCAAGAAGTTGGGGTTCCCCCTCCCCGCGTTCAGCATGATCCTGTCCGACTTTCTACCGGCGAGTTTTATTAGAAGGTCTTTGAACTCAAAGGGACTGAGCTCGTTAAGCCTTTTAAGGTCGTTCAGAATGGATTCTTCGATCTCGACCATGCCTAACACCTCTTTGGAGTAGGGCGGCCGGTATAAAACCTTTGCTCAAAAACCTTATACGCCTTTAGGCGAACCTAACCCCGGTGGTGGTATGATAGCCTTCGGGCCCGTCCCTTCGCGCAGGCTCGGGAGAAGCCTCGGCGTCAACAACATCCCGGACAAGGTCTGCTCCTTTGCCTGCGTTTACTGCCAGATAGGAAGGACGCTGAGGATGGAACTTGAGAGGAGACCCTTCTACGAGCCGGAGCTGATATTCGAGGAGGTGAGGGAGAAGGTCGAGGAAGCCGAGCGGAAGGGAGAGAGGATAGACTACATAACCTTCGTCCCGGACGGCGAGCCGACCCTCGACATCAACCTCGGAAGAGAGGCCGACCTCCTGAAGGGGCTCGGGATACCGCTCGCTATACTCACCAACTCCTCCCTCATCTGGCGCGAGGACGTTAGGGAAGACCTCCTTAAGTTCGACTTCGTCTCCCTCAAGGTAGACGCCATCAGCGAAGAGATCTGGCGGAGGGTAGACAGGCCCCACAAGAGCCTGAGCCTTGAGAAAATCCTGAATGGAATGTTAGAGTTCAGGAAGGCCTTTAAGGGGAAGCTCGTCACCGAGACAATGCTCATAGACGGCGTAGACTACGGCGACGAGTTCGAGAGGATAGCGGACTTCTTAGAGGAGCTTAAACCAGATATAGCGTACATAGCGATCCCAACAAGGCCTCCGGCTGAAGAGTGGGTGAGACCAGCTAAGGAAGAGGTGATAAACCGCGCCTTCCAGGCCTTTGTGGAGAAGCTCGGAGAGGGGCGCGTTGAGTACCTGATAGGCTACGAGGGCAACGCCTTCGCCTTCACAGGCAACGTTGAGGAGGATCTGCTGAGCGTCACCTCGGTTCACCCGATGCGAGAAGACGCGGTGAAGGAACTTTTGAGGAAGGCAAGCGCCAACTGGAGCGTCGTGGAGAAGCTCCTGAAGGAGGGCAGGCTGATAGAGCTTGAGTACAACGGGAAGCGCTTTTATATGCGCAGACTGAAGAGCCGGGAAAAGCCCTGATCTTCTGTTTTCCCTGCCCTGGACTTCTGTCTTATGCACAAACCTTATAACTGGTTAGGCTTCCCTAATTCCGGGGGTGAGAGCTTGCAGATAGCGGTGAGCGGAGGAAAAGGGGGAACAGGGAAATCGACGGTAGCTGTAAACCTCGCCGTGGCGCTGGCCGGAAGTTTTAAGCTCGTCCTCGCCGATCTCGACGTCGAGGCGCCGAACGACCACCTCCTCCTCGGGGTCAAGCCGGCCAACGAGAGAGCGGTCAGGGAGTTCATGCCCCGCTTTGACTACTCCAAGTGCACCCGTTGCAGGAAGTGCGCTGAGGTCTGCGAGGAGCACGCGATAGTAACCCTCAGGGACGGGACGCCCTTCCTCATGCCCAACCTCTGCTCGGGCTGCAGGGCCTGCGAGATAGTCTGCCCGGTTCCAGGGGCCATCGGGGAGGCCTTTAAGGTAATAGGGCACACCTACGTAAGCGAGACGCCCTACGGGTTCAACCTCGTCGCTGGAAAGCTTAAGGAAGGCGAGGAGCGTTCGATGCCCCTCGTCGTTGAGGCAAAGAAGCTGGCCCGCTCGCTTCCCCACGAGCTGCTGCTCGTTGACACCGCCGCCGGAACCGGCAACACCGTTTCAAAGGCAATAGAAGGCTCGGAGTTGCTCATAGCTGTAACCGAACCCACTCCCCTCGGCATACACGACACGGAACTGATTCTAAGGCTCGGCCGGCTCATGGAGATGCCGACGTGGGTCGTTATAAACAGGGCCGATCTCGGCGACAGGGGGAGGGTCTATGCGCTGGCTGAAAAGTACGGGGCCGAGGTGGTCGCTGAAATACCCTACAGCGAGGACATAGTGAGGAGCTACGTTCAGGGGAAGCCGGTGGTTCTCTGGGACGTTCCAGAGGCGAGGGTCTTCCGGGGACTGGCCGGGAAGGTTGTTGACTTCCTCGGGGGTGGTGAGTGATGCAGCTGGCTATAGCGAGCGGTAAAGGGGGCGTCGGGAAGAGCAGCATAACCGCTTCCCTCCTCTACTTACTCAAGGACGAGTACCGCTTTGTGGCGGTGGATGCAGATGCCGAGGCCCCTAACCTCGGTCTTCTCCTCGGCGTTACGGAGTGGGAGGAGGAGCGGGAGCACTTCGGGGCGAAGGTGGCCAAAATAAACACCGAGAGCTGCGTAAGGTGCGGCATCTGCTACGAGCGCTGTCCCTACGAGTGCATCTACATAGACGAAGAGGGCAACTACGTCGTCAACGAGCTCACCTGCGAGGGCTGCAACGTCTGCGGCCTCGTCTGTCCGGTTCCCGGGACGATAACCCTTGAGGAAGTCCGCTCAGGGGTAATAAGGAAGGCCACAACCAAGTACGGCTTTCCAATTGTATCTGCCCAGCTCGACGTTGGCAGGCCGGAGAGCGGGAAGCTCGTGACCGAGGAGAAGGAGTGGGCTAAGAAGACCATGGAAGAGCTCAACCTAGAGCACATGATAGTTGACTCGGCAGCTGGAATTGGCTGCCAGGTGATAGCGAGCATAGGCGGTGCCGATCTGACGATACTCATAGCCGAGCCCACGCCTGCCTCCCTGAGTGATGTCCAGCGTGCCTACAAGGTCGTCCAGCACTTCAGGCAGCCGGCTTACCTGATAATCAACAAGGCAGATCTCAATCCGGGCTTTACAAGGCTGAGGGAGTGGGCCGAAAGCGAGGGCATCCCGGTTCTCGGGGAGATACCCTACGACAGGGCGATCCCGGACAGCATGGTGAGGATGAAACCAGTGGTCGAGATGTTTCCAGAGTCAAAGGCATCCAGGGCGCTAAAAGAGATCGCCGGGAGGATTTCAGGCGAGATACTCCCCTGACCCTTTATACTCAATTTCCCTCAGGCGGGGTTTTTAGGTGCATTCGCAGCTTCCAGCCTTAAAAGAAAAAAATCAGGAGACCAGCGAGATGCCGTAGATGAGCTCGATCAGGAGTAGGGCTGTGGCCAGGCCTGCAGTGAACCTGTGGTGTTTTCTCTTCAGCGTTCTCGCCCTGAAGAGGAAGCCCGTCGCGAGGGTTGTCAGGACGACGAAGTAGGTGAACAGCCCGAACCTTCCGTGGCTTGATGGAACTCCACCAACGGTGTGGAGCATGTAGGCAACCCCTAAGGTTAAGAGGCCTGCCCCCGTGTAGACCGCCGTGTGGTGGAGTCTAAGCCTGTGCTTCCTCGCCTGACCTCCTCCCCGCTTTAGTTGAGGGTTCCAACGAACTAATCCCTCGCCAATGACGGGAAGGTTTGAGGGGTCCCATTAAAACCCAACATAAAACGGGTCTTCGACCCCTCTGGCCGGGTCTTCGGCCAGTTACCCCTACCCCCCGCTAAAGCGGGAAGGCTCGGGGTTATCGCCTTAAAGGCCACTCATGGGTTTCAAACCGCCCGAAGGCGGTTTTGAGAGGACGCCTACCGGCGTCTTCCTCCCCAATGGTGGGAGGACACGATGAAACCCCTCATCTCATCGGGTTGTTCTCGAGTGGCCTCTCCGAGGCCTTACTGCGTTGCGGAAGTTTAAAAGGGTTTCGTCTGTTTAAAGGCTGTTGGGCGGTTTACTGCATCCCCGCCCTAAAGGGCGAGGCTTTCAAAAGAAAACTTTCTTCCCTATTACCGCATCGGCCTTCCACGGGCTCAGGGCCTGGGAAGAGCTTGTTGCGACGGAAGAACTCTTTGACGTAACTGCTGATGCGGATGACGTAGAAGTCCCGTATTTTCCCGTTGATGAACCTATGCACCCTCCGAGGAAAACCACCACCAAAAGGAGGGCAACAATGCCGAACTTTTTCGAAATCACTGAGGATCACCGCTGACCTTTCGCTTCCACTTATTTAAGGGTTTCCATTTATGTAACATTTATACCTAATTTATACCCAATTTTTGTGTCAATCATAAAGAACACTTTTATATATTAAGAGCATTGTGTTACATAATGAAGGAGATGTTGGAAATGGATGGAAAACTTTGGGGATTCCTTCTGGTGGGGCTTCTCGTTGGAGGCCTCATCGGCTATGGCATCACTCCCAAGAGAGTGAGCCAGGAGAAGTACAACGGACTGGAGAACCAGCTTAAGACCCTTCAGGACAAGCTGGGCCAGTACCAGAGCCAGCTCAGCGACCTCCAGAAAAAAGTCAAGAACTACGAGGGCCAGATAAGTGACCTCCAGAAGCAGCTCACCGACTACAAGAACCAGAGAAGCCAGCTTGAGGGCAAGGTCTACACCGTCAACATAGCCTACAAGGAAGGCATAGGCTATTATCTCGTGGACAAGGACGGGAGGGCGCTCTACTACTTCGCCAAGGACGTGCCCAACTCAGGGGAAAGCGCCTGCTATGGGGACTGTGCCCAGAAGTGGCCCGTCTTCTATGAGGAAGAGCTCAACCTCCCGCCCGGGCTGAACAAGGACGACTTCTCTGTCATAACGCGCGAGGACGGAAAGAAACAGCTCGCCTACAAGGGATGGCCGCTGTACTACTTCTTCAAGGACGAGAAAGCGGGCGATACAAACGGTGAAGGCGTTAAGGGTGTATGGTTCGTCATGAAGCCGGACTATACACTCATGATAGCCTACAAGGACGGTATAGGAACCTACTTCGTTGACCCGAAGGGAATGGCCCTCTACTACTTCGCGAAGGATGTTAACGGGACGAGCGTGTGCTACGGTGACTGCGCCCAGAAGTGGCCAGTGTTCGCTCCGGAAGAGGTTTCAGCGCCTTCAACGCTCAACCAGAGCGACTTCGGCTACATAACGAGAGAGGGCGGAACCAAGCAGTTAGCCTACAAGGGGTGGCCACTCTACTACTTCTTCAAGGACGAGAAGGCAGGCGATACAAACGGCGAGGACGTCAAGCACGTCTGGTACGTTATGAGGGACTACGACGTCATGATAGCCTACCAGCCCAGCGTGGGGACTTACCTCGTTGACGAGGGGGGAATGACCCTCTACTACTTCGCCAAAGACAGCGCCAACAAGAGCGTCTGCTACGGGGACTGCGCCCAGAAGTGGCCGATTTTCTACCGCGAGAACCCGGTGGCGCCTTCGGTGATAGCGAACGACTTCGGCGAGATAACGAGGGGCGACGGGAGCAAGCAGACGACCTTCAGGGGCTACCCGCTCTACTACTTCTTCAAGGACACGAAGAGGGGAGATATAAACGGGCAGGGGGTCAAGAACGTCTGGTTCGTCGTTGACCCCTTCAACTTCCCGTGATTCCTTTAATTTTTTAAGGATTAAGGCCAACCCCCAATTATGGACAGAAAGCTCAGGAACACCCTTCTGTGGCTACTGATGGGCTCGAAGGGCGGAGGAACGAGGATGAGAATACTCAAGCTCATAAGGAACAAACCCTGCAACGTTCACAGGATAGCGAAGGAGCTGAACCTCAACTACAGGACGGTGAAGTACCACCTTGAGCTCATGCTCGAGCACGGCCTCGTCGAGAGAGTTGGAAACGACTACGGGGCAATCTACGTTCCCGCGCGCGAGGTCGAGGAGAACTGGGATGAAATTGAAAAACTCATAGGGGTGAAGGGAGAATGATAGGACTCTACTGGCAGGTGAACATACTCATTGTCCTCATCGAGCTTGCCCTGGCCCTGCTGCTCCTCGGGAACTACCTCGGTATGAAGGACACCCGGCTGGGAAAGAGGCTCTTTGGAATAGCCCTCGTCTTCGTGGCCCAGAGCGTTCTGGCGATAGCCTTCTACATCCACTGGGCGGAGATGGGCTACGGAAAGGCCGTGGCCGGGCCACTGCTCCTGCTCTCGCTCAGCGGTCTGCTCGGGGTTGGCCTGCTCTATTCGATATCGAGGATGTGATGGCATGAAAAAGCTTGCCTTCGCGCTCCTCGTACTCCTCCTCTTAGCCCTCGGCACGTACTGGGGCTGGAGCGGTGGAAAAGGGAGCTCCGAAAAAAGTACTGCAACACCTGAGGAAAACACGAACGAAAAAACCACCGGTGGGCCGGTGATCACTATCACAGGCCTCGTGGAGAGGCCCTACAACATCACGCTGAGCGAGCTCAGGGAGATGCCCTCTCGGAAGGTTCATGCGGTTCTCTACTGCGTTGACGCGCCCAACAGGCCCCTCAGTAACGGGACGTGGACCGGCGTCCCGCTCAAGTACCTCCTCCAGCGGGCCGGCGTAAAGGAAAACGCGGTAAAGGTTGCCCTCTACGCGAGCGACGGATACACGACCGACCTTCGCGTTAAGGACGTCCTTGCGGACGAGGATATAATAGTCGCCTACGAGTTCAACGGGGAGCCCATAGAGCCGAGACTCGTGGTTCCGGGTAGATGGGGCTACAAGTGGATAAAGGGCCTCACGAAGGTAGAGCTCGTTGACTACGACTTCAAGGGCAGGTGGGAGAGCGTTGGCTACCCGGACGATGCCTACATCGAGAACGAGGCGAATCCGTGGAGGTGAGCCCTTGAAGTCAAAAACGGCCCTCAAAATCGTGGAGTGGACTTCTCTCCCGCTCCTCCTTTTCGCTGCCCTCTACTTCGTGAGCGGCTACGCCCTAACGAGCGAGACAGCGAGAAGTGCTTCTCTGATAATGAACTTTTCCCGGGCTCAGCTCATCCACCTCGGGCGGGCGATGAGGCTAACGCTCCTAACGCTGTTCCTGCTCCACTCCTACGCTGGAGCTGAGCTGTTGGCCGGCAAGCTGAAGGCCCGGGGGAGAAGTTTGCTGGGAGCAACGGTGGACTACACGGCCACCGCTTTTCTGCTCTACGTCCTCTGGGTTGTCATCAACGCCGAGCTCCGGCTTTAGCTCACCGCGGCTGAGGTTTCCGAGAGGGAGCGGTAATTGAGCAATTGCTTAATTATTTAATTCTTTAATTCGTTAGTGGAACCGAGCCTGAGGGAGACGTCTCCTTGCAGCACCCTCCTCACTCCCTCCTTCGTCTTCAGGAGGAGCGAGCCGTCCGGCAGGAGGTCAGCGGCTTCACCGGAGAAGCGTTCTTCTCCCGTAACGACCTCGACGGCCTTTCCGAGGATCGGCATCCTCTCCCTGACCTCCCTCACCACCTTCCCCGGATCCCTCAGAAAAACCGCGTACCACAGGTCGAGGTGCCTGAGGAGGCTCTTTATAACGTCCTCCAAGGGGGTCTCCCTACCGGTGAGGACTTTAATCGAGGTGGCCTTCCCCTTTAGCTCCCCCGGAAGGGGGTTGTTCACGTTCAGCCCTATCCCCATGACCACGAACTCCTCTCCCTTAGCCTCTGTTAGGATCCCGGCTATCTTCCTCCTGCCCACCCAGACGTCGTTTGGCCACTTCACCCAGGCTTCAACCCCGAGCTCCCCGAGAACATCGACCACCGCGAGCGCCCCCACGAAAACGAGCCTCGGATCCGGCTTCCCCGGTTTCAGGACAACGCTCATCCAGAGGCCGCCCTCGGGAGAAGCCCACC
>NZ_JALXBJ010000069.1 GCF_026991495.1 Thermococcus sp. | reverse complement strand
CCGAGCTCGTCCATCTCGTTCAAGCTCTCGGCTATTCCTGGCTCGTAGCCGCCTATCATGTAACCGTCGCTCGGGTCGAAGCTTGGGGATAGTCCTTGCTCCTTAAGCTCTCTGTTCAGCTCCACCTCGCGCCAGAAGGGCATGCCGTCCGGGTCGTTCGGGAGTATGACGAACCATACCTCGCCATCATGCTCTCCCCTTGAAGAGTAAGCCACGACTTTCGCCGGAAGCTTGACCTCACCGGAATCTGTTAGGGCCGAGGCGTTCATCTCGACGCCCGCATTCGTGAGGTTCGCCCCGGAGAGCGGAGCGTCCGGCTTTGCAGGAAGTTTTATCTGCCTGAGCCTGATGACCTTTGCATTGTAAGTATTCACGAGAGTCACGTTGATCAGACTCCCGTTCCCGAGGAGAACTTCCGCTATCAGAACCTTCCTCGGGTTCTTGACGAGAGTTAAGCCACCCCCGGACTCCCACTGAACCTGCGTGGAGTTCTCAACGTGATAAAGCCTGAGCACCTCACCGCTGATTCCCTTTTTCTGGAGTATGCTCTCGTACTTTGCGTAGATTTTGAGGTCTTTTTCGGGTTCTTTTGGCCCGATTCCGCAGGAACCGTCTCCGCAACCGCTCAAGTGACCGTAGCCGAAATAATGATCCTCGTCACCCGGGTAATCATCACCCCACCACGTCCCCGTCCTGAGGTCGTAGTAAATTGTGGCAACGCTTCCAGGACCGGGGGAAACGTCCATCTCGGTTCTCTCTGTCCCGTCATCGTTGTCCCTGTCGTAGAGGTGGAAGGTTATTGGAATTATTGCTCTGCCGTCCGGGACGTCGAATGTGGCCTTGGCTATCGCGTAGTTCTCAAGGTTGAGGAGGGGATCAGCTCCGGGGGTGATCTTCCTTTCCAAATCGTCCTGGTTGTCGGTCAGGAGGAGCGTTTTCTCCTTCCCGTCAGCGGTCACGTCGAGGCTCATGTCTGCTGGATTGTGGCCCGTAAGCGAGCCGTCAACATCGTCCAAAGCCTTCGCCCTGAGGATGTAAACCGTCACCATGTAGTTTCCAACCGGGTTCATGTCCAGGGAGTCAATTATCCCGTCCCCGTCAGTGTCCCTGTTGAAGGGGTTCGTCCCGTACTCGTACTCCTCCTGATCGCTTAGGTAGTCGCAGTCGGAATCCTTCAGGAGGGTAACGGTCTCGCTCATTGAGTCGCTTCCCCCGGGATACGTGAGGACGGCTTTGATAGTGTGATTCCCGGGCCCGGCTGGGGTGGTGAGGGTGAGGGTCTCGGGGTAGTAGGGGTCGAGGTCGACCGTCGTGCTCTCTCCCTCTCTCCCGTCGGCGTAGACCTTCAGGGTTCCCATAGTGCTCGTTCCCCCGTAGTTCTCAAGCGTCACGTCAACGGTGGCCCTTCCGTTGCAGGTGGTGTGGCGAACGTTTATTCCGATTATTGCGGGCCGCGGTCTGTCTGTTATGAGGTCCGGTCTCGAACTCCCCTGGAGGGCGGTTTTCCTCAACGCTGAAGAGTATTAGGAGCGCCGTTACTGCAGACCACATTTTCTTTCCGTCCATGTTCAGAACACCCCTTCCGGTGAGATACTATGATTATCGAGGTTTTTAAAACTTGTTACAACACTTAAAGTGATAAAGTCCCCCGAAACTCTTTTAAAATTTGGAGTTCTTTAGCCACTGAGGGTGATACATGATGGTGGGGCTCTTGGAGGAGGCGAGGGGACTCTCGATCTTTACTGCTTATAATACGAACGTTGATGCGATAACTTATCTCCGGGGGGAGATTGTGCAGGGGTTGATAGATGAGTTTGGTGCCGATGCAGTTAGGGGGAGGATGGAGGAGTACCCGCGGCAGATAAGTGAGCCTCTTGACTTCGTGGCGAGGCTTGTTCACGCTCTCAAGATTGGCAAGCCTGTTGAGGTTCCTCTCGTTAACGAGGGGCTTCAGGGTTGGTTTGATTCTCGCTTTAAGTATGATGTTGAGAGGATGGGTGGTCAGGCGGGCATAATAGCGAACCTGCTCGCGAGTCTTGGTTTTAGGAGGGTTATCGTTTATACGCCGCACCTCTCGAGGAGGCAGGCGGGGATGTTCGTTCGGAAGGAGAACCTCTTCTATCCAGTCGTTGATAATGGGAGGCTTGTCTTCATGCATCCGAGCAAGGCCTACCGCAAGGGCGATCCGGTCAAGGTGAACAGGATCTTCGAGTTCCGCGCGGGAACGACCTTTAGGCTCGGGGACGAGACCGTTACCGTGCCCTTCTCAGGGAGGTTTATAGTCTCGGCGAGGTTCGACAGCATAAGGATATACACCGAGCCCGGGCTCAAGCCCTTCCTTCCCGAGATAGGCCTCGTAGCAGACGGCGCAATACTCTCCGGCTACCAGGGGATAAAGCTCCGCTATTCCGATGGGAAGGACGCCAACCACTACCTCAGAGAGGCCAAGAGGGACATACTCCTGCTAAAGCGCGAGGACAACATCAAAGTCCACCTTGAGTTCGCCTCGATACAGAACCGCGAGCTCAGAAAGAAGGTCATATACAACCTCTTTCCCCTCGTTGACAGCGTTGGGATGGACGAGTCGGAGATAGCCTACGTCCTCAGCGCCTTGGGCTATCCTGAGCTCTCGGACAGGATCTTCACCTACAACAGGATAGAGGACACGGTCTTGGGCGGCAAGATACTCATAGACGAGATGAACCTCGAAGTCCTGCAGATCCACACGATCTACTACATCATGTACATAACCCATTCGAACAACCCCCTGAGTGAGGAAGAGCTGAGGAGCAGCCTTGAGCTGGCGGCTACCTTGGCAGCCGCGAGGGCATCCCTCGGGGACATAAGATCCCCGGAGGACTTCAAAAGGGGACTGGGCGTTCCCTACAACGAGCGCGGAGAGTACGTCAAGCTGCGCTTTGAGGAGGCCAGGAGGAGGCTTAGAACCAGAGAGTACAAGGTCGTCATAATACCGACCAGGCTGGTCAGGAATCCGGTCTCAACGGTTGGCCTCGGGGACACGATTTCAGCGGGGGCCTTCACGAGCTACCTCGCTCTCCTGAGGAGGAAGGGAAACATCTGACTCTAAAGAATTCTTCAATTATTTAATTCTCCAAAAATTTAATTCTGCTTTTAAACAGCTACCCTCCCTCGGCCCAGGCGAGGTAGTGGAGGGCCTTCATCAAGCCGGCCTCCCTGAGGACTGCCTTGAGGTTCCTGAAGCGGGAGCGCATGACGAAGAGCTCGTAAAATCCCTCTAAGTTCCCCCAGTGGCCGTAGGCAGATAGGGCGAGGTACATCACCTCCTTGGGCTTCAGCTTCCTCCCGAGGCTTGAGTCAAGGGCCTTGAGGGCCGGCCTTATCCTGTCGAGGAGGCCCTCCCTGGCTATCAGGTGGAGCATCAGATCCTCAACCGTCGGCTTCCTCCAGTCCACGTCCTCATCCGCGAAGGGGAGGCCGATTATGAGCGGCACGACCTCGGTTCCGCCAACGGTGTAGCCAGCCGCGCTCTCCTCGCCACCAAGGCTCAAGAGCTTTCCCGTTATCGAGGCGAGGGCACTCTCCCTGCTCTCATCAACGTCCACCGCTACTCCTATCCTCTCCACCGAGAACCCGAAGACGTCCATCGCCCGAAGGAAGTTCCCGAGGTTTCTAATGACACCCGAGTTGCCCTCACTCGGAAGGATCGCGAGGTAAGCCCCGTCCCTCGATAGGAGGTCGAAGTTGTCCCTCTCAAAGACCCTCTCCACGAACCTCAGGCAGCGCGGCGGTTCCCTGCTCTCCCTGAACTCGAAGAGCTTTTTGAAGACCGCCTTGAAGAACTTTGAGTCGGTCTTCCCCTCGACGAAGAGGACGCTCGTCCTCGCGTCTTGCCCGGAAAAGCCGCCCCTGACGTCGAAGTCGAGGTACTTCCTGAGCTCGTAGACCTCCTTGAGCGTCAGCGACTTCCCCGTGTTGGAGTACACGAGAACGTTCTCCTCCCCCTTTTTGAAGCGCTGGGCTATCAGGTCGATGAGTTCGAGGCTCGACGTCACAACGGTTTCATCTCCACTGAGGGAGCCAGCGAAATCCAGCAGGCCGTCGCGGTTCTTCCCGTATTCCGGAAAGAGCAGAGCGTTCTCGTCCGCAAAGTCCTCGAACCTCTCCCCGGTTACTACCCTCATTCACCTCACCATGTCAACGGTTATTGCCCCAATCACCGCGAAGGTGCTCACTATGACCGTGGCGTTCGCGAACTGCTCAGGGCTGAAGCGGGCTATCAAGTTTATCCCGTAGACGTAGATCAAGGCCGCGGAGGCCGCGTACGAGATGAGAGCCACGGTTATGAGCCTTTTGGGGATGTGGAACACCTCCTCGGGCTTGAGGTTCCCTATCCGCGATTTGGCTATGAAGATGTAGGCCAAGGCAACGGTCATCAGGAAGACCAGGAAGGAGCGCCCTATTGAGATCGTCTTCGCCACGTTCCAGACTTCGTCGGTGAAGAGGAAGGGCAGGGCGAATGCAACCGCGCCCACTATCTCCTGGGCTATGTCGTCCCAGCCGAGCCTATCCGGGGCCGACTTTCTCTCCTCCCTCTCCCTTATCCACTGGAGCCCCTCGTTTATCTCGTCGAGCTTCTCCCGGATCTCGCGCTCAGCCTCAGCGCTCATCATCCCATCAGTATTGGATTCACTCATCATCGCGCTTCCGGTTTCTCGGGAGCCGTTATAAGGTTAGTGCCGGGGGACAAAAGGTTATAAGCGTCCGGCCCAAGGCCCCCAAGTGGAGGGTGAGGGCAATGGTTGTGAAGGAGTGCCCCGAGTGCCACGGCACCGGGAAGGTTAAGGTGGGCGAGAAGGAGTGCCCGGTCTGCGGGGGCTGGGGTTACGTTCCTGCGGATTTTAAAATAGGGGACAAACTGAAGGGCTACCGGAACCTCGATTACCTCGGCGTCGAGGACGAGGTCGACGAGATCCCCTGTCCGGAGTGCCACGGGAAGGGGACCGTTCCCGTCTACGACACCTGCCCGGTCTGCGGCGGAACCGGCAAGGTTCTGGCCTGCGACATCTGCGGGAAGATCAAAGGGCCCTGGGAGCCGGGCATGGAAACCACGTGGGTCTGCCCCGACTGCCTCAGGAAGTACAAGGTCGTTTACGTCCTCGACAAGACCTGCGACTACGAGGACGTTGAGGTCGGCAACGTCTACAAGGGGACGATAGAGAGGGTGGAGCGTTTCGGCGTCTTCGTGAAGCTCAACCCCCACGTTACCGGGCTCATAAAGAGGAAGAACCTCCTCGGCGGAAGGGAGTACAAGCCCGGAGATACCGTACTCGCCCAAGTCATCGACCTGAGGCCTGACAAGGGCGAGATCGACCTCATCGAGTCCGCCCTTAAGAACTACAAGGAGGTAACGGTGAGGAAAGAACTCCCCGTCACCCCGATAGGCGAGCTGAGCAGGGATCTCGCAGGAAAGACTGTGAGGATAAGGGGAAGGGTAACCCAGATCCAGGTCACCGGCGGGCCGACGGTCTTCACGATAACCGACGGAACCGGCATAACCTGGGCGGCCGCCTTCGAAGCCCCAGGCGTTAGGGCCTACCCCAACGTAAACGTCGGCGACACCGTGGAGATCGTGGGGAAGATAGCCTTCCACTCGGGTGAGATACAGATCGAGACGAGCGACATGAGCCGCCTCTGGGGCCCTGATGCGGCGGAGGTAAAGAGGCGCATAGAGGAGGAGCTCGACAGGCGCGCCCAGCCCAGGGACGTGGGCTTCCTCGTGGAGAGCGAAGTCCTCGAAAAGCTAAAACCTAAGATAATGGAAGCCGCGTTTATGATAAGGCGGGCGGTGTACGAGGGGCGGCCGATACTTTTAAGGCACCACGCCGATACTGACGGCTACACCTCGGGCCTCGCGCTGGAGTACGCGATCGTGCCGCTCATCGAGCAGGTCTCTCCCGATCCAAGTGCAAGGTGGAAGCTCTTCAAGAGGAGGCCAAGCAGGGCGCCGTTCTACGAGATCGAGGACGTCCTGAAGGACATAATCTTCATGATAGAGGACCACGAGAAGTTCGGCGACCCTCTTCCGCTCCTTGTGATAGTGGACAACGGCGGGACGAGCGAGGACATTCCAGCCTACAAGCGCATAAAAGCCTACGGCGTCCCGATAGTGGTCATAGACCACCACGATCCGCGCGAATGGGTAAGCGAGGATAAAGCCAAGGTAGACGAGTACGTCGACGTTCACGTGAACCCGCACCACGTCAAGCGCGGCTACTACGAGTTAACGGCCGGAATGCTCGCGACGGAAGTTGCGCGCTTCATCAACCCAGATGTCGAGGACAGGATAAAGCACCTCCCAGCTATTGCCGGAACCGGCGACAGGAGCAAAGCTCCCGAGTTCCACCAGTACCTCAGGATCGCCAAGAAGGCGAAGGGACTAACCGAGGAGGATCTCAAGAGGATAGCGGAGGTTATAGACCACGAGGCCTTCTACTGGAAGTTCATGGACGGGCACGGCATCATAGACGAGATTCTCCTCCTGACTGGCAACCTCCAGAGACACCGCGAGCTCATCAACGCGATCTACCCCGAGGTCATGGAGAAGCAGGAGAAGGCGCTGAAGGCTTCTTTACCGCACGTGAAGAGCGTCGTCCTGCCCAACGGGATAAGGTTCAACACCATAGACGTCGAGCTCTTCGCGCCGAAGTTCTCCTATCCTTCACCGGGAAAGCTCTCCGGCTTAATCCACGACCACTTCAAGGAGGAGTACGGCGAGGACGCCCCGATACTAACGCTTGCCTACGGCCCGGACTTCGCAGTGGTCAGGGCGGCCGACGGGATGGCGGCATACAACTTCGACCTCAACGAGATCATTCCAAAGCTCCAGGAGGCGCTTCCGAGCGCTGGTGTGGAAGGCGGCGGCCACAGCTACGCAGGCTCGATAAAGTTCTTCGAGGGGATGCGCAGGGAGGTTCTTGAGGAGTTCGCCAAACAGATCCTCAGGCTCAAGAGAGTAGCTCCAAACCTTTTTAACCCCCGCGAACGAGGTACTCCAGAGCACTCATCGGAGGAATGTGAATGAAGGTTGTTCTTGAGGTGACGTTCAGGATGGGCGGCGTTTCCTACCGCGGCTACCGCTGGGAAGGCAGCGCTCTCGTCTTCGAGTTCGAGAGGCTTGGAGATGCCTTCATACAGGTTCTCAGCACGAGAAGGGTCGAGGTGGAGGTCGACAGAAGCCCGGAGAAAGTTCTCGTCGAGCTGAGGACGAAGGAGGGGGGAAAGGTCTTCGAGGCCTTTGAGAGGGACGGCGTCTACCTTGCCGCGGAGCGCTGAGGGCTGGCTTATGATAAGGCTCGTCTCGTTCGACGTCTGGAACACCCTCCTCGACATAAACCCCATGCTCGATTCAATGGCAATGGAACTCGGGGATCTCCTCGGGATATGCCCCGTTGATGCGATGGAGGGAATAACCCTCGCGAGGGAGATGATAAAGGGTATGAGGGCCAGGGGTGAAGGGAACCCGCGCAGGCCCCTTGAGGAGAGTCAGGAGCTTTTGGCGGGCCTCTTCGGGGCCGGCGTTGAAGCCGTTAGGAGGGCTGCTGCGAGGGCCGTCTTAGGGATCGGCTCAGAGGCCCTCATCCCCGGTGCCGAGGAGACCCTGGCCGAGCTGAAGGGAAGGGGTCTCATAATAACGGCCACGGGGAACGTGATGTTCTGGCCCGGCTCCTACACGCGCCTCCTGCTCGAACGCTTCGGCCTCATGCGCTACATCGACGGAACCTTCTTCGCGGACGAGGTGCGGGCATTCAAGCCGCTCCCCCAGATCTTCATGAAGCCCCTGAAGGCCTTTGACATCAGGCCGGAGGAGGCCATCCACGTTGGCGATACCTTAGCGGAGGACTTCGAGGGGGCCCGCCGGGTTGGGATGTGGGCGGTCTGGATAAACCCGGAAGCGGAGGGGGTTAAGAGGATGGACGAAAGGGGGTTTGAAGTCCCGGACATACGGGCGGTTTTAGATGTTTTGGACATCGCCGCGGGGAAGCCCGCCCAGTCCTCTCAATGAAACAGCTCGTCCGCACCTGCCAAACTGGTAGCATCCCCCTGTCCCGTCGGGCTCTTAGAAATCCCGGCGCAGCCGATAGGCTAATATAGTCCAAGGACCAATTTTCTTTATGCTGCTGGGGGCTCTCAAGAGGCTGAAGACCAGGAGAATGGTGCTCGCCGAGCTTTCCTCCTCCAGCGAGACGAAGGTGATGCACATCAGCGACACCCCCGAGAGTTCGTACCGCTTCATAAGGGAGCTGATCGAGGAAACCAGACCGGATTGCATAATCCACACCGGCGACTTAGCTGACAACATCAAGTTAGAGCGCAGGCCGGAACTGAGGGGCCTCTACAGAGGGGCCCTGAGAAAGCTCGCGGGAATCCTCAAGGGCTCTGGGGCTCGCCTATACATCGTCCCCGGCAACGAGGATGACCCCGAGCTCGTGAGGGGATTCTTCGGAGATGCCGTCGTTGAGCCCGGAACCGTTGTGGAAATCAAGGGGGTTAGGTTGGCCCTCGGACACAGCTGGGAGGACGTTGCCGACGTTGAGGCCGACTTCAAGCTCTACGGCCACAACTTCAGGGTCATTCCAAAGGGACTGAACGCGATCCTCGGCGTCAACTTCCTATTCCTCCCCAGCGGAAGGGTCGTGAGGGTTGACTACCCCGTTGGAACGGACACGTATAGGGGTTACAAGCTGAGGAGGGGACTTTGACGAGGTTTATGCGCTTCGGGCCTTCCATAATCTTCCTCAGGACGGCCCATGGTGACGCGGTAAAGAAGGCAATAGGGGAGATGTTCTCGGTCGAGGAGATGCCGACCGATGAGGCGATAAGGAGGAGCAGTGAGTTCGAGACCGTTCTCTTCGTCACAGACGAGTGGATAAAGAAGACTCTCCCGCCGAAGACCGGTTTTCTGATAAAGCGCGGGGTATCTTACGTCATAAGCACGGTGATAAACCGGAACCTCCCCGTGGAGAGGGTTCAAGTGGAGAGCACGCTGATATTCCTCCGCGTTCCCGAGAAGGTCGATGAAGCCCTGGGCTTTATAGCCGAGAGGTACGGCGGGAAAGTAACCTCCCTCAAAGACGCCCTCGACGAAGGTGAAGCCGGGGACACGGTCGTTGGTGTCACGAGGAAGAGGCTCAGTTCTCTGATAGGGCCTGAGGAAATCGAGGGGGCCGTTTTAGTAAGACGGGGCTTCCTCCAGGTCTACCGCGAGCTCAGCATCGATGCTCCCCTGCTACTCTTTAAGCTTCTCCCCGAGTGGAACGAGCTTACCATCAAGATATACGACACCGAAAAGCGCTACGAGGAGAACATCGAGAGGCTCATGATGGTTATCGAGGATTTAGACCTCGGCTTCGTGGTCGGCGAGGGCTGGGACTGGGACTATCCGAGGCCCTTCATGCGCGTCCCCGTTTACAAGCTCAAGCTTTTAACCTGGGAGAAGCCGGAAAAGGTCAAGTTCCTCCTCAAAGGGATTGAGTATCACGGCTACAAGCGTTTGTGCGACATAGACATCTTCTTTGAGGGCAAGAAGATCCACTGGACGTCCCTCGGGAAGTTCAGTTCAAAGTTCGAGCTGGCCAAGAAAGCCAGGGAAGATCTGGAGAAGCAACTAAGCGAGGACGTCCTTAAAAAGCTCAGGGAAATCGAGGAAAAGCTCGTCAGGGAATCTAAGGGCTGAGTCAGAGCTTCTTTATCTTTGCAATGAAGAAACCGCTCGTCCCGTGTCTGTCGGGATAAAAGCGTCTCGCCTTCTTTATCTCCTCGCTCAGCTCGATTCCAAAGGGCCTGCTCAGGGCAGGCTCGCCATAGCGGAGGGGCAAAAGTTCGACGTCGAAGTTGTCGAGAACCCACTGGATCACGAACTCGTTCTCCTCAGGCTCAAGGGAGCAGGTGGAGTAAACGAGTATTCCGCCCTTCTTGAGGACGCTTAAGCCTTTCTCAAGGAGCTTCATCTGCAAACCTTGGCAGAACTTTACATCGTCTATCGTCCTGTTGGCTTTCCTCTCGGGGTTTTTGTGTATCGTTCCCGAGCCCGTGCACGGTGCATCGAGAAGGATTTTATCGAACTTAACGCCGAGCTCGTCTATGTAGAGCGACGATTTATGGAAGAGAACCGTGTTCGTAACGCCGAGGCGGGAAAGGTTGAGTCTCGTCTCCTTCAAGCGTTCCTCGCCGACGTCGAAGGCGTAAATAATGCCCTCGTTCTCCATGAGTTGAGCCAAATGGCTTGTCTTTCCACCCGGTGCCGCAGCCATATCCCCAACAGTCTCACCGGGTTTGAGCTCAAGGGCCACGGGAGGATACATCGAGCTTGCCTCCTGAATGTAGAGGAGGCCGCTTAAATATTCGGGCGTGGAGGTTATCGAGAAGGGCTCGCGAGTGAGACAGAACCCTTCCCTCGCCCAGGGAACTCGCTTGAACTGGAAGCCCTTCTTGTTGAGGAGCTTTGTGAGCTTCGATACCTCTATGCGGAGGGTATTAACGCGGAAGCACCTCGGCAGGGGTCTTTCCATGGCCTCGGCTATTTTCAAAGCCCTCTCTCCCCAGAGCTGGTAATATCTCTCTGCAAATGTCTTGGAGTAGCCGAGGCTGAAGAGCTTTTCGAGCATGATATCCGGTGGAATGGGAGGTTTAAAACACCTGCGCTTCGACGTTCACGCGAAATTTTTAACCTCAGTGTTAAGAAGTATGAAAGGGATTGAAAATGAAGAAACTCCTCGCCCTGGTGTTGATAGGGCTTCTTGTTATGATGAGCGGATGCCTTGGCTCGACGCCGGCAACATCACCCACACACCAACCTTCAACCTCAACGACGTATTCTCCACAGGGCCATCCCAACGTTACGCATTCCAGGGGCTTCCCGGCGAACGCTTCGAACGTTTCCTCATTTACACGGTTGGACTTCACACCGGTTGAGGCAAACCTCTCCCCCAGGGTTCACCTTGAGATTGACCCGCGCGTTGAACTAATCCAGATAATCTACTTTATCGCCAATCCAAAGTGGTACCAAGAGAGAGTTAGTCCTTACCTCGTGCCGGCCGCTTCCCGCTATCCCTACTTAGGGGACGTTGCAGAGTACTTCGGGAACTACACAAACGCCACTGCGGTGAGGATGGTCCCGAGGATGGTCGAGGAGGGGGTTGCCTACGATGCCATCCCGGAGTTCGCCCTTCATCTGAACCCGGTTAACTTTTCGAAAGCTATGAACTGGAGCGACATGCTTCAGTACAGGCCGTGGCTAAACACCACCTTACTCGACGAGTTCGCGGGGGCGGTTGCCCGGTTCGCAAACGAGACAGACTTCTGGAAGTTCTACAACGAGCACAGGGCGTTCTACAACGAAACCCTCCGCAGGTTCGAGGAGGGAAACGGTGAAACAATCCTCAACGTGACCCGGTTTGAGGAGAGCTTCTTCGGTGAGAACGCCTCCTCCTGGACGATAGTTCCCCTTACGTTGATGTCCAGAGGCGGATATGGGTTACATATGAACAGAAACGGGGGCAAGTACATCCACGCGTTTCTCGGCTTTGGTGATGTCAAGGACGGCATCCCAATAGTCTATCTCTCGGGAGATGGAATAACTTTCCTCGTGCACGAGTTCGCCCACAGCTTCGTGAACCCGGCGGTGGACGAGTATTACAGCCTCTTCCAGCCCTATGAGTCCCTCTACGACCCAGTCAGGGAAAAGCTCAGCATGATGGCATACACCAACTTCAGGATAATGCTCTACGAAACCTTCGTCAGGGCCGTCGAGGTTTACTACCTCAACGTCACGGGCAACGTGGAAGAAGCCAAAAGAAAGCTCGGAATGTACAGCGTGCCCTTCTACTTCATCAAAGAAACCTACAACGCCTACGTCAACGACTACATGAAGCACAGGGACGTTTACAGGGACTACACCGATTTCATGCCGGAACTTGCGAAGGTTGTAGGGGAGGTCTACAATAGAACGGACGGGGGAAAGAAAGTTGAACCCCCGATGACGATTTACGACTTCATCAAACGGGCCAACTCAACGGGTGTAACCGTTGCATACAGCATTGGAGGCTACTCGCGCAGGGTCGCTGAGAACAAGTATCGCTGGCTTTTGAGCCTCGGCATCAACGCAACCCTGAAACCCGTCTCAAACCTCACCGAGAGGGAACTAAAGGGCAACCTGATGCTGGTTCTCTACTCCAACAGCTCCCTGCTCAAAGAACTCAACAGGAACGCCCTCGTCACGGTAAACGGCAATAAGTTTTTACAGCAGACCAAGCGGGGAAACCTACACAGGCGGGCTGGAGGTCTTTGAGGTCTTCAGAAACCCGTGGAACGAGAGTTCAGTGGTTTATTTGGCAGTTGGAAGTGGTAGATGGCCTTTCTACGGAGGATACTTCCCTCGCAGGTATTACCTAACGTACACAATTATCCCCGGTTGGGGTGCTGCCTTCGAGTGGGCCTGAGCGTAATTGTGAGCCTTTTTCCTTTTTTCTCCAGTTTCGTGTTCAACCCCACAGGGGTTCTTTAGCGGTTGGTGTATGCGCTGGAGAAAGAGAACAGTTGTCCACCTGCTACCAGATGGCAAATCTGATAGAATAAGAAAAAAGAGCGCGGGATCAGACCTTAATCCCGCCCATGACGAGGGCCATGACGGCCTTCTGGGTGTGTTTACGCGGAAGCACCTCGGCAGGGCTTCTCCCTCGCCTCGGCTATCGTTAATGCCCTCTCACCCCAGAGCTGGTAATAGCGCTCCGCGAAGGTTTTGTAGTGGCCGAGGCTGAAGAGTCTTTTGGGTATGTTGGAGGTTGGGG
>NZ_JALXBJ010000068.1 GCF_026991495.1 Thermococcus sp. | reverse complement strand
AGATAGGAGACATCGACCAGATCTTCCACAACCCCCTCCACCCCTATACTGCCGCACTCCTCAGGGCGGTTCCAAACCCGCTCAAGAGGATAGAGAAGCTTGAGAGCATCCCGGGGACGGTGCCGAACCTGATAACGCCCCCCAAGGGCTGCCGCTTCCACCCGAGGTGCCCCTTCGCAGAGGAGCGCTGCAGGAGGGAAGTCCCCGAGCTTAAGGAGATAGAACCCGGCCACTGGGTGGCCTGCCACCGCTACTGAGGTGATGACGATGGAGCCAGTACTCAAGGTTGAAGGCCTGAAGAAGTACTTCCCGGTCAGGAGCCTCCTCAGAACGGTCGGCTGGGTGAAGGCCGTTGATGGAATAGACTTCGAGATATACCCCGGTGAGACCTTCGGCCTCGTCGGCGAGAGCGGCTGCGGAAAGACCACAACTGGCAGAACAATCCTCAGGCTCATCGAGCCCACAGAGGGCACCGTACTTTTCAACGGGAAGGACGTGACAGAGCTGAAGGGCAAGGAGATGCTCTGGTTCAGGAGGCACGCCCAGATAATGTTCCAAGATCCATACTCCTCCCTCGACCCGAGGCAGACAGTCTTCAACATCATAATGGAGCCCGTGAAGTTCCACGGGATAGAGGTTGACGACCCCGAGGACTTCGTGATAAGGCTCCTTGAGAGCGTCGGCCTCAACGAGATGCACCTCTACCGCTATCCCCACGAGTTCTCGGGCGGGCAGAGGCAGCGCATAGCCCTCGCCAAGATACTCGCCCTTCAGCCGGACTTCGTCGTCCTGGACGAGCCCACGTCGGCTTTGGACGTCTCCGTTCAGGCGAACATCCTCAATACCCTCAAAGACCTCCAGAAGAAGCACGGCTTCTCGTATCTCTTCATAAGCCACGACCTCGGCGTCGTGAAGTACATGAGCCACAGGATGGGCGTTATGTACCTCGGCAAGCTCGTCGAGGTCGGCCCTGCTGAGAGGATATTCGAGAACCCGCTCCACCCGTACACGCAGATGCTCCTATCGGCCATACCGATACCCGACCCCGAGCTCGCGAGAAAGAAGAGGAGGATGGAGGTAAAGGGCGAGCCCCCGAGTCCCATAAACCCGCCCTCCGGCTGCCGCTTCCACCCGAGGTGCCCCTTCGCCAAGGCCGGCCTCTGCGACAAGAAGGAGCCGCCGCTGGTCGAGGTCGAGAAGGACCACTACGTCGCCTGCTGGCTATACGGGAAGGCCTGAGCCTTCTCTTCCATTTCCCTGAAAAGGAGTGCGTCCCTGAAGAGCGCCGAGAAAAAGGCCGTTCTGAAGATCGAATCCTTCCTGAGGAGGCCGGTGTAGACGGCGTCCCTTCCGGCCCGGCTTCTGACCTCCCCTTTCTCGACCCAGAGTTTTCTGTAGGCGACCCCTTCCTCCACTATTTCAGCACCCTCAACCTCCCCCCAACTCCCAGCGCCGAGGATGGCCTTGAGGAGGGCCAGTCCAAAGGAGTTCTCCCTCTCTAAGTCGGCGAGCATCTCGTCCTCGATTATGTGTCGCCTGTAGCCGGTCGGAACCCCGAGGAACCTCAGGACGTTCCAGTGCCTGATGTGGGATATTCTCTTCTCCCTCATCTCCCGGGCGGTCTCTTCGAGGTTCAGGAAGAGCTCCCTGAGGAACTCCCCAACGTTCTCTTTAAGGAGGACTGGAAGGGGTCTCTCAGCGGTCTCAGATAGGGCCTCCTTTGAGGGATCCTTTATCAGGAGCGCCTTCCTCGGTTCGAGCGAGACGAACTCCGTGAAGTATGCGTCGATGGCAAACCTCCCGCGCGGCGTCCTGAAGAGTACGAACGGCACCTCCATAGCAATCCCAAAGGTATTTAACCCCGCCCTCAATAAGCCTTGCGGTGAAGATGAAGGTTGACGAACTTCCCGTTGACGAGAGGATAAAGCGGATCATCATGGGGAGGGGCATAGAGGAGCTCTATCCGCCCCAGGCCGAAGCCCTCAAAACCGGTGTTTTAAAGGGGAGGAACCTCGTCCTGGCCATCCCAACCGCGAGCGGGAAGACGCTTGTGAGCGAGATAGTCATGGTGAGCAGGCTTTTAGAAGAGGGCGGTAAGGCCGTCTATTTGGTTCCCCTCAAGGCCTTAGCGGAGGAGAAGTACCGCGAGTTCAGGGAGTGGGAGAGCTTGGGGATAAGGGTCGCGGCAACCACTGGGGACTACGACTCGACCGATGAGTGGCTCGGGAAGTACGATATAATAGTTGCCACCGCTGAGAAGTTCGACTCCCTCCTGAGGCACGGGCCGGGCTGGGTTGGGGACATCAAGGTGGTCGTGGCCGATGAAGTTCACCTCATAGGCTCCTACGACAGGGGGGCGACTTTAGAGATGATACTAAGCCACCTCCTCGGAAGGGCGCAGATCTTAGCTTTAAGCGCGACCGTTGGAAACGCAGAGGAGTTAGCCGAGTGGCTCGACGCGGATTTAGTGGTGAGCGACTGGCGCCCGGTCGAGCTCAGGAAGGGCGTCTTCCACCTCGGAACCCTCTTCTGGGAGGACGGAAGAGTTGACCGTTATCCAGAGAACTGGGAGAGTTTAGCGGTTGACGCCGTGAAGAGGGGCAAGCAGGCCTTAGTTTTCGTGAACACGAGGCGCTCTGCCGAGAAGGAGGCGATAAGTCTCTCCTCCAAGGTCTCCAGGCTTTTGACAAAGCCTGAGAAAAGGGCCCTTGGGGAGCTCGCTTCTGGCATAGAGGACAACCCGACAACGGAAAAGCTGAAGAAAGCCCTGAAGGGGGGTGTTGCCTTCCATCATGCTGGCCTTGGAAGGGCCGAGAGGACGCTGATAGAGGACGCCTTCAGGGGTGGGCTGATCAAGGTTATAACGGCGACGCCGACGCTGGCGGTTGGAGTCAACACCCCCGCCTTCCGCGTCATAATCCGCGACACCAAGCGCTACTCAGGCTTCGGCTGGACAGACATTCCCGTCTTGGAGATCCAGCAGATGATGGGCCGCGCTGGAAGGCCGAAGTACGACAAATTCGGTGAAGCAATCATAGTCGCGAGAACTGAGGAGCCGAAGAAGCTCGTCGAAAAGTACATCCATGGAAAGCCGGAGAAGCTCTTCTCCATGCTCGCCAACGAGCAGGCTTTCCGGAGTCAGGTCTTAGCGCTGATAACCAACTTCGGCGTTGAGAACTTCCGCGGGCTGGTTTCATTTCTTGAGAGAACCTTCTACGCCCACCAGAGGGGTGATACCGCTTCACTCGAATACAAGGCCAGGGGCATCGTCCAGTTCCTCGTCGAGAACGAGTTCATTGACGTTGACCTGAACGACCGCTTCATAGCACTTCCCTTCGGAAAAAGGACTTCGCAGCTCTACATTGACCCGCTGACTGCCAAGAAGTTCCGCGACGCTTTCCCGAGGCTTGAGGAGAACCCCAACCCATTTGGAATATTCCAGCTCATAGCCTCGACACCGGACATGGCGACGCTCACCGCGAGGAGGCGTGAGATGGAGGACTACCTCGACTTAGCCTACGAGTTCGAGGACGACCTCTACTCTGGGATACCCTACTACGAGGAATCCAGCTTCCAGCCCTTCCTCGGGGAGGTGAAAACGGCCAAAGTCCTCCTCGACTGGATAAACGAGGTTCCCGATGCGAGGATATGCGAGGCCCACAACGTAGACCCCGGCGATCTGTACAGGATTTTGGAGCTGGCAGACTGGCTTATGTATTCCATGATAGAGCTTTACAGGCTGTTCAGCCCGAAGAAGGAGGTTCTGAGGTTTCTCACAGACCTGCACCTCCGCCTGAGGCACGGCGTTCGTGAAGAACTCTTGGAACTCGTCAGACTGCCCAACATCGGAAGGAAGAGGGCCAGGGCTTTATACAACGCCGGCTTCAGAACGGTTGAGGAGATAGCGCGGGCAAAGCCTGCCGAGCTCCTGAAGGTCGAGGGGATAGGTGTCAAAGTGCTGGAGGGGATATACGGGCACCTGAACATCGGAAGGGAGCTGGGAAAGGCCGAGAAGAGAAGGAAAACGCTGGAAGACTTTTTCAAATAGCCTCCTCCACGTTCCCGCTCCAGAGAACGGTCATGCTCCTGCCCGGGTTGAGGCCGCGCTCGTGCGCCTTGGTGTAGAGCCTTCCGCCGGTTCTCTGGCCGAGGAAGTAGGCCAAGACGAAAACGAGTATCAGCGGCGCCCCCTCCAAATTCCAGCTCAGGCCCGCCATGTAGCGCATGAGGACGACCAGCGGGACGGGTAGGTGAACCGCTAAAGCCCACTCCGCCTTGTTGCCGGTTCTCTTAGCGTGCGCCCTCCAGAAGCCGAACGGCATGTTTGCGAAGAAAGTTACAATGAGTCCGACGGTGAACCACATGGCGTTCATGTCCCTCACCCTATCGGTTTTATTGATAAACCTTAAAAAATTTTGCGGCCCTAACAAAGCCTAAGTTTTTTAAGAGCCTCCGGCACTACACCGGGTGGGCACAATGATAGTGATAATCACCGGAATGCCCGGTTCTGGGAAGAGCAGAATAGTGAAGGAGTTCGAGAGAAGGGGCTTCCCCAGCGTTTCTCTCGGCGATATCGTGAGGGAGGAGACGGTAAAGCGCGGCCTTGATCTGACGAAGGAGAACGTTGCAAAGGTGAGCATCCGTCTGAGACAGGAGCTCGGCCAGAACGCGGTTGCGAAGCTCGCGGTCGAGAAGGTCAGGGGACTGCTCGGAAGGAGCAGCGTGGTCGTCGTTGACGGCGTCCGCTCCCTGGACGAGGTCGGGACCTTCAGGGGCGCCTTCCCGGACGAGAGAATAGTGATCGTAGCCGTCCACACACCGCCGAGACAGCGCTTTAGGAGGCTCAGGAGGCGCGGCAGGCACGACGATCCAAAGAGCTGGGAGGAGTTCGAGGAGAGGGATTGGAAGGAGCTGAAGTTCGGCATAGGGAACGTCATAGCGATGGCCGACTACATGATCGTCAACGACGGTTCAAAGGAGGAGTACGAGAGAAAGGTTAGGGAGACCGTTGGGCTCATCCTAACATCGAGTCGAGGAAGAGCATGACGTAGAAGCCCGCGAAGAAGCCGAGAGTTACGAGGGTCTCGCTCTCCTCCCTCCTGTATATCTCCGGTATCATCTCCTTGACCGTTACGTAGAGCATCGCGCCGCCGGCCATTCCGAGGCCGTAGGGCAGAAGCCAGCTGAAGAGGGTGAAGAAGTAGGCACCGAGCAGGACCATCGCCATCTCGGCGAAGCCGCTGAGAACCCCCATGAGGATCGGCTGGAGTCTCTTTTTCTGGATGGCCGCGAGCGGGAGGGAAACCACGGTTCCCTCAGGAAAGTCCTGTATGCCAATAGCTATCGTCGTGACGAGGCCGACCTCGAGGTTGTAGACGAGGGAGGTCCCCACGGCGAGGCCCTCTGGCAGGTTGTGGATTATAACGGCTATAACGAGGAGCCACACCTTTCTGAGGCGCTCCTTCATCGACCTCGGCCCCTCGTAACCCTTAACGAGGTGCTCGTGGGGCAGGAGGCGGTCTATCGCGTAGATGAGCAGAACGCCGAGGGCTATGCCTATTCCCGCCGGGGAGAAGGAGCCGGTGCTCTCTATCGCGGGGAGGATGAGCGATGTGAAGGCGGCGACTATCATAACGCCGGCGGCGAAGCTCAGCGCGAAGTCAACGCCTTCCTCGGGGAGGCTCTTGGCGAATATGGCAACTAAGGCGCCGAGGGAGGTCATTATGGCGACGAATAGGCCGGCGTAGAAGGCAACCCACATGGTGCTGCCGTTTGACAGGTTGAGTATCCACTCCGCGAGGCTGGCTATGAAGTTCTCGAGCATGCTCCCACTGCCCCCTTTATTAGGGTAACCTAACAGTCTTAGGGTTTTAAAGGTTTTGGTGGAAGCGTATTTAAGGAGGGAGCGTAAATTGGTGGGGGTGCAAGGGATGGAAGAAAAGAAGAGAGGCTATCAAAGAGCTCCACGGCGATCCATTATGGAGAAGCATCGGACTGCTCGATACGGAGGAGGAAGACCTGAGCGAGAGGGATGAGTGGGGCGTGGTGGAATGGGAAAGCGAGTGAGGGGCAAGCCGCTCCTCTACGGCGACGGGAAGGTCTTCTTAGCCTTCTGCCCTTCCTCCGGCGGAATATTCGAGCTTGAGCCGGAGGAGTTCAAGGCCCTGAAGGAAAACCTTCCAGAGGCCGAAGAGCTGAAAAGGGTCATGCTCGAATACGACGGTGAAAAATACACGGTTGGAGACTTCATAGGACACCTAACAAGCCTCGGGATAGAGCTTGAGAGGCTCAACGCTCCAGCTGTTGTTATCTTCGAGCTAACCCGAAACTGCAACCTCAACTGCAAGCACTGCATAGTCTCGGCCGGAAGGCCGCTTCCAAAAGAGCTTAAAACCGAAGAATGGCTGAAGCTCGTCGACGAGATAAGCGATTACGCGGTTAGACTCACCCTCACCGGAGGGGAACCGTTAATCCACCCGGGCTTCTTCCGAATCCTCAAGCGCGCGAAGGAGAAAGGCCTCTCGATACGGCTCCTCACGAACGGAACCTTAGTTGAGGAGCACTCCAAAGAGCTTGGAGGGCTTTTGGATGCGAGAATTGATGAAGTCCAGGTTTCCCTCGACGGCCTAAAGCAAGCCCACGACTCGATAAGGGGGGAAGGAAGCTACGCGAAGGCCATCGCGGGAGTCAAAGCGCTCGTAAGGGAAGGCCTTCCGGTTTCAGTTGCGTTCACGTTGATTCCAGAGAACAGGGGCGAGGCTTTAGGGCTATACCGCGAGGTCGCGAAGCTCGGGATAGAATCCTTCAGGATAGCGTGGGGCCTGCCAGTCGGGAGGCTGAGGAAAGCCGTTCCCTACGCCGAGTATTTGAAGACCGTTGAAGAAGTGAAGAGAGCGAGTGAGAAGCTCGGCGTCCCGGTTTCGGGCGGTGAGTTGGGCGCCCCCCTGGAGGTCAAGGCTGAATCCTTCTACCCCTGCGCGGCCGGGACCTCGCAGGTTTTTATAGCCTCAACGGGCGACGTCTACCCGTGCCTCGTCCTCAGGTACCCCTTCTTCCGCTTCGGAAGCGTGCGGGAGGAGAAGCTCATCGATATCTGGCGGAAGAGGGGGTGGGAGAGGCTCAAGCGGGACTTGAGCGGGAGCGATTGCGAGAAGTGTCCGCTGTTCAAGAGTTGCAGGGGCGGTTGCCCGGGCGAGAGTTTGATCTACCGCGGGGATTACAACGCGCCGAGTCCCGCGTGCAGGATGAGGGTGGAGAAGGGATGATGGTGTTCCCACCAAAAAGATTTGGGTACCATGTATTACGGTAATCTCTAATTTCTTCTCCAGAAGTAAAGAATCGATATCTCAATAGTCCCCCGGTATCTGGTAGTTGAGCGCCACTGCGATCTTGATCAGCTCGGACTCCCTCACGGCGACGGGGTGGATGTGGACTCTTAGGCGGGCGTGAAAAATAATTGAGAAAAAAGAAAGATACGCTTACTTGAAGCACACGTTCTGGCAGGCGTCCACTAATACTGACACAAGGGGTATCTCCTCACTCGGGGAGGGAGGGCGAAAGGCTGAATTATGGTGCCGCTCTACGAATACCGGAACAATGGCTTTCATTTCGATCACCTCTTCTCGTGGTGGTACCCATATACTTTCTTGCCTACCTTTTTCATTATGATCTTCTTTATTTCTAAAAGATCTTTTTTGCTAAGTCTCTTACCAAATCCATACTTCTCAGGGTGTGATTTTATATCTTGCAAGAGCCTTATCGTTTCTAGCATAGCTATGATCCCAGCACGCGTTTCGGCTACGACGTGGTCGTGGCTATATCCTGGCCGACCATTTCGATATTCTTTATCGGTAAAGAGCCATATAAATTCTTCCCCCAGCTTTTTGGCCACCACGCCCTTTGCATTTTTTATTTTTTCTGTAGCTACTTTTCCAAGCCTATCAAACGAGTGTTTCTTCGCTGCCCTGTCGTGGATCTCTTTCACCATATCCACATATTCCTGTATTTGTTCAATTGCCCTGTCCAGATCTTCGACCTTTTTTATATTCATCTCAAACAATCTGCTGCCTATGAGGTCAATTCCTGGACTATCTGGCCCCGCAACGTGCGGAATCTCCTTGAGATCCTTGTGCGGCGGGACAATGATCCTCCCGTCCGCCTTCCTTATGATATCAATGTCCGTACCGGGGTATTTCTCCACCTTGTCTCCCGGCTCCAGGGGAACCCCCCTGAACTCCCCCACGTAGTTCTTCTTTGGCGGTGGCGGCAGCGCTTCTTTCTCTCCCCTGAGCTCTGCCAGCGCATCCTCCTCGATCTTTCTTATTTCTTCCTCTGGAACCCCTTTCATCCTCAGCAACGACCTTACTCCACTATCCTCTAAGAACACCCCTGGCAGCTCGTTGTATAGCTTCACGTGCAGCTTATGCAGCTTCTTCAGGTCCTCAGCATCTGCCAGATCCTTGACGATGACGTGCGGCGACGGGTGCTTTAGCAGTGCCTCAAACGCCTCTAACTCATCGGACAGCCCATACTTCTCCTTATACTTCTTTACGATCTTCTTGAACACCTTCCCTGCTTCGATCATATCTGGAAATACCCTCTTCAGCCTCTCCTTGTCCTCATCTGGGATTTCCATTGTATACATTACCCTATCTAGCGCTTTGCGCACGTCTATGTTTTCGATTTTTGTGAGAAAGTAGCCTCCCCTTGCATCGTGCCCTATCAACTCGTCGTGTATCGGCTTCGTTACCTCTACACTGCCCCTTACTTTCCTGCTCGCCGTGCCCGCCTTCGTCAGCGCGAACAGCCTTATCAGGTATGTGGGCACACCATACCCGATAGAGTCTGCCCAGCTGGTGACGTGTGTTCCCCACCATGGAGCTGTGGCTTCCTTGACGATATCACTCTTCTTGAAGTCTTCACTCATCCTTGGAGTAAGAATCCCTTTCATATCTGGGTGCTCCTCCAATATTGCCCTTGTGTGTCTTGTCCTACTTAAATTGTGTCTTTTCCCCAGCGGATCCGTCGTATAGACCTCCGGAAACGGCACCATTACCACCTGATGACAGAATAAACGGCGTCGGTGTATTTAAGGTTTTCCCGGAAGGGCTTTCCATGGGGCGGCGGGGGAGCGGAAACCTATTTAACCCCTGACGACGACCCAACATCGGTGGGAGAATGAGCGAGGCGGTTAACCCCTATGTCCTCCTCCGGAAGCTCGACCGCATTGAGAGGGAGCTGGAAGACCTGAGGGTCATGCTGCTCAAGATGGTCTCCGAAGAACTCCCGGAGGAAGAGGTGGATGAGGAAACGCTAAGGGAGCTTGAAAAAGGCCTGAAGGACATGATGGAAGGAAAAGTAAAAACCCTCAGCGCCGACGAGGCCATAAGACTCCTTTCGGAGGAGCTTGAGGACTAACGCTTTTTATACGCCCTTCCTCTCGGTTCGATTCGAACAACGTACACGACCTTATCCTCCCAGTCCACGGCATACAAAACCCTGTAATCCCCAAGGCGGAGGCGATAGGCGTTCAGGCCCAAAATCTTTCGGTTGGTCAGGGGCTTGACATCGTAACCATCTGGCAGGGGGTTTTCCTTAGCGTCCCGAAGGAAGTCCATAAACCGCTTAAGATGGGCAGGCTTGAGAAGCCGGGGAGCGGATTTAACGACCCTGGGATGAACCCGAACGCCGAACATAGGGGCACCTCAAGGAGATCTTTTCGAGAGAATCCAGCGGCGAGTACTAAATCTCATACACCTCTTCGCGAAGCTTCATAAGCTCCCTCGCGTCGGCCTTCCCCAGCATTCCAATCCTGAACTCCCTGGCGTATTTTTTAACGAGCTCTCGGAACTTCTCCTCCCCGGATAAGATGGCTTCAACTTCGGTTTCAACAGGCATTTTTCCCACCACCTTAATATAAGCGACCCTCCTAAAATAGCTCTCCCTAAAGCCTGTAGAACAGATCCGCGCCCTTTAGCAGGGTGAAGGCCTCGTATCCAACGCCCCAGAGGTCGAGGAACTCCTTAAAGCGGTAGGTGTTCCCTATCGGGACAAGGACAACCCAGGCCCCAAGCTGAAGCGCATCGAGCTCCTTCAGAATGCCTCCCTTTCCGTCCCTGCCCCTGAGGGCGTACTGGAACCTAACGCGATCTTTCCTTTCCATCCCGCGGAGCGTGAAGCGGAAGAGCGTGTATGCCTCCCCGTTCATCAGCTCGGCCAGTGGTTTCCCCCTGGTGAGCGAGAACCCCTCTATAACGACACCGAGTGAGGCCAGGTTGTTCGGGTCGAAGAGGTCTTCGATGGCAATCGTCCTAATGTCCAGTCTCTTCCCGGGAAGAATCCCCTTCAGTTCTGCCTTGAATTCGAGCACGATGCTCCTACCCTCGGCCGGATGCAGTCTCTCCCTCGTTAGGATCATGATGTCAACGTCATTTGGGAGGGGCTTTCCAATCACGGTGGAGCCGTATAGAACCACATCAAAGACCTCCCGATGTTTTTCAGCAAACTTTCTGGCGGCTTCACCAAGGGCCTTAGCGGAATCCCCATGAAGCGAGAGATCAGAGGGAAGAATAAACTCTGTGGACGTCACTTCTCAGCACCTCCATTCACTCCCTTTCAACCCGCTTCATGTAGGAGCTTCTGTAGTAGTTGAAGTGAAAGTCCACCACATCGTAAAGTTCCGGATACCTCTCCTCCAGTATCCTGAACCTCTCGGTGTGGTTCCGGGGCAGTCTACCGGTATCCCTCAGAATAACGTAGTCACACAGCGCCACTAAGGCCTTGAAGTAGAGGTTCATCGCCGAGTTGTAATGGCCCTTTGAAAAGAGCAGATCGGCATCTTCCATGTACTCCTTTGCGTTTTCCAACAACTCAGTGGGAGCCGTCATCTCTCCACCTCGTTATCATGATAACGAAAAGGATATATATAAGGCCTTTGGTTATCATGGCAACAAATCTCAATGGGTTAGGTTTTCCGTTATCATGACAACACCACCAAGCGGCAAACCTTTGAGGAACCCCTTAAAGCGGCAGAAAAGGGAAAGCGAAAAAGGAAAATCACTCGAGCTGAACCTCGTTCTCCCAGAGGCCGTGGATGTTGCAGTAGCTGAGGGCGTAGAGCTTGCCCTTCTTGTTTGTCCTGAAGAAGAAGACAGCCCTCGGCTCGCTGAGCGGGTCGCCGTGGTTGGTAAAGGCCACCCTGCCGACCATTATGGGGAAGTTCTCCCCCTCGGGGTGGAAGTAGAGCTCGATCCAGGCTATGTGGTGCTCCGGGGTGTTCGGGTGCGGTATCTCCTTGCCAACGCTGACCTCGACCTTGACGAGGTCGCCCTCCTTCTCGTACTCTATAACGGGGACGTGCTTCTCCCCCTTCCAGTCTCCGCTCTTTACCGTTCCGCTAAGCATCTCCACCACCTCACTCTATCCTCTCGAACATGTCCTTCGGGGCGCCGCAAAGCGGGCAGACCCAGTCCTCCGGAAGCTCTTCGAACTTGGTCCCGGGCTCCACCCCCGACATGGGGTCGCCCTCGTCCTCATCGTATATGTAGCCACAAACCATGCACTTCCACTTGGCCATTTCTTTCACCACCCTAATGTTCTTAGGCCACCATTATAAGGTTTGTGGTTCAAACCTGTGAAATGGAAAAACGAAAGCTCACTCGAAGACCACGAACCTGTCTTTGGGGGTTCCGCAGATTGGACAGTAGTCGGGAACCTCGTCAACTGCGGTGTAGCCGCAGACCGGACAGATGTAGACCTTCCCTATCTCGATGTCCTCGCCTTTCTCGGCCTTCTCCTTGGCCTTGGCGTAGAGCTCGGCGTGAATCTTCTCCGCCTCAAGGGCGTAGTGGGTGGTTCTCACAGCTTCCTTCTCCCTCTGGAACTCGGCGGCGTTCTTGAAGACCGGATACATCTCCTCTACCTCGTAGGTCTCGCCCTCTATCCCGGCCTGCAGGTTCTCCGGTGTTTTACCAAGGTTTCCGAGGGCTATGAAGTGGTTCTTCGCATGGACGAACTCGGCGTAAGCGATTGCCCTGAAGAGCCTGGCTACCTTTGGGAAGCCCTCCCTCTCGGCCTGCTCTGCGAAGATTAGATACCTCATGTGGGCCATGCTCTCGCCCGCGAAGGCATCCTCCAAAAACTTCCGGGTCATTTTCCTCTTCACGACCATGTTATCACCCGCGAAACTCTGCAAAAGTAAATGGAAGGCGGAGTATATAACGATTTTCCAAACCAAAGGTTTGGAGTGAATTTAACTTCAGTCGGGGGGAAATCCCTCCCTGATGCTCTTTTCGAGCCTGAGGGCCTTCCCCGTATTCCCAAGAACGACCGCACCAACGGGTTTTCCGCCCTCGTAGAAGACCTTCACCTCCTCATCGAGCCACCTGCCTTCACCGCGCGTTCTCCCGATGATTGCCAGGCTTAAGTCCGCGAACTTGAAGACCGCCGAGCGGAAGAAGTCGTAGCCTGCTTTCCCGCCCTTCACTATTTCGGCGAGCGCCCTGGCCTGCTCAACCGCCCCCTTCGCGGTTCCGGCTATTGTCCCGTTGTGCTCCGCACAGTCGCCGATGGCGTAGACGTTTTTCGCGGAGGTTCTAAAGTGGTCGTCTATCAGAACGCCCCTTCCCGTCTGTATCCCGATCTTAAGGGCCAGCTCGATGTTTGGAGCGATCCCGTAGGCACAGACCTTGAGCCTGCCGGAGATGCTTCCCCTATCGGTTTCAAGTCCTTCCTCAGTGGCCCTGAGAACTTTAGCATCGAGGTGGAATTCGACGCCAATCCCTTCCATCCTTTCCCTTATCCTCTCGCTCACCTCTTCGTCGAGGCCGAGCAGGTTTTTCCTGCGGTGAACGAGCCTAACTTTATAACCGGCCTCTGCAGCGTTGCCGGCGAGTTCAAGGGCTATGAAGCCTCCCCCAAGGATTCCTTTTTTTCTTTTGAAAGCCTTGCCCTTTGGGGCGGGGATGCAATAAACCACCCAAAAGCCATCAAGCGAGAAAGCAAACCATTTTAAAACCCAAAGACAATACCATACTTTGAAATGAAACAAACAGTA
>NZ_JALXBJ010000067.1 GCF_026991495.1 Thermococcus sp. | reverse complement strand
CTCGTTGGAGTAAGCGGCCTCATCGTAGGTGTCGCGGGAGCCCTGTCCATGGCGATAGGAACCTTTGTCTCCGTCCGCTCCCAGAGGCAGGTGAAAGAGTCCATCAGGGACAGGATGGAGGTTCTCTTCAGGGTCTCACCGGAGAGAACCGTGGAGGAACTTGTGGAGAAGCTCATAGAGGGCGGCATGCCGGAGGATGTTGCCAGGGAGGTTGCCAGAGAGCTGTCCAGCAACAGTGAGGCGATAATGCAGCTCCTCCTTCCCGAAGCGGAGGAGGATGAGATAAGGGCGGCTCTCTACACGGGGGTTTCCTACCTGCTCGGCGTCGCCTTCCCGGTCACCCCCTACTTTCTCACTTCCAGCTCGCTGACCGCGCTTCCGCTCTCGATACTCCTGGCAGGCTCCGCACTGGCTATAGTGGCGACGCTGATATCCCTGCTTTCAGGAATCTCGATCCGGAAGAAGGTCGCCGAGATGGTGGCCACAGGTTTGGGTGCAGCCTTCCTGAGCTACATCTTCGGGAGGGCTATGGAGGCGCTCTTCCATGTGTCGGCGCTTTAGAGGTACGTTACTTCAACACCGAGCTTTTCTGCGATTTTCCCCTGTTTTTCATCGCTTGTAGCCAAGTTTCCGTACTTGAGGGCCTGGGCGATATAGAGGGCGCCGTAAACTGTGATTCCTTCATCAACGGCTATTCTTCTGGCCTCTCCTAAGTACCTCATGGGATTCTCGAAGATGATCACGCTTGGGAGAACGTCGATTACCCGGCAGCGCCGCTCAAACTCTTCCTGTTCAATGCGATTGTAGAGGGCATGATGCTTCCACAGAGCGTTTGACACCTCCACCAGGGCGTACTCCAGTGAAACAAGGTCGTTTTTCAGGAAATCCTCAACCCGTTCCCATCCTGGCTCCAAGAGGACGTACCTGGCTATCGAAGAGGCATCAATTACTATCACGGTCCTCCCTCACGTACTTTCTTCCGGTGCCGCGCTCAGATGGAGTGCCCCCAACAAGAAGCTCATGCATCTTCCTGAGTGCCCTTTCCTTGTCCTCCTCCCTGATCTTCCTCTCTATAAACCGCCTTATCTCCTCGCTCCAGTTTATGTCAAGTTCCTTCATCTTCGCTTTGAGATCATCGGGAATGCGAATGCTTATCACCGCCATACAACCACCGTTTACATTTCTGTCATACAAAGTTATAAACGTTCCTGAGGGGTTCATGATAAAACTCAGACCTTCACGTACTTCCATTTTCCCCTCTTGAACGCCCACCAGAAGAGCCCGGCGGTGGTGAAGGTCTCGAGGCTCATGGCTATCCAGGCCGCTATGACCCCGAGGCCCTCGAAGTGAACCGGCCCCACTGTGAAGCCGAAGCCCAGCAGGTACGCTGGAACTATCCTGAAGAGCAGCTTGCTGACGGCGGTAATGTACATCGGGGTCTTCGTGTCGCCGGCGCCCCTCAGAGCCCCGCCGAGGACGAAGAGCCAGCCTAGGGGAATCTCGCTTATTCCGACTATTATGAGGTAGATGCTCGCGAGGCGCATCACGTCCGCGTAGTGGGGGTCGCCCGAGCTTATGAAGGGCATCACCAGGTAGCGCGGGAAGACTATCAGGATGAAGGCCATAACGCTCATAAAGAGGCCCACCATTTTGAGGGCTTCGTAAACAGTCCTTTCAGCCTTCTCAGGACTGCCCTCGCCGAGGCTCTGGCCGACAAGGGCGGAGGTTGCAACGTTGAAGCCGAAGGCGGGCATGTAGGCTATGCTCTCGACGCGCAGGCCGACCTGATGCGCCGCCAAAGCTATCGTCCCGAAGCGGGTAACTATGCTCATGTAGAGGAAGTTGTAGAAGCTGAAGATGCCGCGCTCGATCATGGTGGGAATGCCTATGCGGAGTATCCTTCCGGCCATATCCGGGTGGAAGCTCCAGCTTGGCCTGAAGCGGAGCACCAGCTTCCCGCTCCAGAGCAGGTAGAGGCCGATGAGCATAGAGGTAGTTATCCCGATTCCGGACGCCCAGGCGGCCCCAACGGCCCCAAGCCTTGGAAAGCCGAGCTTGCCGTAGATGAGGAGATAATCCAGAACCGCGTTGATGAAGTTCATCAGTATGCCCAGCTTCATCGGCGTTTTCGTGTCCCCCGCACCCCTAAGGGCCGAAAATGCCGTGAAGCCCACGAAGCGTATTGGATAGAAGGCGAAGAGAACTCTGATGTAGGAATAGCCGAGGGCAACAACATCGGGCCTCGCGCCCATTATCCTGAGGATGTCGTCCCCGAAGAGCCAGCCGAAGAGCATGACCGGGATTCCGAGGAGGAACGCCAAGTATAGGCTCTGCTCGAGGGCAAGGGTGGCTTTTGCATCGTCCTTTGCACCGACGAAGCGGGCCACGAGGGCGAGGGTTCCCGTCGCGACGGCGGCCATTATGGGCATCATGAACCAGCTTACCTGGCCACCGAGACCGACGGACGCGAGGGCCAGCGCCCCGAGGTGGCCGACCATCATCATGTCCACTAGGTTAAGAAGGGTCTGGGATATGTTCCCCATTATGGCAGGCCAGGCGAGCTTCCAGAGCCTCCGCTGGTTCTCGTTGAGCCGCAGCATTAAGACGTCCCTCTAAACGAGGAGAAAGACGTTTGAGTTAATAAGGGTTGCGGTGTTGGTTATGGACATTCAAGCCGCAGAACAGCAGGGGCAAGGGAGAAAATAAAAGGGGTTCAGTAGGCGAGGTTCCTCTTCTTCTTCCACTTGTGGGACCAGCTGTACTTCCTCATGCGCCTGCTCCTGCCGAAACCGCAGGCGGCGCAGTAGCCCTTCTGGACGTTGAAGGCGCGCCTTCCGCAGCGCCTGCACCTGATGTGAGTTGGAGTGTGGTTCCTCCTGCCCTTCGGCTCTGTTCCCGCTCCCATGTTATCACCCCGTTAGCTCGCTAAGCTCACTCAAGCTCGACCGGGGAGATTGCTAAGACGTTGTCTCCCCTGATGACGATTTTACCGTACTTCTTAATTTCCTCGCCGTCCTGCATGAGCGAGGCGTCGGCGAGGACGACGTTCAGGTGGATGTCGTAACCGATGAGCTTACCCCTGAACTCGGAACCCCTCTTGAGGAGCACGAGGACATCCTTGTCAAGGGACTTGTGTATAACGTCGAGTGGTCTTTCCGCCATTTTCACGCACCTCCAAACAATCAAAGCTCATAGCGATAACGAGGAAAACGGTTTATAACTCTTTCCGTCGGGGGGATTGGCGGGCAGGGGTTGATTCCCAAAAGCTTTTTATGAACTCGCCTTACTCCAGTTTCAGGTGGTGAGCGATGGGAGAAGCTGATAAGTACGAGATTCTGCAGGATTTGATGAGGAGGAGAGGCTTTGCCTGGGGCAGCTTTGAGATATACGGCGGTTCACGCGGATTCTATGACTACGGCCCGCTTGGGGCGGCGATAAAGCGCAAAATCGAGCGGAAGATAAGGGAGGCCTTCCAGAGGGAGGGCTTCTTCGAGCTGGAAACCCCGGACATAACGCCCGAGAAGGTCTTCATAGCCAGCGGCCACGTCGAGAAGTTCGTCGACCCGCTGGTGGAGTGCCGGAAGTGCGGTGCCCGCTTTAGAGCGGACCACCTCGTTGAAGAAGCTCTGGGCATAGACACCGAGGGCATGAGCGCCGAGCACCTCACCGAGCTGATAAGGGAGCACGGCATAAAGTGCCCTGAGTGCGGCGGCGAGCTTGGCGAGGTGTGGTACTTCAACCTCATGTTCGAGACGAAGATAGGCCCCTACGGCGACCAGAAGGGCTACCTGAGGCCCGAGACTGCCCAGGGCATCTTCGTCAACTTCAGGCGCCTCAACGCCTTCGCGAGGAACAAGCTCCCCTTCGGCGTCTTCCAGATCGGAAAAGCCTACCGCAACGAGATTTCGCCGAGGCAGGGGATGCTTCGCTTGAGGGAGTTCACGCAGGCGGAAGCGGAGATATTCTTCAACCCGAAGGAAACAGAACACCCCCACTTTGACGAGGTTAAAGACGAGGTTCTCAGGC
>NZ_JALXBJ010000066.1 GCF_026991495.1 Thermococcus sp. | reverse complement strand
GGACGGCACGATACTCCGGGTGGAGCACAAGACCAAGAGGGACTTTCCAATACTCGGCATCAACATGGGAACCTTAGGCTTCCTGACGGAGGTCGAGCCGCACGAGGCCTTTTTCTCCCTGAGCAGACTGCTCGAAGGGGAGTACAGCATAGACGAGAGGATGAAGCTGAGGACGTACATAAACGGCGAGAACGTCATCCCCGATGCCCTCAACGAGGACGCGATCCTGACAGGGGCCCCCGGGAAGATCATCCACCTCCGCTATTACATAGACGGGGGCTTGGCCGATGAGATACGCTCCGACGGGCTGATAGTCTCGACCCCCACCGGCTCCACGGGCTACGCACTGTCAGCTGGGGGGCCCTTCGTCGATCCGCGGCTCGACCTGTTCGTTATAGCCCCCCTGAACCCGATAGCCCTGAGCTCAAGGCCCATGGTGGTTCCTGCATCGAGCAGGGTTGAGGTGCTCCCCCTGCCCCCGGAGAGGGAGCTCATACTCACCGTGGACGGGCAGTTCTACACGAGGTTAGAGCCCAAAACGGAGATAGTTGTGAAGAAGTCCCCGAGGAAGGCCAAGTTCGTGAGGTTCTCAAGGGACATATACCCGAAGTACCCCCTCAGGATCAAGAAGAGGTTTTAGGCTCCTGGGGCTTCAGGCCGAAGTGCCCCATGACGATAAAGCCCAGTATCATCGGAAGCCAGAACGAGATGATCCTGTCAACTATGCTAACGGTAACCGCAACCTCCCTGCTGATGCCAAGGGCAACGAAGAGGCCGGCGGAGGTGGCTTCGATCAGTCCCGCGCCGCCGGGAATGATGCTAACAAGGCCTACGGCCGTAGCTATCATCTGAACGACAGTTATATCAACGAGGCTGACGTGGACGTGGAGGCTGAGGAAGAGGAAGTAGTTCCTGAGGATCACGAAGAACCAGGTTAGGAAGGAGTAGCCTGTGGCTATCCAGAAGGCCTCCCTGTCCTTCATGACAAGCTTGAGTCCACTCGTGAAGTGGGGGACGTTGACCTCTATGAGCCTGTTGAACTTCTCCTCGTACTTCCTCATCCTCGATGGGATTAGCCTGGCCAGGAAGTTGAAGAGCGCGTAGGACGTCCTCTTAACCCTCCTCTCGCTCGTGATTATGACGGTGAAAATTCCGGTGGCCGCAAGGAGGAGAACGTTCAGGATTATCAGGAGAACGAAGAGCCCGTGGTAATGCCAGAGGTAGGCGTAAACGGCCGAGAGAAGGAGCATCAGAACAACCGGAAAGAGGTCGAGTATCCTGTCGGCGGTTATGGTCGCCAGGACGATTCCGTAGGTCGAGGAGGAGCGCTTCTTCAGGTAGTACATCCTCACGGCCTCACCTCCCCCCCTCGCCCCGGGGGTCAGGTTGTTGAAGAGTATCCCAACGAAGAGGGCGACGAAGGTGTCCTTGAACGAGACCTCGACGTCAAGGCTCCTGAGGAGAACGTGCCAGCGGAGTGCCCAGGTTAAGACCCCGAAAAAGTAGGCCACAAAGGCCATCGTGAGCCAGAAGGGACTGCTACGCGAGATAACCCTGACTATCCCCTCCGTACCGGCCCACCAGATCAGACCCGCGATCAGGACGATTCCAGCCGCGAAGGGAATGAACTTTTTCCATTCCACGTCCCACACCTTCCAGAGCCCACCGGATCCCGCCTAAAACCACCGACCCAGTCCCTCAACAACGGGCTGAAACTCCACCGCCAGAGATTTAAACTTTTTCAGGTACGGCAAGATTTCTTACATCTCGAAGATCCCGAACCTGTTGCCGAGGGTGATGAGCCTTAGCAGGCCCCTCCTCAGCATTTCAGCACTCCCGAAGTTGGCCTCGAACTGAAGGACGGCCTCACGGCTCCCAAGGATCCTGTCGAGGACTTCGGTAGGGGGGAGGCGGCCGTCGCGCCTCCAGTTGTAAAGATCCGTCAGAAACTCCTCAGAGCCGTAGATGAAAGACCTCGGAAAGATCTCAAGGAAGAGGCCCAAGAAGTTCTCGCCCACCCTATCCTTTGGAACGGCGACCACGAAGTAGTAGGCCTCGGGCGTCGCCCCCACCTCTATCTGGGGCCTCACCTCAAAGGCCGGGTGGGGGTACTTCATAGGCTCCCACTTTCCGTCTATGAAAAGGTAGGCACCGAAAACCGCCTCAACATCCTCAACGGTGAACCCCCTCCCGGAGAGCTCCCCCCTGAGTTCCTCGTTGAGCTTGAAGATGTCCCCCCAAAGGGAGTTGAGGAAATCATGGACTTCCCTCGCCTTCAGTGCCATGAACCCCACCTGAAGATAGAGGAGGGAGGGGTTTTTAAGGGTTGTTGATGCTTGCGAGGGCCTCGTTTATGGACTCCATTATGTTGGTTTTTACGGTTTTGTTGATTGTGGTCACCTTGACGTCCTTAACGGTGCTGAAGCCCTGAACCTCTATCCTGAGCCTCAGGTAGAGCTCAGCCTGCACCACGCTCTCCTCCCCGTTGTTAACGTGCCTGGCCCAGGCTTCCCTCAGCGACGATGTGTTTACTTCAGTCGTGAGGGGCACCCTGACGGTTCCGCCGGCTGGGATCACGAGCGGGCCCTTCTCCATCTCGCCCCTGCCGACGTCGAGGCCGTTGGCCCGGAGGACGTAGGCGAGCCTGAGGACGGGCAGGGGGTACGGGTTCGGGTTGCGGAGGACGAGCTCCGTCCTGAACCTCGCAACCCCGCTGGACGAACCGCTGTAGCTTACCCTGGTGTCCAAGAGGGCCGGGGTCTTCAGGAAGGGAACGCCGGCTATCGGCTGGCTCTCAGCCTGCAGGTGGATTTCCTCGAGTATCTTCTGCTGCACCGGAACGGTGACGTTGAGCTTTAATGAGAGCAGGCCGAAGAGCTTCGGAACCACCGTTATCTTCATGCTCCCCCTTTCACCCGCCGCGAAGTAGGAGAGGAAAGCGTCCACCAGCTGGGTGTTGTTTATGACCAGACCAACGTCGAGGTTCCTCCCCGTGGGTGTGTACGTGAACTTCCCAAGCCGGGCAACTTCCCTGCCCATAAAGGATACCTCGACGTTCTTGAGCGTCACGGGCACGAGGAGGGGCCTTGAGTAGGAACCGCTGATGAGTATCTCCGTTTCCTGAGGATCAACTCTTCCCCACCTGGCGGAAAAGCTTGGACTTGATGTCAGAACGGCGTAGGCAACGTAAGAGCCCCACAGGAGCAGCAGTATCGAAAAGATACCGAAGGCCTTTCCGATGGCTCCCACATCATCACCTCCCTCTCATTCAGGCGGCGTACTCATTTAAGCTTAAGCTCCTTACCCTCCTCACCAGAGTTAGGGGACTTTAAGACCTTAGGGGTTCTGTCATCGATCCTGATAACCCTCGTGAAGGCCTCCTCAAGGAGCGCAACGTAGCGCCCGTCTGCCAGGTCAACGTTCACGAAGTGGAAGCTCCTCCTCCGGGGGTTGCCTATGAAGGAAGTTGCAAAGTTGGTGAGGGTCAGTATGAAGCCTCTCCTGTTGTTCTGTATCGGCACGAGCCTCTCGGAGTTCATGATGACGGTTACCATCTCCTCCCTGGAGTGCTCCTCGTAGTAGTTCTTAACGAAGCTCTCAAATTTCGTCAGGAATATCCCCGGGTCCCTGTGGGGGTCCAGTTCAAGGATTACCCTCCCCCATTCAGACGTTCCGCCGGCCTTTATCCGCACGAGCCCCGAAGGCAGCTCGACACCCGCGTGCCTTGCCCACCTGAGGATCGGGAGGCTTGAGTCTATGACGTCAACCAGGATGAGCCTCTCCCAGCCGTAGGCCCTCCCGATGAGGTAGAAGAGCACGGGGTACGCTGAGAGTGATGTGTGCTCGATAAGGACGCTCTCCCCGGCTTTCACGCCCAACACGTACTCGCTGAACTTCACCTCAAACACCCTCCTGGATTGTCTTTACGGGGTAGAGCTTCCCCTTTTCTACCCGGAAAACGTAGTCGGAGTCCTGCTCAAGACCCTTCTTCAGGTACTCTGAGGCAACGTCGGTGTTGAGGAAGAGGAAGTTGGTCTTGTCGACGAGCTGGAGGTACCTTCTCTGAACGGTCTCGAAGTACCTCTCGAGCTTCGGGGGCTCCTCCATGAAGGGGAAGGCAAACTTCTCCACTCCAAGCACTATGGTGTGCCTCCTGCTCTCCTCCGGAACCTTCCTCGCTATACTTGAGTAGAGGGCAAGGTGGTACTCGAAGTCCTCTATGACCTCAACGCTTCCGAGAACGTTTCCAACCTTCACGAAGCCCCTCTCCTTAATAACGGGGATGTCGCCGAGGTCTATCTCAACCCCAGCGAACCTCAGGTTCTGAAAGAATATGTGGAGCGTGTCAAAGACGTCCACTATTAGCGGCCTTATCCCCCTTCCCCTAAACCCCTCAACGATCCGCGCGAAGGCCCTCTCCGGATGGGAGAGCGATGGGTACTCGATGAGAACGACGCCGCCTTCCTTTGACAGTATCTCGTCTGCTTTTCCCCCCATACAGACCCCCATATTATAAAAGGTCTCAACCCATAAATAAGTTTTGGATGGAGCTCACAGACCCTCAACTGCTTTCCTCCAGTTCCCAGGCTTCCTGAAGTCCCTCTCGGTGTAGAGGCCCTCCTTCTTGAGTACCCCCCTCGCCGCCAAGAGGCCCGTCGCGGCGGCGTTGACTATGTCCCTGCTGAGCCCGGCTCCATCTCCCGCCGCAAAAATTCCTTCGATGCTCGTCTCAAGGTTCCCGTTTACCTCAACTTTTATCGCGTAGTACTTTATCTCCGGAGCGTATAAGAGGGTGTGGTCGCTCGCCACTCCCGGAAGAACGCGGTCGAGCTTCTCAAGGCCCTCTATGATGTTCGTCACGACGCGATGAGGCAGGGCCATCGCCACGTCACCGGGGGTGACGTTCTTCAGAGTCGGCTCGACGTCGCTCCTCCTTATCCTCGCCCAGGTGCTCCTCCTTCCCCTCCTGAGGTCGCCGAGGCGCTGGATTATCGGCTTTCCCCCGCCTATGGTCGTTGCTAACTGTGCTATGCTCCTGCCATAGGCTGTTGTATCTTCCACCGGCTCGGTAAGCTCTATCCTGCTCAGAAAGGCGAAGTTGGTGTTGTTGCTCTTCTTCCCGTGCATGGAGTGGCCGTTAACGCCAACGTAGCCGTCATAGCGCTCTTCGACGACGAAACCGTTCGGGTTGGTGCAGAAAGTCCTAACGAAGTCGTCGTAGGTGTCGGTGTAGATGTGGAACTTGGGGTCGTGGTTTATGCTCGTTACCGGCTCCATCACTATCGCCGGAACCTCGACGCGAACGCCAACGTCAATCGGCCCGTGTCCCGCCTTCAGGCCTATCCTCCCGGCAACGTCGTGGAACCAGTCGGCCCCTCCCCTTCCAGGGGCCACGATTATGTATTTTGCTTTGATCTCGAAGACGTCCTTGCCCTTTCTAACCCTGACCCAGCCCCTGCCGAATTCTAAAGCCTTAGTCCAGAGAAGAAAATCCACGCCTTTGCCCTCAAGGTGCCTCTTAATGTCACCGATTACTTCAGGCGTCCTGTCGGAGCCAATGTGCCTCTGGATTATCGGGATGAACTTAACACCAGCCTGTGCCGCCCTCTGCTCCCAGTATTTAACCTGCTCGGGATCGCCCTTGAAGAGGTTCCCCGGAGCCTTGTGCCTCAGGAAAATCTGATCAACCTCCCAGACGAGCTGCCAGGCGTAGTTCTCATCGCCAGTCAGCTCGCTTAAATCGCCTCCTATGTCCGGCCTGAGGTTTATCGTGCCGTCGCTTAGGCCCCCGGCTCCTCCAACGCCGCTCATTATGTGACACGGCTGGCAGCCTATGCAGTAGCCGAGCTCGTACATCGGACAGGTTCTCTGGTCAACGTCTCCCCCCTCGTCTATCACCAAAACTTTAAAATCGCTCCTTTCAGCGAGCTCGTAGGCCGCGAAGAGGCCTGCAGGACCGGCTCCGATAATCACAACGTCGTATGCCTTTCCGCTTCCGTTCTCAGAAACCATATTTCCCTTGCCTGGGTCTCCAACCGGACCCTTAAAAGGTTTTTGGCACCTTCATGCTAAAACCTTTAAGGAACACCCAAAATTATGACCTATTTATGTCAAAAATTCTCCGAAATGTTTAAACCTAGGGAAGCGGAACCTAACTTAGTGAACCCCATGGAGGACGCGAGCACGAGCTCAGGTACCAAAGCGAGCAGGGCCCAGAAGGCGCACCTCGTCCACGGGAAGAGGAAGATGCTCCAGCTCAGAAAGAAGGAGGAGCTGAGCCACAACATTCACTACATCTCCAAGGTCCCGGTTAGGATAGTTATGGACACTGACTTCCTCATGGTCTCCCCCGATGATCCTCTGAGCGTCCTGATCCAGAACCTCCGCGGGGAGGAGACCTCAGCTGTCGTCGTCGATGGGCAAGGAAGGCTCCTCGGCTTCGTCACCATGAAAGACCTCCTCCACTTCTTTGAGCCCCCGAGGGGGTACTCGATAGTGGGGGGAAGCCTCCTCCGCAGGTACTCATTGAACAGGACTTCAAAGGTCAAGGACATAATGGTCAGGAAGCCCGTGACGATAAAGATCGGGGAGAACCTTGGAAAGGCAGTAAAAATCATGTTAGAGGCTGGAAAACACCACCTTCCGGTAATCGACGATGAAAATCGCGTGCACGGAGTCCTCGAGGTTAAAGACATAATAAGGCTGATAAGGATAGTTTCGTCTTAAAGGTCTGCGGGATGATAGCATGGACGTCTTCCTTGAGCTGGCCCTTATCCTAATCACGGCAAAGCTCTTCGGGTACCTCACCGTAAAACTCGGCTTCCCAGCGGCGCTCGGCCAGCTCATTGGGGGGATAGTGATAGGCCCTTCCCTTCTCGACCTCGTTGGCTACGATGAGGGCGTTAAGCTCCTCGCCGACTTGGGAGTTGTCATGCTGCTCTTCTTGGCCGGCCTCGAAACCGACGTCGAGGAGTTCAAACACGTTGGGATACCCGCTTTTATAGTTGCCTCCCTTGGCGTCCTAACCCCCTTCATCCTCGGCTACCTCGGGGCCATGGCCTGGGGCTACTCGAACGTGGAGTCCCTCTTTCTCGGTGGTGTTCTAACGGCCACAAGCGTCGGTTTAACCACGAGCATCCTGATGGAGATGAAGAAGCTCCGCACGAAGGTCGGGACGACCATCTTAGCCGCTGCCGTCGTTGATGACGTCCTCGGCATAATCGTGCTAACCATACTGGTCGGCATAAACACCCGCGGGAGCGTCTACATGGAAGACCTCCTCATAATCCTCGGCGAGGTTGCGGTCTACTTCGCCATAGGACTCCTCGTAGGAAATCCGGCCGTCAAGGAGACGCTCAAGCTCTCGGAGATGATAACCCTTCCCGAGACGGTGACGGCCTTCGCGATAGCGATAATGCTGATCTTCGCCTACCTTGCCGAGCAGTTCCAGATAGCGGGCATAACGGGTGCCTACTTAGCCGGCCTGCTCGTGGCGGGAACCAAGGAAGCAGGGGAGATAGACAAAAAGTTCGTAACCATCGGCTACTCCCTGTTCATCCCCATATTCCTCGTGAGCATCGGGATTGAGAGCGACGTGAGGGTTCTGGCCCACGCGGGAACCTTCGCCCTCGTCTACTCCCTGATAGCGATAGTGGGCAAGATACTCGGCTGCGGCTTCGGTGCCTTTGTGTCCAAGTTCAAGCCGGTCGAGTCACTTCAGGTCGGCATCGGCATGATACCGCGCATGGAAGTTGCTCTGATAATGGCGAACGTTGCCCTGGACGAGGGCGTGTTCAACAGCGGGACCTTTTCAATACCCGTTACAGCGGTCATAGTGACGACCGTCGTAACACCCTTCCTCCTGAAGTGGGCTTTCTCAAGGGAGTAGAAGGCTCGGCCAACCGGGCACTCATCACATCTCAGCCAGTGCCGCTTCGTCATCGCCCCTTGGAATTAGCATAGCTTTTTAAGGTTGTCTCGGCACTTCCGAACATGAGCGAGCTCTCCACGGTACTCAGCTCCGCACTGCTCATGCTCATCATGATAGACCCGAGCGACAAGATACTCCTCGTTACATTCCTCCGCGAGGACTTCGGGATAGAGGACATAAAGGCCCTCATCGTAAGGGCCAACCTCATAGGCTTCCTCCTTCTCGCGAGTTTTGCAGTTGCAGGCCAGATAATCCTGCAGGAGATCTTCCACATTGACATCAACGCCCTCCGCGTTGCCGGGGGCTTCGTCCTATTCAAGATAGGCCTTGAGGCCCTTGAGAGCGGCGGCATATTCACACTGAGGAGGGAGAAGGACATCCTGACTCTGGCCGCGGTTCCGGTTGCGATGCCCCTAATAGCTGGACCCGCCGCGATAACAGCTGTCATAACCCTGACCGCTGAATACGGCTACGCCGTCTCCCTCTCTGCAACGGCGATAGCGATAGCAACTGTTGCCATCTCGATGTTCGTGGCTCTCTACATGATGAAGTCCGTGAACAAAACAGCGCTCAGCGTCACGATAAGGATAATGGGTCTCTTCATTATGGCCATCGGAGCCCAAATGATGGTGGAGGGCGTTATCGGCATTTATCTGCTCATGATGAAGGCCGGAGGCTAAGCTTTTAACCTCCGGGGAGCCTTTATTTGGGGGATGGAAATGAGGCTTGAGCGGGTTAAGGGGACGAGGGACTTTTTACCCGAGGAGATGGCGAAGAGAAGGTGGGTCTTCGAGAGGGTACGCGAGGTCTTCGAGCGCTACAACTTCCGCGAGGTGCTAACCCCAGCTTTCGAGTACACAGACCTCTTCAGGCTCAGGAGCGGTGAGGAGGTTGTTAAAGAGCTTTACGCCTTCATTGACAAGGGTGGAAGGGACGTCTCGCTGAGGCCGGACATGACCTCAAGTGTTGCGAGGCTCTACGTCAACAGGTTCCAGAACGCACCGAAGCCGGTAAAGTGGTACTACATAGCCAACATGTTCAGGTATGAAGAACCTCAGAGCGGCCGCTTTAGAGAGTTCTGGCAGGCAGGGGTTGAGCTCATCGGGAGCGATAAGGTTGAAGCCGACGCCGAGGTTATAGCGCTCTTCGTTCAGAGCTACCTCGCGACCGGTCTTGAGGGCTTCACAGTCAACATCGGCGACCGCGTTCTCCTCGACGAGTTCGCCAAGATGCTTGGCGTTAGCGACGACATCGGCCTCATGAGGCTCATAGACAAGAAGGACAAGCTCTCAAGGGAGGATTTCATTAAAGCCCTGAAGGAGTTCGGGCTTAACGACGAGGGCGTTGAAAAGGTTCTCTCGCTGGTTGAAATCAAAGGAAAGCCTGATGAAGTTCTCCCGATGGCGGAGGAGCTCTTCGGGAGCGGAGAAGCGAAAGATGAGATATCCAGGCTCTACGAACTCGTTGACCTCCTCGACGCCTACGGCGTCTCCAAGTGGATAAGGATTGACCTCGGAATAGCGCGCGGTTTCGACTACTACACGAGCATAGTCTTCGAGGCGATAGCCCCCAACGACCTCGGCATAGGCTCCATCGGCGGTGGCGGAAGGTACGACAACCTGATAGAGGTCTTCGGCGGGAAGCCAACGCCAGCCACTGGCTTCGCCATAGGCCTTGAAAGGCTAATCCCAGTACTCGAATGGAGGGGCCTGATTCCTGAGCCGAAGCTCAGGCCCGACGTTTACGTCATCCCGATCGGCCGGGAGAGGGCGGTTAAGAAAGTTGCCATAGAGGTCGTTACAGCCCTAAGGGAGGCCGGAGTTGAGGCGGACGTTGAGCTCACTGGGAGAAAGCTCGGGAAGGCCCTCGACTACGCTGGAAGACTCGGTGTTCCCTTCGTTGTCCTCATAGGAAAGAGAGACCTCGAAGGGGGAAGGCTCACTGTCAGGGACATGGAGAGCGGGGAGCAGAGGGCGGTGGAAATTGAAAGGGTTGTAGAGGAGCTGACCGAGCTCCTCGGCCTCTGATTCAATCCACCCAGTGACCGTCCTCGTAGACCGCAACGTCCGGCCCTGAGACCGGGTAGGCCGTTAAGACCTCGTAGTACGGGTGACCATAGTAGTACTCCTTTTCAAGGACGACCTTCATCTCGCTTATCCCGTAGTCCCTGTACTCCCAGTATGGGAGGTAGTAGGTTATCACAACCTTATCCCCGCTGAAGTGCACATGGCCGTATTCTATGGTGTCCTCGATGAGGTAAACCATCTCATAGCCGTCCATCGTCTCCGGGAGGTGCCTTCCCGCCACGTATTCCCCAACGGGGTAGAAGGTTGTCTCGTGTTTGTAGCTCATGTCGTAGCCCAAGACGTGCCTGTCCCAGATGTGCTCCTGGGCCCAGTAGGGGAAGTAGACGTAGTGGCCGTAAAAGGTCGCGTCGAAGTAGTGGGTGGCGGCGTAGGTGAACTCACGGTAGTCAGTGCTTAGAGAGCCCGCTTCAGTGCCCGGAAGCTGGGAAACCGAAAGGATCAGCAACCCCAAGAACAGGGCTGTGATGTACTTTAACCGGTGTTTCATGAACGGCACCGTCTATTCTACCGCGCAGGTTTTTAAAGGTTTTTCTGAAAATGGCGGGAGTGAGATAAAAGAAAATGCAGGGTCAGTGCCACGTTACGACCCTGCGGGCGACTTTCCCCGCGAGGGCGTCCTTCAGGGCGGTCTCCATTATCTCCATGCCCTTCCCAGCCAGCTCCTCTGTTATCACGAGCGGAGGTGTTATCCTGATGACGTTTCCGAACATGCCGTAGCTCGGGAGGATGAGCCCGAGCTCGAAGGCGCGCCAGCATATCTTCCCGGTAAGTTCGGGATCCGGCTCTCCGTCTGGTCCGACAATCTCCACCCCTATCATGAGCCCTCTCCCGCGGACGTCACCTATGACCCCGTACTCCTCTTTCATTTCTATCAAGCGCTTCTGGATGAAAGACCCAACGCGCAGCGCGTTGCCGAGCAGGTCTTCCTCCTCAATTATCCTCAGCGTCGCGTATGCAGCCGAAGATACCACGGGGTTCGCGGCCGAAGTAAGCAGGGCCGAACCGCTCGTCAGATCCATCAGCTCACCCCTTCCGATGACCCCGCTTAGCCCCATTCCGCTGGCGACGCCCTTTCCGAAGGCTATGAGGTCTGGCCTAACCCCAAACCACTCGCTCGCGAACCACTTCCCCGTCCGTCCCATCCCGGTCTGCACCTCGTCCATGGCTAAAAGAACCCCATACTCGTCGAGGAGCTCCTTCAGCTCTACGAAGAAGCCCTCCGGCGGCACCACTATTCCAGCGTCGCCCTGTATCGGCTCGGCTATAAGAACGGCAGTCTCGTCCGGGGGCAGGACGTGGGAGAAGACGTAGCTCTCCATGTAGTCAAGGAAGCGGTTTACCAGCTCGTCAGGTTCTTCGTAGCCGTTTATTCCCCAGACGTTCCGGTAGGGGTTTGGATAGGGTACCCAGACGACGTTTGGAACGAGCGGCGAGAGGCCCCTCTTCTGGGAGCTCTGGAACGCGGCTATAGATGTCGCCCCGTAGGTCTGGCCGTGGTAGGCCCCTATGAAAGCCAAAATCCAGGGCCTCCTCGTGGCGAAGCGAGCCACTTTCATCGTCATGTCCATCGCGTCGCTTCCGCTGAGGCCGAAGAGGATTCTCGGGTTGTCTACGGGGGCCTTCTCGGCAAGGATTTCGGCGACCTCTATTGCCCTCTTGCTGTAGGTGTAGCCCATCATGGAGTGCTGCATCTTGGCCACCTGCTCTTGGACTTCCCTCACGAGCTTTGGATGGGCGTAGCCGGTGGAAGCGGCGGCCGCTCCAGCCAAGAAGTCTATGAAGACGTTCCCGTCGACGTCCTCTATAAGCGCCCCATAGCCCCTCTCGGGGACAACCGGAAAGAGCTTGACGCCCAAGCCTGGGGAAACAACGCGCTTCTCCCTCTCTATCAGTTTCCGGGCTTTCGGCCCTGGAGGTTTTACAACGATTCTCGGGTACTCAGAAGGCATTCCCATCGCCTCGAATGGGTAAAAAGAAAACGAAAGGCTATGGATTCTCCTGTATGAACTTGTCCATGTACTTCTTGATAACTGGATAGAGCAGTATCAATGCCAGAAGGTTCGGTATGGCCATCAGGCCGTTCATCATGTCCGAGAAGTTCCAGACGCTCTCAAGGCCGCCGACTGCCCCGATGTATATGAAGATCACCCAGAAGATGTTGTATCCAACGTGGAGCGGATGGTACACCTTCGCGAACTTCTTAGGATCCCTTGTGATCCACTTGGTCAGGTACATGAGGTTCTGCCTTCCGTAGTAGTTCCAGGTGATAACCGTCGAGTACGCAAAGAAAATGACGCCGATGATGACCATAACCTCACCGAGGTGCCCGAAGGCCCTCGCAAAGGCCTCCTGAGTCAGCGCTGTGCTGGTCTTTCCGGTCTTCCAAGCCCCCGTGGCAACTATCGAGATTCCGGTCAGCGAGCAGATTATGAGCGTGTCGATGAGCGGGCCGAGCATTGCGACGTGGCCCTGCCTGGCCGGGTTGTCCGTTCTCGCGGCCGAGTGGGCCATTGTTGCGGTTCCGAGACCGGCTTCATTTGAGAACAGGCCCCTGGCAACACCCCACCTTATGACGGTTCCTATGGCCCCGCCGGCGACGGCCTTTCCTGTAAACGCGTCCTCGAAGATCAGGCCTATGGCATGCGGGAGCTGGCCGGCGAACTTTATCCACACGCCGATGGCGAATATGAAGTAGACTATTGCCATGAAGGGAACGAAGTATCCCGTGAACTCACCGATTCTCTTGATGCCGCCTATCGTGACGAGGAACGTCAGGATTGCGAACCCCACCCCCGTTGCCCAGTAGGGGACGTGGAAGGCAACCTTCATTCCCAGGGCGAGGGAGTTCGACTGGGTCATGTTGCCTATTCCAAAGGCCGCTATCGCAGCGAAGGTCGAGAACAGTATAGCCAAGATTTTTCCCAGGGAAGCCATGGCGTGGCCCCTTGCGAGGTAGTAGGCCAATACCAGGAACAGAATCGCTATGATCCACGCCCCTATCGCAGGGCCCGTACCAAGTTTCATGGCATCGGCCCCTATGAACGCTGCGAATATCAGCATGAAAGTTGCGGCCAAGTACCTGGCCAGAGCCGGGATTTTCACCTCCGCAAGGCCCTTCTCCAGGGCGTTGAACGTTCCTCCGATCATTGTCCCATCGGGGAGCTTGTCCCTGAAAGCGACACCAAGGAGACCCTCAGAGCCCCTCGTGGCCATGCCAAAGAGCGCCGTCATCCACATCCAGAACAGGGCACCGGGGCCGCCGTGGTAGATTGCAGTTGCCACACCGGCTATGTTGCCTATGCCAACGGTTCCGGAGAGGGTTGCCATCAACGCCTGGAAGGGGCTGATATCGCCCTCCCCTCGTCTTTTTCTCCCCTCTTTACCGAAAGTATACCTGAGGGCCCAGCCAAGGCGGGTGACCTGGATCCCCTTGAGCAAAATAGTCAGGAAAATCCCCGTACCGAGGAGCAAAATCATTATAGGGGGACCCCAGACCAGCCCGTCAAGCCAGTTGACAAAGTCCATTACACCCATGCGCACACCTCCTCAGGGATAGGTATGTATACTGCCGATCTCTGAGCGTCGTTAAAGGCGGTATACTGACATCAATGTATTTACAAGTTATTTAATGTGCATTTCAGGTTTTAAGGTTTGTGAAGGTTAAGTGGGATAAATATCCAGAATATCCCGGCATTAAACTTGATTTTTGTAATCCTATTAAGGGCAACTCACGCGTCCAGCACATCTAAAACGTTATAACTGTTAAGGGGTAAGTTGAAAGGGCTGGGATGATGAGTCTGGAGCCCCCTGATGGGTGAGGAGGTTTCGCGGGGCTGACCGGTATGATAAGGGAGAGGCTGTGCCGGGAGTACATCGAGGAGATAGCGAGGCTCGAACGCTCGGTAATGGAACTTGAGGACGAGATAACCGAGCTGAGGCTTCAGCTGAGGAGGAAAACTGAAGAGGTCACGAGCCTGAGCATAGAGAACACAAGCCTCAGGCACAGGGTAGAGGTTCTTGAACGGAGGGAGAAGGCCATAATGGATTTTCTAAAGAAAGCAAAGTTCCCCTTTGTGATAATAGAAGGCAATGAAATCGGAGAAGGAGAAACTAAGAAGAATGAAATGCGGCCTGGCACGGGCCCCAAGCAGGCCGGGGAAAAACCTTAATTAGGCCTTCCCTTCTCTTAGGTTTAGCCGAAGGGGTGAGGATTATGGGCATGGACATGACCACGAGGATGTTTAAGGAAGAGGGATGGATGAGAAAGCAGTGCCCCAAGTGCGGGAAGTTCTTCTGGACGCTCGATCCGGACAGGGAGACCTGCGGCGACCCGCCGTGCGACGAGTACGGGTTCATAGGAAAGCCCGGGATACCGAGGAAGTACACGCTCGACGAGATGCGCGAGGCCTTTTTGGGGTTCTTTGAAAGGCACGGCCACGGCCGCGTTAAACGCTATCCTGTCCTGCCCCGCTGGCGCGACGATGTTCTCCTCGTAGGGGCTTCAATAATGGACTTCCAGCCCTGGGTCATAAGCGGCGAGGCCGATCCACCGGCGAACCCGCTCACCATAAGTCAGCCGTCGATCCGCTTCACTGACATAGACAACGTCGGAATAACCGGCAGACACTTCACGATATTCGAGATGATGGCGCATCATGCCTTCAACTACCCGGGCAAGCCGATTTACTGGATGGACGAGACCGTTGAATTAGCTTTCGAGTTCTTCACCAAGGAACTCGGAATGAAGGCCGAGGACATAACCTTCAAGGAGAACCCGTGGGCAGGCGGTGGGAACGCTGGACCGGCCTTCGAGGTGCTCTACCGCGGTCTGGAAGTTGCTACCCTCGTCTTCATGCAGTACAAGAAAGCGCCGAAAAACGCCGACCCAAGCCAGGTGGTCGAGATAAAGGGCGACTTCTACGTCCCGATGGAGACGCGCGTTGTTGACACCGGCTACGGGCTTGAGCGTTTGGTGTGGATGAGCCACGGAACGCCCACAGCTTACGACGCTGTCTTAGGCTACGTAGTCGAGCCGCTCAAAAAGCTCGCCGGAATAGAGAGGATAGACGAGAAAATCCTGATGGAGAACTCCCGCTTAGCTGGAATGTTCGACATCGAGGACATGGGTGACCTGCGCTACCTCCGCGAGCAGGTCGCCGGCAAGGTGGGCATAACCGTTGAGGAGCTCGAAAAAGCCGTCAGACCGTACGAGCTCATCTACGCGATAGCGGACCACACTAAAGCTCTGACCTTCATGCTCGCCGATGGTGTTATCCCGTCCAACGTCAAGGCCGGATATCTGGCGCGTTTGTTGATAAGGAAGAGCATAAGACATCTTAGAGAGCTCGGCCTTGAGATGCCGCTCGCCGAGATCGTCGCCATGCACATAAAGGAGCTCTCACCGACCTACCCCGAGTTCAAGGAGATGGAGGGTGTAATCCTCGACATAATCAACGTCGAGGAGAAGCGCTACCAGGAGACCCTCAAGCGCGGAAGCGACCTCGTGAAGCGCGAGATAGCGAAGCTAAAGAAGAAAGGGCTTAACGAACTCCCGCTGGACAAGCTCATCCTATTCTACGAGAGCCACGGACTGACGCCGGAGATAGTGGCGGAAGTGGCGCAGAAAGAGGGAGTAAAGGTCGAGATCCCCGACAACTTCTACACCATCGTTGCGAAGGAGGCCGAAAAGGAGAGGGAGGAGGCCGGAAAGTACGTCGTTGACTTCGAGCTGGTTAAGGATTTACCCGACACGAGAACGCTCTACTACGAAGACCCCTTCATGAGGGAGTTCGACGCCGAGGTACTCAAGGTCATAGACGGCTGGGTCGTGCTCGATCAGACGGCGTTCTATCCGGAAGGCGGTGGGCAGCCCTACGACACGGGTGTTTTGATCCTCAACGGCGAGGAAGTTAAAGTAACCAACGTCCAGAAGGTCGGGAAGGTCATCCTCCACAGAGTCGAGAGGCCAGAGCCCTTCAAAGCCGGCGCGAAGGTTCACGGAAAGCTTAACTGGGGCAGGAGGATCCAGCACATGCGCCACCACACCGGAACCCACGTCCTCATGGGTGCCCTCGTCCGCGTTTTAGGAAAGCACGTCTGGCAGGCAGGTTCACAGCTCAGCACAGACTGGGCGAGGCTCGACATAAGCCACTACAAGAGGGTAAGCGAGGAGGAGCTGAGGGAGATTGAACGCTTAGCTAACCGCGTCGTCATGGAGAACAGGAGGGTAACGTGGGAGTGGCTACCAAGGACGGAAGCGGAGATGAGGTACGGCTTCAGGCTTTACCAGGGCGGAGTTGTCCCGGGAAGGGTTATTCGCGTGCTGAAAATAGAGGACTGGGACGTTCAGGCCTGCGGTGGGACGCACTTACCAAACACAGGCTTAATCGGGCCGATAAAGATCCTCCGCACCGAGCGCATACAGGACGGCGTTGAGCGCATAATCTTCGCCGCTGGAGAAGCTGCTATAAACTGGATGCAGGAGACGGAAAAGCTCCTCAAAAAGACGGCAGGGGTCTTCCGCGTTCCGCCAGAGAAAGTTCCAGAGACGGCGGAGCGGTTCTTCAACGAGTGGAAGCAGGCTAAGAAAGAGGCCGAGAAGCTGAGGAAGGAACTTGCAAAGCTCCTCGTCTACGAGCTTGAGAACGAGGTCGAGAGGATCACCGGGGTGGAGTTCATCGGCAGGGTCGTTGAAGGCAGCCCCGACGACCTCCGCGAGGCGGCGAACAGGTTAAGGAAGGAAAAGCGCGTTGTGGTTCTGATCACGAGGGAAGGGCACTTCGTCGTTGCCGTTGGCGATGGCCTTGACCTCAAAGCGGGAGAGCTGGCGAAGGTGATAACCTCTGTTGCAGGCGGCGGCGGTGGCGGAAGGAGGGAGTTAGCGCAGGGAAGAATAAAGAACCCGCTGAAAGCGGAGGAAGCCATTGAAGAGGTGAAGAGGAGGCTCGGCTGAGCCTCTTTTTATTTCCCCGGGGAGATTCCATGGTAGATGTTGAACTGCGCATTTATGCAAACGACCCGAACACAGTGCGTTGCCTCAAGGAGATGGTCTATTCTGATGTTCTCGATGGCAGGTACGTTCTTTTGAAATATTCAGGATCCTCCGGGGGTTACGAGGTATTCGATATGACCCTCAGAGACGTTGACAACCCATGCCTAGTTGGGAAGTTTATTCGGACAGCCGGGGCAGTATTGGATCCCGTGGGGGAGAAACTCTTAGAATGCCCCATATCAGGCAAAGTCAGCGTTTACATAAGGGCCATTGGGGATTGTTTCGCATTCTGGAGCGCATTCAGCAGACTTGAAGACATGGGTGTTGGGGCCTTCCTGTGGCTCTGCGGAGGTGTTTAAAATCAAGGTCAAAAGCCTAACGCGGGAAATCATCTCTCTGGCGGGAGAACTCGGCCTAAAGGCCGTTGCCGAGTACAGAACGCCGGACGGGACGAGGATAGACGTGGCGATCCTCGACGGAGAAGAAAAGCTCCTCGCCATCGAGCTTGAGGCATCTTTCAAATGGTTTCCTCAGAGGCTCCTCTACGACGTTGTGAAAGCTCATAGGGCCGGCTTTCCCAAGCTCTGGGTCGTGACACCCTTTGGAAGCTCCAAAGCCGGCTGGATCCTAAAATACGCCGGGGAGCTCAATTTGGCCATAAAGATCCTCTCTCCCGAGGAAGTTGAAAAGGAGATGGCCGCCCTCAGTCCGACTTCCTCGGAACGAGGTGAAGGGTGTAGTGATCCCTCCAGAAGGGCATTTTCTCAAGGTTGACCCTGATCTCGGCCGTCCCCTTCTTGTGGTAGAGCTCGTTCACGAGGGCATTTGGAACGCGGAAGTGGATGTACATAGTTCCCGCCGAGGAGACCGTGAGCTTGAAGCTGCCGGTGCCGCTGTACTGCTTCCCGTTGAACTCCACGAGGTAGGAGCTCCCCTGGGGAAAGTCGATGGTAAGCTCGAACCCCTTGACCTTGGGTTTGATGTCCATCTCAAAGAGCCCCCAACCATCTTTCTCAACGAAAACCGAGGACTGGTTGTTTATGTAGAAGACCTCGTGGTAGCTCAGACTGGCAGGGGGTATCTGGGCGGTCTCGATTGCGTATGCAAGGAGTGCCACCACTACAACCATCATTGCCGCGAGTACCTTGCTCATCCGTACACCTCCCCTTTGGATAACGGCGGAACGATACTTAATGCTTTTGTGTAGGTGATTACGATTTATACTCAGAATCCGGGAGGTTCCAAAAGATGTTTATAGGGGAAGGCACCTAACACCAGTGGTGATACCCATGGGGAAGATGAAGGAGCCGATAATAGCGATAAACTTCAAGACCTACGCCCAGGCCACTGGAAAGGGGGCCCTCAGGATAGCCAAGGCAGCCGAGAAGGTCTGGAAGGAGACGGGGATAACGATAATGGTGGCCCCCCAGGCCGTTGACCTAAGGATGATAGCGGAAAACGTCGAGATACCAGTTTTCGCCCAGCACGTAGACCCGGTAACGCCTGGAAGCCACACCGGACACGTCCTCCCGGAGGCCGTTAAAGAGGCCGGTGCCGTTGGAACGCTTCTCAACCACTCCGAGAACAGGATGGTCCTGGCGAACCTTGAAGCTGCGATAAGGCGCGCTGAGGAGGTAGGTCTCATGACGATGGTCTGCTCCAACAACCCGGCCGTCAGCGCCGCCGTAGCCGCCCTCAACCCGGATTACGTCGCCGTGGAACCTCCTGAGCTCATCGGAACTGGGATCCCGGTCAGCAAGGCAAAGCCTGAGGTGATAACCGATACGGTAGAGCTCGTCAAGAGGGTGAACCCAGACGTTAAAGTGCTCACGGGGGCAGGCATAAGCACCGGTGAGGACGTGAAGAAGGCCCTTGAGTTGGGAAGCGTTGGCGTTCTTCTCGCGAGCGGCGTTACGAAGGCCAAGGACCCGGAGAAGGCCATCTGGGATCTCGTCTCCCTGATAGTCTGAGCCCCCTATTTTCTTTTGAAAGTCTCCCTTAGGGGGGCAGTTCCCGAGAATTTTTAAAGGCCTTTTCCAACGGGCTCAGGTGGTGCTATGGCCCTCTACTTCATAGGCCTCGGCCTCCACGATGAAAAGGATATAACCCTCAAGGGGCTTGAAGCAGTTAGAAGGTGCGACAGGGTCTTCGCCGAGTTCTACACGTCCCTCCTGGCCGGGACTACAATAGAGAAAATAGAGGAGCTCATAGGGAAACCGGTAAGAAGGCTCAGCAGGGAAGACGTTGAGCTTAACTTCGAGAAGGTGGTTCTCCCAGAGGCCCGAGAAAAGGAGGTGGCCTTCCTCACCGCGGGCGACCCCATGGTCGCGACGACCCACGCAGACCTGAGGATAAGGGCCAAAAAAGCGGGCGTCGAGAGCTACGTCATACACGCCCCCAGCATCTACTCGGCCGTTGGAGTAACCGGGCTCCAGATATACAAGTTCGGGAAGAGCGCCACCGTTGCGTACCCCGAGGGCAACTGGTTTCCAACGAGCTACTACGACGTGATAAGGGAAAACTTGGAGCGGGGCCTCCACACTCTCCTGTTCCTTGACATAAAAGCCCGGGAAAAGCGATACATGACCGCCAACGAGGCTATGGAACTGCTCCTAAAGGTCGAGGGGGTGAAAGGGGCGGGAATCTTCACGCCCGAGACCCTCGTGGTGGTTCTCGCGAGGGCGGGATCGCTGAGGCCAACGCTCAGGGCAGGCTACGTGGGGGAGATGATTGGGGAGGACTTCGGGGGACAGCCGCACGTCCTCATAGTCCCGGGAAGGCTCCACATAGTCGAGGCGGAGTACCTGGTCGAGTTCGCCGGCGCCCCCGAGGAGGTGCTTGAACGGGCTTAGGGGCCGGCGAAACCTTTATATCTCCACAGGCCTTCCAAAACTTAGCGGGCCCGTGGTCTAGACGGTCATGACGCCACCCTTACGAGGTGGAGGTCCGGGGTTCGAATCCCCGCGGGCCCACCAGGCGGTTCTAGCTTCAATACCCAAATATGTCCCCTAATACCGCTTCCTGGATAAGACTTTTAAGCATGGGGCACCTATTTTGGGTGGTGATAAAATGGCGATAAAAACACCCACCGTTAACATCAGCGGGCTCGGCACGGACCCGCTTGAGGAGAGGATAAAGGCCAAACAGGAGAAGTGGAAGTACAAGATAGCGGTCCTGAGCGGCAAGGGAGGCGTCGGAAAGAGCACGGTCGCGGTCAACCTCGCGGCCGCCCTGGCAAAGATGGGAAACCACGTCGGGGTTCTGGACGCGGACATACACGGCCCCAACGTCGCCAAGATGCTCGGGGTTGACAAGGCAGAGGTTTTGGCCGAGAGAATGGAGGACGGACGCTTCGAGATGATCCCCCCTATGAACGACTTCTTGGGGCAGATAACGCCGATCAAAGTAATGAGCATGGGCTTCCTTGTGTCCGAGGATCAGCCGGTGATATGGCGCGGCCCCCTCGTAACGAAGGCCATAAAGCAGCTCCTCGGGGACGTCAAGTGGGGTGAGCTGGACTTCATGATAATAGACTTCCCGCCCGGAACGGGCGACGAGATACTTACGGTGGTCCAAACCGTCAAGCTCGACGCGGCCATAGTTGTCACGACCCCCCAGGAGGTTGCCCTCCTCGACACCGGCAAAGCGGTCAACATGATGAAGGAGATGGAAGTTCCGTACGTTGCCGTGATAGAGAACATGAGCTACCTCATCTGCCCGTACTGCGGGAACGAGATAGACGTCTTTGGAAAGGGCGGCGGAAAGAAACTTGCCGAGAAGGAGGGCGTCGAGTTCCTCGGGGGCATACCCATCGACCTGAAGGCCAGGGAAGCCAGCGACGCTGGAATACCAATAGTTCTCTACGGGGACACCGTGGCGGCAAAGGCGTTCATGGAACTCGCCGGAAAACTCGTCGAGAAGCTCGAAGAGTTAAAGGCCAAGGAAGAGGCCAAAGAACCCGAATCATGAAGGTTCCTTTCTTTAATGTTTATTAACCCGAAAACCCCTTAAGGGCTTTTCTCGATGCCTATCAATGAGATGCCCGGCATGAGCCCGATCGCCGGTGGGGAAGATGGGCAGGACAACCCTTTCGATAGCGTTGGTAACAACGGCAGCCGTTAGCACAGTGGCCATGATAGAGGCTCCCTCCTTTCAGGCGGGCTCCTCCGCTGGGGCCGGAATAGCCTTCACGCCCGCCAGAACCCTGGTATTCTTGGCGGCCCTCATAGCGACGGTAACGCTGGTCACCTACGAACTCGGCAGCAAAGGGGAGTACGCCGACGTTCTCTACCTCACGGCCGTCTCCGCCCTTTCCCTCTGGGTGGCGAACTCTCCCCCCAGGGTACCTAACGGCTTCCTCTCCTTCATAAACTCCTCGCTCTCCAACTTTGGCATCGCGTTATCCAAGGAGACCCTCTTTTACACCCACCTGTACATCCTCCTTCTCCTCATCACGGCCCTCTTCTACGCATCCCCCCGGCACTCAAGGGAGTTCGGTTTCCTCACAGTGGGGATGACCTTCACGATGCCTGCGTTCAGGGACCCCCTCTACCAGCCCTCAACTCTCGCGATCGGGGTGACCGCCTTTGCCCTCTCCCTCGCGATAAGCACCACACTCGTCTTCTCAGTGAACCCTGTGAAGTCATTCCTGCAGACGCTTGCGCTCTCCTTCTTCACCGTCGTAGCGATAGTGGCCGAGCCCTGGAACGTCGCCCTCCCCATAGCCTTCGTACTCACCTTCCCGAGGAAGAGACGGGATTTGACGTATATAACTCTCGTAACGCTCGGAATAATAGCCGTCGGAAAACTTGGACTGCTCCTCCCGAGGACAGCCCTTCACGTCCCCCCCAAGACGGCCCTCGTTCAAAGCCTCCTCCCCGTGCTGGTTTTAGCTTACGCCTTCGCCGGGTACTCGTCCGGGATGAAAAAGATCATAAGAAACACCAAGGGGCCAACTCCCTTTCTCCTCCTGCTCTCACTGGCCTACCTCGTGGCCACGCCCTTCGAGCCCGCCGTTTTTCCCTACCTCCTCCTGACCGCCGCCGCCCTCGCGTCGAGGTCGCTCTACCACACGAGGAACATGGAGAGAAGGGGCATCAGAATTTAACCGCCCCTATGACGGCACCCCGGATCAGGGGGCCTATCTCTCTGATTATGCCCGGGGCCTGCGTTCCCTTCTTCAAAACGAGGAGGGTCTCCATGAGTCCGAGCTCTTCCATCCTCCTAACGTCCCTGCCGTGACCCGTCTCAATAAGGGCCCTCTCGACGTTCTCGCTGACTGTGCCCGCTATGAACAGCTTGTCGTAGCCGTCACTGATCCATGACCTGATCCTCTTCAGCTGTGCATCGCTGAACCTCGCCTCGATCTCCCTGGCACCAAACTGAACTGAGGAAACCGTGAGCTCGACGGGCAGGTTGTCAACCCAGCCGAACTTCCCTATCATCTCCCTGACCGGCATGTCGCCGAAGCACTCTTTAAGGTAGTGGAGGGGGATAAGGGCGTCCTTGGGCCTGGGTTTAAAGACCCCGACGTCAGCGTAAACCCCGTACCCAACTTTTCCGAGGTCGATAAGGCGGCCCTCGTACGTCATCCCCTCCCCGATGGCCCTCAGACTGTAGGGAACCTCCCCGAACTCATCCCTCACGAGGTTGCCGGCTACCTCCTCGTCTTCCCCCTTCAGGGAGACCTTAACCCAGTTCTTCTCAACCGCGGAGAGCTTCCACTCAACGTCGAGCTCTCCAACAAGCGCCTTGAGCTTTCTATTCAGCTTGTGAAAACCGCTCCTGTCACCGTAAACCTTCTCAAGAATAACGACTTCCCTCATTCTCCCATCCCCGAGGTTCAGATCCATTCATCAGGCCGCCGCGAGGGCGCTCTTCTTCGAAGACTTAGAGGAACCCTTCTTCTTTGGCTTCTTCCGGATGCCGAGTTCCCTCTCAAGCTCCTCGATCCTCCGCTTCAGGTCGGCTATTATCTCGCTGTTGTCGTACTCCATCAGTATGCCGCCGCAGATTGGGCACTGGAACTCGTACTCCATGGCCTCGTCAAACGTAAGCCTCGGATGGCCAGCTGTACCGCACCAGTAGTAGGTCGTGCTCTTCTCCTCCTCGAGCATCTTCCTGAGCTTTTCGAGCTCTTTGAGCTTCCTGCTCCGTATTATCTCGTCGAGCCTCTTCGTTTCAAGGAACCAGTAGTAGTAATACCAGCCGGTCTCCTTGTCCCGTATCCTCCGGAAGTCCGCGACACCCAAGTCGTAGAGGGCGTAGAGTATCTTCCGGACGTTGTTTATCCTGATGCCTGTTATCTCGGCGAGCTCCTCGTCCGTCGTCTCCTTTTTCTTCTCCAAGGCCTTGACTACCTCAACGGCCTCGTCCCCGCCTATCTCCCTTGCGAGTTCAAGGAGTTCCTTTCGCTTTGCCCTCTTTGACGCCACAACCATAACCTCCAGACCTTATTTTAACGTGAAAAGGCCCCAATTTAGACCTATGGAAAAACTGCTATATATAGATTTTTGTCGAAACGGAAACTCTAATGTCTCAATGTGTTCATCACCAATGGTTAAAGTTAAGGGGGGATGGAAGAAAGGGCTCCGGTGGTGGGGATGTTTGAAATCGTCCGCGGGGACATAACGCGCTTCTCTGCCGAGGCGATAGTGAACGCGGCGAACCGCTATTTAGAACACGGGGGCGGGGTCGCCTACGCCATAGCCAAAGCCGCAGCGGGAAACGTTCACGAATACGTCAGGATAAGCAAGGAGGCGATGCGCGAGCAGCTCGGGAAGGACTCAATGGGGCACGGGGAGGTCGTCGTAACTCCAGCGATGAGGCTTGAGAAGTTTGGGATTAAGTACGTCATCCACACCGTTGGCCCGTACTGCGGTGGGGTCTGGGGTGTGGATAAGAAAGAAAAGCTGAAAAAGGCCATCCTCGGCGCACTGAGCAAGGCGGAGGAGCTTGGGGCTAGGAGCATAGCATTTCCAGCGATAAGCGCTGGAATCTACGGCTGTCCGCTTGAGGAGGTCGTTAAAACTTTCAGGGAAACTGTTGAGGAGTTCGAGAGGGAAGCGAAGAGCGTTGAGAGAATCTACCTGGTGCTTTACTCGGAGAGGGACTATGAGAGGGCAGTAAAAACACTGAAAAACTAACGCCGCTTAAGCAATGGGACAACCAAAGCCAATGGCAATAAAAAGCCCGGTCCGCAGATGGTCTTCCCAGCTTTAGACGCTGTGGCCGCTGTTGAACTTTTGGCTTTTGTCCCAGGGGAAGTTTTAGATGGGCTTTGACTCTCGGTTGACTGCGTGCTTTCGAGAACCCTCCACCCGGTAACCTCAAGCTTTACGGGCAGAGAGCCGCTCCGGAGGACGCTGTGTATCCTCCTCGCCTCCGCTAAAGCCGCTTCCTTCGTGGCCGCTGATCCCGTCAGTTCCAAGAGCTCCGGCGACTTCAGGGCAGGGTCGAAGGCCAGAGTGTAGGGCCCGTAGAGGTTTAGAATCCTCGTAATGAAGTTTTTCATGCTCTCCTTTGGCTTGGGGGTGAAGTATAAGACGCGGAGCTTTAAGCCGTCCTTTAGGGTTATGCCCCTGACCCCATCGTAGAGACCCTTTGGGACGTCCGCCAAGACTACCCCCTCCTTTCCAAGCTTGGTCGCGTTGGAGACTATCTCTTCAGCGCTCTGGTTGGTGTACGGAATCACCGTATCGTTGAAGGCCTTTTTCAGCCTCTCGGGAAGTGGAAGGGGGCCCTGAGCGACGTTGCCCATGAAATCCGCTGAGTTCATCTCTCTGTAAGCTCTCCCCGAGACCACTATGAGTGCGTTGGTTGGTGGGTCGAGGAATATATCAACCGGCCAGCCGAATTTGCCGCTCGCCACCATCTTGAAGTTCTCCTGGGCCTTTCCTGAGAGGGTAAAGCCAACGTGCCAGCAGGTTGGGCACTTCTGGGGGTCGAGCCCCCACTGTCCGGAGGGGACGCTCACCTCCGCTCCAGTCGCAAAGATCACCCCGTTGAACTCCATGTAAAGAACACCCTGACTCTCTATCAGCTCCTTTATCTGCTTGGCCTCCTCAAGGGTCACGTTGGCAACTTTGACCACTATTAAACTCTGCCCGGTCTCCGGGTCGTGCTGGGCCTCTATCGTTATATCCTTCACGCCGAAGGTGTTCAGCCTGTTCTGGAGGGAGGTTATTATGCCGTTGACTGTATCCCCGCTTATGGGCTTCTCTGGTTTTGCCACTAAGGCAACCCCGCCGCCTATGTCTATTCCATAGGTTAGCCCGTTGGCGGCCAATGCCGCCAGTGAGCCGACAAGGAAGGTGATAAGCAGGAGAACCTTCCAGTTCAAGAGGAGCTTTTTGAGGCTCTTCCTTCTCCTCTTAGCCATTACCTACCCCTCCCGAGCTTTATTGTGAACCTGTGGCTCCCTGAGAGGTACCACCTCAGCACACCCGCGTTGAGTATCCATGTGTTCATGAAGTCCGCCAAGAGGCCGAAGATGAGGACGATGCTGATGTTGTCTATCACCTGCGACGTCGAGATGAGCCAGAGAACCGTCAGGGCGCCCAGTGTGGTCGTGCTCATGGCGAACCCAGTTGAAACCGCGCTCAGGTAGGCGTCCTCCATGGTGTCCTCCTTTCTCCTGAGGAGCCTCGTCGTAAGGAGTATGTTGCTGTCTACCGTGTAACCTATGAGCATCAGGAGCGCCGCTATGGTAGCCGTCGTCAGGTCGATTCCGAGGAGGGCCATCGTTGCGAGGGCTATAGTCATGTCCGAGAAGGCCGAGAAGATTATCGTGCCCGAGGGAACGAGGTCTCTGAAGAACAGTAGCACCACCACGGCCATACCTAAGAAAGCGTATATCACCGCCTTTATCCCCTGCCTCTGGGCTATCCGGCCGAAGGTCGGATCTACCTTCCTCGGGGTTATGTCCGCGTTGGGGTACTTCTCCTTTATTGCCGATATTATGGAGTCTATGTTGGCGTTAGCAGGTGCGTACAGCCTTATCCCGCTGACCCTTGTTATTGGATCGGAAAAGCCCTCACCACGTACCTGAAAGCCAGTCTGGCTCTGGACGTATTTGGCAAGGGAACCGGGGGTTGCGTCAACGTGGTAAACCGTTACCACAACGCCTCCCTTGAGGTCTATCCCCATCCCGGGGGGGTGGACGGCGAGTATCAGGGCCGCCGCCAAAAACACCAACAGGGGGTAGACTATCATCTTCCTGTAGTTCATTTTAATAAGAAAGGACAGCCTCCTCCTTCGCTTCTCGATCGTCATGTCCCTGGGGGGGACGTTTTGAGCCTTCTTTTTCGATGCCATGATCACACCCCGCTGTGCTTTTGAGGACGTTCCTCACAGTTCAGTCTACCGACATAATAACGCCATCGGGTTTTAAAATTAGTGGTGCCCTGAGGATGGACAGGTTGCAGTCTCGCGGGCTTAAGTTTAAAAGGGGATGGTGGAGAGAGAAGGGGGGTGAGGGCCATGGGGGAGGTAGACACCATCGGGTTCCACTACGTTGTTGAAGCTGCTGGCTGCGATCCCGGCATTTTGGGCGATGCCAACAGGCTGAGGGAGATATTTCTTGAGGCTGCGAGACTCGGGAAGATGGAGGTCAAGATGACGCACTTCTTCAAGTTCTCCCCAACCGGTGTGAGTGGTATGGTAGTCGTTGCCGAGAGCCACCTCTCAATACACACCTGGCCGGAGAGGGGCTACGCCGCGATAGACGTCTACACCTGCGGCACGAAGGCCGACCCCGAGGGTGCCGTTGACTACATCCTCGACAAGATAAAGGCCAAGTACGCCCACGTCTCCGAGATAAAGCGCGGCATCTACGAGGACGACGACACGTACACCCACATGATAATGACATGGGAGGAGGCTCTCAGAAGAAATGGGAAATAGGGGGATTTACCCCATTCTCTCAAGGAGATCCCTGAGGGCCCTGCGGACGTTCTCTACCTTGGCCTCAAGCTGCCTCTTCTCTTTCTCGAGCTCTTCCTTCTCCCGCCTGAGCTTCTCGCACTCCTCTGCGGGAACTAACTCGCCGCCCTTGGCCAGAACCTCGATGTTTTTAACGAGCTCGTCGAGCTTTCCCTGCTTAATCTGCTCGTAGGTCTCCCTGACGAGCTGGCCCGCCTTGGTCTCTCCCTTGAGGTGCTTCCTTATCGTTGCCTCCGTCCTTCCAAGCTCCTCCGCTATCTCCGGAACGGTCATGCCGGCCTTCTCCCTGGCTATCGCCCCAGCGGCTACTGCTAAGCTGTCAACCCATGTCAGCCTCTCGGATGGATCCTTTATCAGCTCTATGACCTCTGGCCTAAACAAGGTCGCGAAGAGGAGCACGCTTTCGAGCCTGTGTACCTCCTCCCTCCCGATCGGGTTCAGCGGAACCTCCACCATCTCCACCACCTCCGTTCAGTTTTGTCAGAGCTCGACAACCCCTTTTCTCTTGAGCACCTTGTCCGGGTAGACCACTATCCCCTCTCCCGTTATCTCGAAGGGGTGCCTCCTCATGGAGTGGCTCGTCCCGCGCATCTTCCAGACTATCAGCGAGCGCTTAAGCTCGCCGTCTATCTCATCGAGGTCGAGGCGGATTATGCCGTCGACGCCGTGTTCAACACCGGGCCCGCCGAAGCCGCGTTCGCCGACGCTTATCTGGCTGACGAAGATGCTCGTAACGCCGAGACCTGCTAAGACCCTCTTCAGCTGCATAACTATGCCCCTCGCGAGGGCCGGTTTGTTGATGTAGAGGGTTGTAACCGAGTCAATGACAACGCGCTTGGCGTTGATGTCCTTGATGGCCGTCCTCAGGACGTCTACGAACTCCCTGACGTCGGTGAGGTCGTGGACTATGTACCTCTCGTACTCCTTGCTCTTGCCTATGCCAGCGGTGAAGGCATCAACCATAGCGAACAGTCCTTCATCCTCGTACTTCCTGACGTCCCAGCCGAACCCGGCCATGTTCCCCCTCACCTGAACGGGGTGCTCCTCCAAGGCCACGTAAACCCCGGGTTCGCCCATATGAAGCCCGTTCCAGAGGAATTGCTGGCTGAAGATGGTTTTTCCAGTGCCGGGGCCACCGCTGAGCAAAACGACGTTCCTCTCCGGGATCCCTCCGTGGAGTATCTCGTCCATACCGGGGATGCCCGTCTTAACCCTCCTGACCATGAGCGCCACCTCCTTTAGTTACCTTTCGTTACTATTGAGTTCTGTCCCCCAACCCCTTAAAAAGGTTACGTCGGGTAAGAAAAGTCAGTGCTTCCTCCTGAGGAGCTCCCCGATGTCGGCGACGTTGAGGATGAACTTTTTCCCGCTTTCCGGGTTTATTCTGCCTATGCCGAGGATCACGCCGTTCTCGTCGTAGATTACGAGTTTCTTCGTCCCCCGCCAGTTGTAAGAGCGCACGCCGCTCCTCGGGACGTCCTTTCCGGTGGTGAAGAGGAAGCCCGCCTTTGGAGTTAGGACGGCATAGTTCCTCTCAACATTAACGAAGTAGAAGAACTCGACGTTGGGATAGAACTTCTCGATGAGGTTGTCCACCTTTATCGTGCCCACGAAGGTTCCGTAGGCGTAGGGCTTGAGCTTAAGTCCCTCTATCTCCCTCCACACCCTATCGTTCACCGCGTAAACGTCTCTAAAGCGGCCCTCAACGACGGCGAAGGTGTCCTGTCTCAGCTCGCCGTACTTCTCGGCCTCCCGGAGTATCAGCTCGTACTCCCATGCCGATGCCCTTCGGTACCTCAGCCCATCCATCCGCCCAAGTTCGGTGGGGGACTTAAAAGCTTAACCCTGCGAAAGGTTTAATACCTGAGGGGCCAACTTCAATTATGCACATAGTTTCCAGGGGCTACTTCGTGAGGGACCTGATAGTTTTGATCCTCTCGCTCATGATAGTCGCCCTCCTCCTTCTGATGGAGAAGAACACCAAGAGGAACCTCCGCTTCAGGTACTTCATCCGCGTCTTCAATTCACTTTTAGGGGCTTTTATCCTCGTGGCCCTCGCCCAGGTGATAGGGGTTCTCCTGAGGACGGACGTCCTGTACGGGAACGCTGCTTTTTCGGTGGTCCGTTCCGTTCTCCTAACCTTTGGGGCGTTTTTTCTCTTCATTTCCTCGATTCTGCTCTACATCCCCTTCGCCAAGAACAGGTACTCCATAGTACCAATCGCCGTTGAACCAACCGGAAAGTTCTCCTACGGGGGCTACTTTGGGGACAGGGAAACCGCTTACAGGCTCTTTATTGAGCTGACCAAGGGGCAGAGGATCCCTGGCCTCGCCGTGACGAGGGATCCCCCGGACGTATTCAGGAGGAGGCTCGGGCTCAAGCTCGTGCCCGTGATATGGATCTCTAAGGTTAACCATGAGGACGCGGTCGAGCCCACGAAGCTTGCACCCCTGTGGGACAACATCAGGAGGTTCTTTGAGGAGACCAACATGGACAAGGTCGTTCTTATAGACTGCCTTGAGTACCTGATACTCGAAAACGGGGATAAAGCCGTCCTCAAGCTCATAATGAACCTCAAGGACATAGCCTCCATGAACAGGGGGATGCTCATCGTTGTGGCCGACGGGGAGGCGGTGGACGAAAAGACCATGGGGATTCTCTCGTCGGAGCTGAGGCCAGTGGGAGAGCTCGAAGGGTACCTCAAGTGAGGCGCTCTATTTGAGAAGCCCCAATAGGCCGTCAACGTCAGTTCTCTCAAGCTCCCTCTCGAACTCGATACCGAGTTCGGCTATCTCCTCCGGTGCTATCGTCGTTTCAGGCTCCTCCGCGTTTACCCCCGGGCAGCTCTCGTCGTAGTAGAGCCACAGCGTTTGACCCCTGTAGTTGAAAGGCTTCTCGCCCTCAACCCCGAGGGGTCTCTTAGAGACCATGAAGGGATAAATCCTGCATATCGCTGGCCTAACGGCGTGAACCCTGCACTTTCCGGTTTCCGGGTCGTGGAAGACGCAGCCGAGATCCCACTCCCTCACGCTGAGGACGAAGTGGACCTTGCCCCCCTCTATGAAGATCGTGAGGAACTCCTCGGGGTCTTCCCCGGCTCTCATAAGCCTCTCTATGTCCTTTAAGGTCAGGTAGACGTGTCTCCCCCTGCAGCAGTCGAGGCAGTAGAGGCATCTGAAGGAAACCGGCTCCGTGAAGGGCCTCGGTTTGAAGCGCATCCCTCTTCCTCCAGCTTAAAAGTTCTTCCCCTTTCAGGCCAGAGCCCTTTACCCCATAAAAGGCTTTCGAAGTCGGCAGAAGTTTTAAAACGTTCCCCGCGAGATAGTGCAGGGGATTTCCTTGATAGCCCTCATCTCGTTGATCCTCGTCATAACGCTCTCAATGGCAATCGTGAGGGTGGGGGCTATAGCCCTCGAAATGACGGGCCTCTCAAAGGATATCGCCTCGTTCCAGGCCCAGTCCGCCTTCTCAGGTGCGGGATTCACGACGAGCGAGAGCGAGTACGTTGTCTCCCACCCCGTCAGGAGAAAAATAATCAGGGTTCTGATCTTCTTGGGGAGCGCGGGAATTACCTCCGCCGTAGCCACCCTCGTCCTGACCTTCGCAGGAAGGAGCAGGAACGAGGCCATAACATCGATCTCAATCCTCACCCTGAGCTTACTCCTCCTCTACCTCATCTTCACATCCAAGAGGGCTGAGCGCTGGATGAGGCGCTGGATAAAGCGCTTTTTGGCTAAAGCCTTCCCTCAACTGAGGGTTTACGACTACAGCCAGCTCTTGGGCATAACAAAGGGCTATTCCATCTCCCAGATAAAGGTAAGGAGGAGAAGCTGGCTGGCGAACAAGAGCCTTAAGGAGCTGAAGCTTGATAAGGAAGGGATCCTCGTGCTCGGAATATACAGGAAGACGGAGAAAGGGGAGGTCTACGTCGGTGCGCCGACCGGCGAGACCGTAGTCCTTCCCGGCGATTTGCTCATCTGCTACGGCCCGGAGGAGGCGTTGGTAAGGCTCTCGAAGAGGCTCAAGGGAAGCAAAGGGGACATGGAGCACGAAAAGGCCGTAAAGGAAGCCGAGATGAAGAGGCTCCAGGAGGAGATGATAACGGCTTAGGTGTTGAGGTGCGCGTCAAACTCTCCGCTCTTTTTGTATTCTGAGTAGCCCCTATCGAGCCTCTTCGCGACGTAGGGACCGTTCTTTCTGTAGCCGAACTTTCTGTAATATTCTCTAACTCCAACGCCGCTGATGACGAGCATTTTCTTGACCTCGAACTCCTCGCGGGCTATCCTCTCTGCCTCGCTCAAAAGCTCCCTTCCGTAGCCGCGGTGCTGCCACTCGTACTTCGGCTTCCCGCCTATTGGCACGAGGGGGCCGTAGACGTGGAGCTCCCTGACTATAGCTGAGGGGCAGCAGTTTACCTCCTTCCTGTGGGCCCTCTCGCTCGGAATCCTCAGGCGGAGAAATCCTATTAGAATGTCGTTTTTCACATCTTCAAAGCTGAGGAATATCTCCTTCCCTCCAGCTGCCTCATACTCCTCGCGGAGGAGCCTTATGTGATCCACCTCGGGCTCAACCCCAAACTTCTGCATCTGGTGGCCGACTTCTCTAAAGCGAATCTCCCTCGGCCTTATGCCGCGCTTAACCAGCTCGTTGAAGACTAACTGACCGAGGTTCGAGTGCTTAACGCCGGCAACTATGAGCTTCGCCGGGATGTCGCGCTGGATTCTCATGACGCGAACCCACTTGGGGAAGAACTTGTAGGCCTCAACGAGGAGCTCAACAGCTTCTTCCGTCGTGTACGGGCGATATTTGCCGGCCTTATACCACGCGTAGAGAGGGGCATCTGCGGTGACGAGGGTAGGGTATATCTTGAGCATATCCGGCCTGAAGCGGGGGTCCTCGAATATCGTCCTGAAGGTGTACAAATCCCTCTCGAAGTTGCTCCCCGGCAAACCGGGCATTATGTGGTAGTTGATTTTCAAACCAGCGTCCCTCAAAAGCTGTGTGGCCTTGACTATCTCCTCAACCCCGTGTCCCCGCCTGGTCCTCTCGTGGATGAAGTTGAAAACCGTTTGAACGCCGAGCTCAACCCTGGTCGTTCCAAAGCGGAGCATCCTGTCTATCTGCCTCTCGAAGGCCCAGTCAGGTCTCGTCTCAATGGTTAAACCCACCATCCTGGCTCTGGCTTTCTCGTTCTTCCTCTGCTCGTCCTCAAGGTAGTAGTAGGGTTTCCTGTGGGTTTTAAGCCAGGCTTCCCTGAACTTGGGGTCTTCCTCCAAAACGGACTTATCCCCCTTGACTATCAGCCTGACAAGTTTATCCTCAAGGTTCTCTATCTCCCTGAAGTACGGAAAGTCGTTCATCGCCTTAAAGGCCTCTTTGACGTACCACTCCTGGTAATCGAGGTCAACGGCCGGAAAAGTCCCCCCCTGGATTATCACTTCAACCTTGTCAACGTCGTGGCCTATGTCGGTGAGCTGTTTAAGGCGACGCATCATGATGATGTAAGGATGATAGGCGCTCTGGACGGCCCTTAGCGCGGAGGGTTCCTTCCCGGTGTAGCTCTGGGGAGAACCGACGCTCGGCCCGCCGGGGCAGTAGATGCACCTTCCATGGGGGCAGGGAAAGGGCTTCGTCATCATGGCAACTACCGCGACTCCACTTATCGTCCTCGTAGGCTTCCTCTTTAGGAGCTCCCTAAAGCGCTCGCGCTCCTCCGCAGGAATGGCCTTTAGGATGTCGGAGTTGCCCGGTATCCTTGAGAGGTGATACTTCCTGGAAACGACTATCTTGTAGCGGTTGAGCTCCTCCCTGCCCTTTATCTCGCCGGCTAAGACTGCCCTCGCTATCTCCTCAACGGCCTTCTCAAACTTGCCCATCCCAACACCTCTTGACACCTCTAAGGTGCGGTTTTAAAAGGGTTTGCTGGATACATTCAGTTAGTGAATTATTCACAAAGTGAACAGGTGATGCCCATGAACCGCGACGAGTTAGTTGCATTCCTGGACGATTACCTCCAAGTTTCGGCCTATCCAGACAAGTCCAGCAACGGCCTCCAGGTTGAAGGGAAGGAAGAGGTTAAACGCGTTGCCTTCGCCGTTGATGCAACGCTGAAAACTATCGAGCGTGCCGCAAAAGGAAAAGCTGACATGCTCGTCGTTCACCACGGCATGATATGGGGTGGGCTGAGCTACGTAACGGGTATACATTACAAGCGTTTAAAGGCCCTCCTCGAGAGCGGCCTGAACCTCTACGTCGCTCATCTCCCGCTGGATGCCCACCCCGAGGTCGGGAACAACGTTGGGCTTTTGAGGCTCCTCGACCTTGAGCCAAAGGGCTCCTTCGGGGACTACAGGGGCCTCTCCATAGGATTCTGGGGAGAGTTTGGGGAAAGCCAGCCAATCGAGAAGGTCGCTCGGATAATAGCGGAGAAGCTCGATGCAACGGTAAAAACCTACGAGTTCGGGAAGCGCGAGATTAAAACCGTCGGAGCGGTCAGCGGGGCTGGAGCGTTCGCCCTTGAAGAGGCGTGGAGGAGGGGGATTGACCTGCTCATAACCGGTGAGTTCGGCCACGCGGACTACCTGACGGCGATGGATCTACCGCAGAGCGTTTTAGTTGCCGGCCACTACAAGACTGAAACCCTCGGGGTGAAGGCTCTGATGGAGCTTTTAAGGGAGAAGCTCGGCCTGGAGGTCTTCTTCATAGACGAACCGACGGGTCTTTAATTTTTTACCGGGTTCCCGAGGGGGTCTATGAGGCCGGCCCGTATTAGGGATGAGCTTATCTTGGGCCCTATCCTGCTCTTTACGAGTTTTATAGTGATTATATCGAGTTCCGGGAGGTTCTTCTCCCTCCTGGCCCTGTTAACTATTAGGGCTCCTTTGTAAGTCTCCTCGCTTACAACGATGGCCTCCAGACTTTTTATCCTGTCCGTAAAACCTATGGCGTTGTGGATCTTCATAACGCGGTAGTTGGAGTAGTTGTTGACCTCGAAGAACTTGAGAAGATCCCGGAGGCGGAGCCCGTAGGGGAGGATTTTCTCCGCGTAGGGCTTGTTGAGTATCATCTCGTCCGAAGTTAAGCCGACGTAGACGTACTCCCCAATCTCAAAGGCCTTTCTCAGCAGAGCCTTGTGACCGAGGTGGAGCCTGTCGAAGGTTCCCCCGACGACGACCTTCCGGTAGGGCCTTCCCATGGCGGACCCTCACAGGGGTTCAAACTCCCTCAGTATAAGCGCCTTCTGCCTACCGTCTAAGGTGCCCTCCTCCACGAACATTACGAGGGCGTTTTCGCTGGCAACGACGTGATCCTTTAGGTTCACCAGGAATTTGAAAACAGCAGGGAAGTCGTTGTAGAGTAGGAGGTACTCTATGCAGTCCAGGACGATTATAGCCCTCTCCTTCCCCTTGATGAACTTTATGACCTGATCCTGGATGACGTGCAGGTGCGTTGGTGGGATCCCCTTATCGGTGGCCTGGGTTATCCAAACCACGCCCACGAACTCCCCCAGTCCCTGGTACAGGTAGGGGTTCCTCGTGAACACCAGCGCGGGGACCTTAAGCGACCTTATGAGGTCTATGACCTCGAATATCTTCCCCCGGGAGCCCATGACGACGAAGGCCCCCTTGAGCTTCTCCGACTCCTTCATGTTCTTTTGGGGCTCCTTGACCTCTGGGATGTAGGAGCGCTCTAAGAGGAGGACGTACAGAACGGTGGTGTATATGACCCCTATTATTGATATCGAATAGCAGACCGCGTAGATAACCTCGGCGTGGGGTATCACAACGAAGTCGTTTATAAGGTCTATCGTCCTTCCGAGAACCCCAAAGAATATGAACAAGGCGGTATAACGGACGAAAGTCCTGAGTTCGGCGGCGTAGCGGTTCCACCTCTTGAGGAAGAAGTACCACACGTAAACGAGTGCCGTTAAGACGGCAACGTCGTAGACCAGCTGATAGAGGGGCACTATCAATTTCATCGAGGCCACCTTAACCCCACGTTACTTTAACCTCATCGGTGCGGAACTTCTGTTTTACTACGGTCTCCTCAATCTTAAACCTTACGCCCCCGAGGTACATCCTTAAACCGGTGTAAGCTATCATCGCCCCGTTGTCCCTGCAGAGGTCGTAGGGCGGGACGAAGAACTCAACTCCCCTTTCAGAAGTCATCGCCTTGAGCATCTCGCGGAGTCTGTTGTTTGCCGCAACGCCCCCAACGAGGACTACCTCTTCCTTGCCGGTGTGGGCAACGGCCCTCTCCGTGACCTCCACCAGGGCAGCGAAAGCGGTCTCCTGGAAAGAATATGCCAAGTCCTCGACGCGGTACTTTCCGGTGCGGTACTTCCTCACAGCCTCGGTCAGAACCCCTGAGAAGCTGAGATCCATCCCCTTGACCGCGTAGGGGAGCTCTATGTATCTCTCTCCCTTCTGAGCGAGCCTCTCTATCTTCGGCCCGCCCGGAAAGCCGAGGCCGAGTTCCCTCGCGAAGGTGTCTATGGCGTTCCCTATGCCTATGTCGAGGGTCTCACCGAAGACGCGGTAGCGGCCGCCCTCTAAAGCGAGAACCTGTGTGTTGCCGCCGCTAACGTAGAGGCCGACCGGATCCTTAACCCCGAACATCTTGGTGATCTCGACGTGGGCTATGCAGTGGTTAACCCCAACTATCGGCTTGCCGTACCTTATGGCCAAGGCCCTCGCGGCTGTGGCGGCAACGCGGAGGCATGGACCGAGGCCCGGCCCCTGGGAGAACGCCACGATATCTACCTCGTCCATGCCCACGCCGGCCTCTTCGAAGGCCTTCCTGAGGAGGGGCTTCAAAAGCTTGGCGTGGTGCTCCGCGGCCTCCTTGGGGTGTATGCCGCCCTTCTCGGTAGTAAGGGTGTCGAACACGTTGGCGAGAACCTTCCTCTCTGTGACGATGCCTATGCCGAGTGTGTGCGCGGTTCCCTCTATACCCAGCGCCATCATACAAACGGCTGATGGCAAGCCCCGTTAAAAAGGTTTGGGGCTGAAATAATTATAAGGATAGACCGGAAGGGAAAGCTGGGAAGCCCTTTGAGCACTCCCCGAGTGGGTGTGAAGGGGATGAAAGCAATAGGCGTCATCAGGTATTCAAGGGGAGAATCCCCCAGCAGGGAGGAGTTCGAGGAGCTCCTGAGGAGCGCGGGCTACGATGTTTTAGCCGTGGTGGAGCAGAAACGGGAGGAGCATCCCGGCTACAACATAGGGAGGGGAAAGCTTGAAGAGCTTAGGCGGCTTGTGAGGGAGCTCAGGCCGGATAGGGTGGTCTTTGCCAACAGGCTCACACCAAGTCAGGCCTACAACCTCTGGAAGGAGCTCAGGGTTGACGTGATAGACAGATGGCAGCTGGTCCTTGAGATATTTGAGAAGAGGGCGCACTCTAAGGAGGCGAAGCTTCAAGTCGAGCTCGCTTCCCTGCACTACGAGATCCCCTTCGTCAAGGAGGCCATAAGGAGGATACGCCTCGGAGACAGGGCGGGCTTCAAGGGCATGGGCGAGTACCAGACCAGGCAGTACCTCAGGCACGTCCGCAGGAGGATGGGAAGGATCAGGAAGAGGCTTGAGAAGATAAGGGAGGACAGGGAGATAAGGAGGAAGAGGAGGGAGGAGTTAGGGTTCCTGCTCGTCGCGCTCGCGGGCTACACGAACGCGGGGAAGTCCACCCTCCTCAACGCCCTCGCCGGGGAAAGACTCGAAGCCGGGAACCAGATGTTCACAACGCTCGACACAACGACGAGGCGCTTCGGCCTCGGGCGCAGGAGGGTCTTGGTTACAGATACGGTTGGGTTCATAGACAACCTTCCCCCCTTCATAGTCGAGGCCTTCCACTCAACGCTTGAGGAGATAGTCAGGGCGGACGTTGTTCTGCTCGTTCTCGATGCGAGCGAACCGTGGGGGGAAGTCAAGAGGAAGCTCCTCGCCTCCCTGAGGATTCTAAAGGAGCTGAAGGCCCTCCAAAAGCCCACCCTCATAGTGATGAACAAGGTTGACCTCTTGGGTAGGGAGGAGGCCGAGGAGAAAAGGCGCAGGGTGGTTGAGTTATGCGAGCTCTACGCCCCGAGCGTGAGGGGTGTTGTCGCGGCATCGGCAAAGGAGGGGGAGCTGGAAGGGCTCTACAAAGCCCTTGAGGATCTGATACCCCACCTTCCAAAATACCGGCCCCTTGAGGTAGTCGTGCCCAACGGGACGGATCCTGCGAGGGTTGTCAGCTTCATCGAGTCCGTGGGGGAGGTTTTAGGCGTGGACTACTCGGATCCTGTTAGGGTGAAGGCCCTCCTCCCCCTCGGGGCACTGAAGGAGCTGGGGAAGTTCGGCATCAAGGTCGAGGCCCTAAACGAGGCCGACCACGGCGAAGAGCCGGTAAACGATGAATGAGATGATTATGGCTATTGTCGGGGTGGCCACCCAGCCGAAGAGGATGTCCCAGATTACCTTCCTGTCAACGCCCCCTCCCGTCGTCAGTCCGACCCCCACCACACCGCCCACTATCGCCTGGCTTGAGCTCACGGGGAGGCCGACCATGTTGGCCATGCTGACCGCTATCGCCGAGCCAAACTGGGCCGCGAAGGCCGAGATAGGGCCGAGGGCGGTTATCTTCTTCCCAACGGTGTGTATGACGGCGTAGCTGAAGGTGAGTGAACCCGTGGCGAGGCTTAAGGCTACGATGACCCCGGCCGCCCTCGGCTCTAAGAAGCCCGCCCCCACCACGGGGCCCGAGGCGTTTGCAACTTCGTTCGTCCCGAAGTTGAAGGCCATGTAGGCCCCTCCGAGGATCGCTAACGTTTTGTAGAACAGTTCTATCATTGAGACGCTCTTCATCCTTGACACAACAGCCCCGTAGAACCTGTAGAGAACAGCGGCGAGAACCCCGGCGAGGATCGGGGAGATGACCCACGCGGCCGCTATCTCCTCCATCGTTTTCCAGTTTATGGGGGCGTTTATGCTCAGTCCGACCCCGAGGACACCGCCAACTATCGCTTGGGTCGTTGAAACGGGGAGGCCCTTTATGGTGGCTATAGTAACCCAGACGCCGGCGGAGAGAAGGGCTATAACCGCGAGCTCAAGTGTAAGGTATCCGGGGGGGATTATACCCTTCCCGACGGTTTTCATGACTTTATAACCCCTCAGGTAAGCCCCCATCAGCGTGAAGATGGCTATCGTCAGTGTGGCCTGCCTGAAGCTCAGGATGCCCGCACCCACGGCAGTTCCCATAGCGTTGGCCGAATCGTTGGAGCCTATGTTCCAGGCGATGTAAAAGGCGGTTGCGATGAGGGCGATGCCCACTGCTTCCATTCGATCACCCCGGCTATATAGATTATATTGCGGTTCATAGACTATTTAACCGCCCTTTAAAAGATTTTGCTGGAGGTTCCCTTAGAATCCTCCATCTAAAAAGCGCTGATGCCGCTTCCTGTTCACTTCTACCCATCTTTCATCCGAAGGAGCTTAAACCGATACCGAAACATAAATAAATGCCCCCGGCCAACTTCAGGTGAAAACTCCAAGGAGGCAGGAAGATGATTGAGGTACGTTTTCACGGTAGGGGTGGACAGGGCGCCGTTACGGCCGCCAACATCTTGGCCTCTTCAGCGTTTAAGGAAGGAAAATACGTCCAGGCGTTCCCGTTCTTCGGAGTTGAAAGGCGTGGGGCGCCGGTTACCGCTTTCACAAGGATAGACGACAAGCCCATAAGGATAAAGACCCAGATCTACGAGCCGGATATAGTTGTGGTTCTCGACCCGAGCCTCTTGGAAACCGTTGACGTTACGGCCGGACTCAAGGACGGCGGGACAGTCATAGTAAACACTGAGAAGAGCAAGGACGAGGTTCTGAAGGAGCTCAAGAAGAAGCCGGCGAAGTTAGCACTCGTAGATGCGACGACAATAGCCCTCGAAGTCCTCGGTTTGCCGATAACCAACACCGCGATCCTCGGTGCCGTCGCAAAGGCCACGGGTATAGTCGGCCTTGACTACGTTAAGGAGGCCATAAAGGAGACCTTCTCCGGGGCACTCGGCGAGAAGAACGCCAAGGCCGCCGAAGAGGCCTACAACAAGACAGTCGTCTACGAGCTCTGATCTTCTCTTCCCTTCCTTAACTCAAAGGTGGTGATGGGATTGGAGAACACCCTGTTCGGGGAGAAGAAAGCCGAGGCGAGGAAGCTGACCTTCCGGTCTATCGAGCAGTATCCGGAGGCCCCGGTAAGCCTCGGCACTACTTTGAGCAACTTCACAGGGGACTGGAGAACTTTCATGCCCGTTATAGATGAGAGTAAGTGCGTCAAGTGCTATATCTGCTGGAAGTTCTGCCCGGAGCCTGCAATCTACATCAAGCCCGACGGTTATGTAGCTGTGGACTACGACTACTGTAAGGGCTGCGGGATATGCGCCAACGAGTGCCCGACCAACGCGATAACGATGGAGAAGGAGGAGAAGTGAAATGGTCGAGTACAAGCCGATTAGAAAAGTTGTGAGCGGCAACTACGCCGCTGCATACGCGGTCAAGCACGCGCGCGTTCAGGTCGTCGCCGCTTACCCGATCACGCCCCAGACGAGCATCATAGAGAAGATAGCCGAGTTCATAGCCAACGGCGAGACCGACATCCAGTACGTCCCGGTTGAGAGCGAGCACTCGGCAATGGCCGCCACAATCGGAGCTTCGGCAACAGGGGCGAGGGCCTTCACAGCCACCGCCGCCCAGGGACTCGCTTTAATGCACGAGATGCTCCACTGGGCGAGCGGTGCGAGGCTGCCGATAGTCATGGTAGACGTCAACAGGGCCATGGCCCCCCCATGGAGCGTCTGGGACGACCAGACCGACAGCTTGGCCCAGCGCGACACTGGCTGGATGCAGTTCTACGCCGAGAACAACCAGGAGGTTTACGACGGTGTTCTGATGGCATTCAAGGTGGCCGAGACAGTCAACGTTCCGGTAATGGTCGTCGAGAGCGCCTTCATCCTAAGCCACACCTACGACGTTGTCGAGATGATCCCCCAGGAGCTTGTTGACGAGTTCCTTCCGCCGAGGAAGCCCCTCTACACGCTCACTGACTTCGACAACCCGATATCGGTTGGTGCTTTGGCGACTCCAGCGGACTACTACGAGTTCCGCTACAAGTTAGCCAAGGCCCACGAAGACGCTAAAAAGGTCATCAAGGAGGTCGGAAAGGAGTTCGGAGAGCGCTTTGGAAGGGACTACAGCGACATGATAGAGAAGGGCCACGTGGACGATGCCGACTTCGTCTTCATGGGCCTGGGCTCGCTCATGGGAACCGTTAAGGAGGCAGTTGACCTTTTGAGGAGCGAGGGCTACAAGGTCGGCTACGCGAAGGTGAGGTGGTTCCGCCCGTTCCCGCGGGAAGAGCTTCTCGAGATAGCCGAGAAGGTCAAGGGGATAGCGGTCTTGGACAGGAACTTCTCCTTCGGACAGGAGGGCATACTCTTCAACGAGGCCAAAGGAGCGCTCTACGGCACCGGTGCGAGGCCGATAATGAAGAACTACATCGTCGGGCTCGGCGGAAGGGACTTCACGGTCAGAGACGTCAGGGCCATAGCCGAGAACATGAAGGAGATAATAGAGAGCGGAAAGCTCGATAGAGAGGTTGAGTGGTTCCACCTCAAGAGGTGAGGGAGATGGAGATTCCCGAGAGCGTTAAGAAGAGGCTGACCCTCCCCGCGGAGGAGCACTTCTACGCCGGTCATACGGCCTGCCAGGGCTGCGGCGCTTCCCTCGGCCTTAGGTACGTCCTCAAGGCCTACGGGAGGAAAACGATAGTCGTCATCCCGGCCTGCTGTTCGACGATCATAGCCGGTGCCTGGCCCTACAACACCCTCGACGCCAACCTCTTCCACACCGCTTTTGAGACCACCGGCGCGGTTATGAGCGGCATCGAGGCCGCTTTGAAGGCGATGGGATACAAGGTTAAGGGCGAGGATGGAGTAATGGTGGTCGGCTGGGCCGGTGACGGCGGAACAGCTGACATAGGCCTCCAAGCTTTAAGCGGCTTCCTTGAGAGGGGGCACGATGCGGTCTACATAATGTACGACAACGAGGCCTACATGAACACCGGGATCCAGAGGAGCGGTTCAACGCCCTACGGTGCCTGGACGACCAACACCCCCGGAGGAAAGAGGCACTTTTTGGAGAAGAGGCACAAGAAGAAGGTCATAGACATAGTCATAGCCCACGAGGTTCCCTACGCGGCAACCGCGAGCGTTGCCTACCCCGAGGACTTCATAAGGAAGCTCAGGAAGGCGAAGGAGATACCCGGACCGAGCTTCATCCAGCTCTTCAGCCCGTGCCCGACCGGGTGGAGAAGCCCGACAGACAAGAGCATTGAGATAGCCCGCCTGGCAGTTCAGACCGCCTACTTCCCGCTCTTCGAGTACGAGAACGGCAAGTACAGGATAAACATGCCTTCCACGAGGAAGGAACCGAAGCCCATAGAGGAGTTCCTCAAGCTCCAGGGCCGCTTCAAGTACATGACCAAGGAGGACGTTGAGATACTCCAGCGGTGGGTCAACCACGAGTGGGAGAAGCTGAAGAAGCTCGCGGGGGTCTTCGGCTGACCCTTTCCTTGTTTGATAGTGTTTGAGTCCCAAATGAAAACTCACAGGGGTGATAGGTATGGCTGAAAGCCCGTTTAAGGCCGACATCGAGAGGGTTGAGAGGGAGTACAGCGAAAAGATGACCCCAGGCGCGATAGCCCGTATCCCGGGGAGCAGCGTCATAAACAAAACGGGCTCGTGGAGGGTCTTCATGCCCGAGTTCAACCGCGACAAGTGCGTCCGCTGCTACCTCTGCTACATCTACTGCCCCGAGCCGGCTATCTACCTCGACGAGGAGAACTACCCGGTCTTCGACTACAACTACTGTAAGGGCTGCGGGATATGCGCCAACGAGTGCCCGACCAACGCGATAGTTATGGTTAGGGAGGCTAAGTGAGGTGGTGGAAGATGCCGATTAGAACCGTTATGAAGGCCAACGAAGCCGCCGCCTGGGCGGCCAAGCTTGCAAAGCCGAAGGTCATAGCGGCTTTCCCGATTACTCCATCGACGCTCGTTCCCGAGAAGATCAGCGAGTTCGTCGCCAACGGCGAACTCGACGCCGAGTTCATAAAGGTCGAGAGCGAGCACTCAGCGATTTCGGCCTGTGTTGGAGCTTCAGCGGCCGGCGTTAGAACCTTCACGGCAACGGCCTCCCAGGGCCTCGCCCTGATGCACGAGGTTCTCTTCATAGCAGCAGGAATGCGCCTTCCAATCGTTGTTGCCGTTGGAAACCGCTCTCTCTCGGCACCGATCAACATCTGGAACGACTGGCAGGACAGCATAAGCCAGCGCGACACTGGCTGGATGCAGTTCTACGCCGAGAACAACCAGGAAGCTTTGGATCTCATACTCATAGCCTTCAAGGTTGCCGAAGACGAGAGGGTTCTTCTCCCGGCGATGATAGGCTTCGACGCATTCATCCTGACCCACACGGTCGAGCCCGTGGAGATACCGGACCAGGAGGCTGTGGACGAGTTCCTCGGTGAGTACGAGCCTAAACATGCCTATCTCGACCCGGCTAAGCCGATAACCCAGGGCACCTTAGCGTTCCCGGCCCACTACATGGAGGCCCGCTACACCGTCTGGGAGGCCAACGAGAACGCCAAGAAGGTCATTGACGAGGTCTTTGAGGAGTTCGAGAAGCGCTTTGGCAGGAAGTACAGCAAGGTGGAGGAGTACAGAACTGACGACGCCGAGATAGTGCTCGTCACCATGGGCTCTTTAGCCGGAACGGTGAAGGAGTACGTTGACCACCTCAGGGAGAAGGGAGTGAAGGTCGGCGCTGCAAAGCTCACAGTTTACCGCCCGTTCCCGGCGGAGGAGGTCAGGAAGCTGGCAAAGAAGGCGAAGGTCATAGCGCTCCTTGAGAAGAACGTCACCTTCAGCGTCGGCGGGGCCCTCTTCCAGGACTTCAGCAGGGCTCTTGTGAACCAGAAGGAGAAGCCCATACTGATAGACTTCATCCTCGGACTCGGCGGCAGGGACGTTACCTTCGGGAACCTCGATGAGGTGGTAGGCATAGCCCAGAAGGCCATCGCCGGTGAGGAGTTTGATGAGGTCAACTGGATCGGCCTGAGGAAGGAGATACTGTGAGGTGATGAAGATGGCCGTTAGGAAGCCCCCGATCACAACTCGCGAGTACTGGGCGCCTGGACATGCAGCCTGCGCCGGCTGCGGGTGCGCTACCGCCCTTAAGTTAGCTACCAAGGCCTTCAGCGAGGCCATGGAAGAAAAATACGGTGATCCGAACGCCTTCGCCATAGCCCAGGCAACGGGATGCATGGAGGTCGTCTCGGCGGTCTTCCCGTACACCGCCTGGAGGGCCCCGTGGATTCACGTGGCTTTTGAGAACGCTGCAGCTGCAGCAAGCGGCGTTGAGGCAGCGTGGAAGAAGCTCGGAAGGAAGGGAAAGATATTGGCTATAGGCGGTGACGGCGGAACAGCAGATATTGGTATGCAGGCCCTCTCGGGAATGCTCGAGAGGAGGCACAACGTGGTCTATTTGATGTACGACAACGAGGCCTACATGAACACGGGAATCCAGCGCTCAAGTTCAACGCCCTATGGGGCCTGGACTACAACTTCACCGCCCGGAAAGTACTCAATCGGTGAGGACAAGCCCAAGAAGTGGGTTGCTCTGATCGCTGCAGCCCACCAGATACCCTACGCAGCAACCGCCAGCATAGGGAACGCCTTCGACTTCGTCAGGAAGATGAAGAAGGCAGCAAAGGTCGAGGGCCCGGCCTTCGTCCAGGTTCACTGCACCTGCCCGACCGGCTGGAAGAGCCCCCTTGAGAAGGGCGTTGAGATAGCCCGCTTAGCTATCGAGACCGGTGTCTGGCCGCTCTTCGAGATAGAGAACGGCGACTTCTTCCACATAAAGATACAGCCGCCCGGAGGGGGAGCGAAGGTCAAGCGCGAGGGAGGAAAGGTCGTCGCCATCGAGTTCAAGAAGCCCATCGAGGAGTACCTTAAGTTACAGGGCAGGTTCAAGCACCTCTTCAAGAGGCCGGAAGCGATAGACGAGATGCGCGAGCAGATCAAGGCCATGTGGAAGGTTCTCGGAGTTGACGTCACCCTCCCCAAGCCAGGGGAGTGAGCCCATTTCCATTTTTCTTTTGAAAGCCTTGCCCTTTGGGGCGGGGATGCAATAAACCACCCAAAAGCCATCAAGCGAGAAAGCAAACCATTTTAAAACCCAAAGACAATACCATACTTTGAAATGAAACAAACAGTA
>NZ_JALXBJ010000065.1 GCF_026991495.1 Thermococcus sp. | reverse complement strand
GGTCGGTTTTGGCGGTCTTCCACGGCCTCTGGTGGTCGAAGTAGCGGTTTCCGAAGATCGCCAATTCCATAACGCGCTTTAGAGCATCCTTGAAGCGGTACTGGCTTATGAGCTCACCGACCTCTTCGAAGGCATTCTCAATCTCCTCGAATGCCTGCTTATCTAACTCGTTCAGCTTGCCCCTCTCAGGAACAACACCATCGAAGTAGCGGTTCACGAAGGTCATCGCCCTGTGAACAAAGTTGCCGAGGTTGTTCACGAGCTCGTCGTTTATCTTGACCTTGAAGTCGAAAAAGCTGAAGTCGCTGTCGCGAGTTTCGGGCATTATTGCGGTGAGGTAGTAGCGAAGGTAGTCAGCCGGAAAGACCTCAAGGAACTCGTGAACCCATATCGCCCAGTTCCTGCTCGTCGAGAACTTCCTGCCCTCAAGGTTCAGGTATTCGTTGGCGGGGATGTCGTAGGGAAGTAACCACTCCGCCTCGACTTCCTCATCTTTGTATTTGCCGTAGGCCATCAGGAAGGCCGGCCAGAATATCGCGTGGAAGGGTATGTTGTCCTTGCCGATGAAGTGTATTACTCTGGTCTGTCCATCGAGGTTGAGCCAGAACTTCTTCCACTCGTCCTCCCTTCCTTCTCTGCGAAGGTGCTCTATCGTTATGCTGATGTAGCCTATTGGAGCCTCGAACCAGACGTAGAGCACCTTGCCCTTCATGTCATCATCGTCGAGCGGAACGGGAATCCCCCAGTCCAGGTCGCGCGTTATGGCCCTGTCCTCAAGCCCCTCCTTTATCCAGCCCAAGACCATGTGCCTGACGTTCGGCTTCCAGTGCTCCTGGCCCTCGACCCACTCCCTGAGTCTTCCAGCGAACTCCCCCATGCGGAAGTAGTAGTGGGCCGAGTCGCGGAAGGTGATTGGGTTGCCGCAGATGCTGCACCGGGGGTTGATGAGTATCTCGGGCGTTAGGGGTCTCCCGCAGACCTCGCACTGATCCCCGCGCTGGTTCTCGGCGCCACAGTAGGGACAGGTCCCGATAACGAACCTGTCGGGCAGGAACATTTTGTCGTGCTCGCAGTAGGCCTGCTTGCTCACCCTCTTCACGAGGTAGCCGTTTTCAAAGGCCTTCAGGAAGAAGTCCTGGCTCACGCGGTAGTGGACCGGGAGCTCCGTTCTGCCGAAGTAGTCGAAGCTTATCTTGGCCCTCTCGAAGGCCGTCTTTATGTGCTCGTGGAACTCGTCCACTATCTCCCTCGGGCTTCTCCCCTCCTTTATTGCCCGGAAGCTTATGGGCGTCCCGTGCTCGTCGGTTCCGCAGATGAACAGGACTTCCTCGCCCCTCAGCCGGAGGTAGCGCACGAAGATGTCCGCCGGAAGGTAGGCCCCCGCTAAGTGGCCCGCGTGAATCGGACCGTTGGCGTACGGGAGAGCGGAAGTGACCATGTACCTGACCATTTTAACCACCGTCCGGCAATGGTTCTGCCCCCTTATAAGGCCTGCGGGTTTTAAGCATTACGGTGGGTTATTAAGTTGGGAAGAAAATATGCAGGGTTTGATATATCCCTCCGGCCCGTCTCGCCCATGGGGCCTTCACGAGGGCCCGCGCTGCTTTCTCCCCGCCTTTCGGCAGGGGGCTCATTTTATACCTCCCGGGTATTATACTTGACAGGTATAAAAAGAACCCGGTGGCTATCTCCACACCACCACCGTCACGTTGTCCCTCGTGACAGGAAGGGCCTCCTCAACCAGCTTTCGGGCTATCTCCTCCGGTGTTCTTCCGGAGGAGGCGATGTCGGCTATCCTCCTCTCATCAATGTAGTCGTGCAGCCCGTCGGAGCTGAGCAGTAGAACGTCCCCTTGCTTTAGCTCCCACTCGTAGAGGTCGACACCGAAGTTTATTCCGAGGGCCTTCGTTATGATGTTCCTCATCGGGTGCCTCCTCGCTCCCTCCGCCGTTATCTCGCCCTTGTCGAGGAGCTCCTGGACGAGGGAGTGGTCTCTGGTCCTCGCAACCACCTTCCCATTTCTTATCAAATAAGCCCTGCTGTCCCCGGTGTTCGCTACTATGGCCCTTCCGCCCCTGACGAAGGCTGAAACCAGGGTGGTGCCCATTCCTTCCCTCTCTCCGCGGGCAGCCTCCTTTATCCCCGAATGTGCCAGTTCATGGGCTTTTTTCAGCAGGAGCCTGACGAGATAAGCCTGCAGTCCTGCCCCGTATTCCTCCAAGAAAACCTCACCGAGGATTTTTACAGCCATCCCAGAGGCCACTTCGCCGGCATTGTGGCCTCCGAGGCCGTCCGCCACCGCCAGAAGGTAGGCGTCCGCCAATTTAAGAACTAAAAAGCTGTCCTCGTTGTTTTCCCTCGCCCCAACGTGGCTTATTCCGAAGGCCTTACCGGCCCTTATCCCGATGGGCCTTTTCGGTTCTGGTGACCTCCTCACCTGCAGGCTTCTTCATGTAAACGTAGGCACCCGCGCCGCCCAGTGCGAGAAGCACAAGAGCCAGCAGAAGGGGGCCCCTTGACCCCTTTTTGGGCACCGGAATCGCCAGAGAAACCGTTGAGGTGGAGTTCACACCGACGTAAACATCGGCGGCTTTCCAGCCTTTTCCGTTGCTCACATTCACCGTGTATTTTCCAAGGGGCAGGGAAAGGGAGCACGGGGTGGTGCAGTTCTTGTTCATGTTACCTCCGATGATCGTGGCGGTCAGGTTTGCGGGAGTGGAGCTGATGAGGAGCCTCCCGGATAGGGGTTCAAGCCTGACTGTGAGGTCCCTTTCAGTCCCGGGCGAGAGCGTGAGGTTCAGGGTTTTGTTTTTGTAACCCTCTTTGACGAGCTTCAGGATGCAGTTGCCGGGTGTGAGGTTGAGGTTCAGTGGAGTTCTTCCGATGTGAGAACCGTTGATGTATACCTCCGCTCCAGGTGGGGTTGTGGCAACTCTTAAAGTTGCCAGGCCCTGATTAGGGATTCCAGCGACTATCACAGGTTTGAATTGGTGGACAGTCACGTTAATTGGCTTGAGGGGCAACACGATCTCGTTGATTTTCGGCTCTGCTGGAAGTGCCTTTAAACTCATGGGAACCTCTTGGCCAGGCTGGAAGGGAGCGAGGGAGTAGTGATCCCCACTGTACCCTCCCATTAACCCGTCACTCACAAACAGAACCGTGAAGTCTGCGAGGAAGCTGACACTTTCAACGCTTCCGTTCCAGTTCAACCTGAGAAAGATGGATTTCCCCCTCCCGTGGGGTGACACCATCACCGGGCTGTTGTTTATGACCATGAGAGCATAGGGGTAGGTGTCTTCCACAAAGAGGGCACTGGCTGTAATGGGATTGATCAGGTACGTTCCATTGGACCATCCAACTGCGATTAGAAAACGGCTCTCGTTTCCAACCGCCCAGACAGATGGACCATCCCATGCCTCAACTCCAGTATCCCACACCCTGATCGTGTTGTTTGGGTATATTATTCCGGCCCATGAGAGCATTTTTTCATCGTAACCGGCGACGATTATCTCGCCATTTTCGTCGATTTCAAACCTGAGTACCGCATGGGGATCGGCGAGGGGAATTAGGTACATCCTTTCGATTTTTCCGGTTATGGGATCTGCCCACAGCATCACCGGTATTATCCTATCGCCCTCTCTGTAGGCTATTGCAGCCACAATCGAGCCGTTCCAGACCTCCGCCTGAGCTATGTACCCGGGCAGTGAGAATCCCCATTTGTATCTACCATCTCCATCAAGTGCAATGATCCACGATGTCTTGTTCTTGAACCTTGGAACACAGGATACTCCATACGCGATTATCTCATCCCCATATGATTCAATCCCCAGGCTTGGCCAGGTTTCCTCGTCGCAGAAGCCGCCGGTTATTATGTATTTTGCCAGCAGATTTCCATTCGGGCCGATTTTGAACAGGGTGGTGTTGCCAACCCATTGAACGTTAAAGGTACTAACATACGTCTCGAGTCCAATTGCGTATATGGATCCGTTCAGAGCTGTGGCGTCACTGAGCATGCCCTCGTGGTGCTCTTGGAGTGGAAGCTTAAGCACCCATGCTCCCACGGGGATCGCTACAAAGAGCAAAACAAAAAGGAGGGATGATAAAAGCCTCTTCATTCTCCCACCACCTTTTCAAGTTCAACCCCTTCGAGCTTTTTCCCGGATAACGCGTTCTCAAGATCCTCAAGTCCGTAAACTCCTGCGGGTTTACTCCCTTTTATCTCCCTTGCGATGAGATAGAGGTGAATTCTCC